>CANKNP010000171.1 GCA_947483545.1 Deltaproteobacteria bacterium | reverse complement strand
GACCAGCGCCGCTTCCACCTCCTGGACGATCGCACCGATGGCAGCGAGCTCCTTTGCGCTTCCCCGGGCTCGGACCTGCGCCACGAGCTCCGCCGTCGTCTGGCGTGGCCGCCCGGTGTTCGCCAGCACGAGCGTGAGCGGCGCTGGGATCGTCAACGGTGCAATTTCCGGCCCGCCGATCCGCGTGCTCGGCCAGCCTCGCCTGCGGCTCGGCGGTCTCTTTGCACCGTTCCTACCAGTGGAATGCGACGCTCCGTCGAAGACGCCGGGCCCGCCGCCTTCCACCTGGAACGGTGCGGATCGGGGCCAGCCCGGCTCCAACTCAAATCCTTCCAAGGGCTGAGGACGGTGTTGTTTGTCCAGCGCCCGGGCTGGCCCCCCCTTCCCCCGCCGATACCGAATCAACCCGCCGAGCGCGCAGACCGCGTGGTCCACACCCGAGGGGGTCCCGTGGAACGCCCGCTCGACCTCAAACCCCCGGCGGTGCAGCTCGGAAAATTCCATCACCCGGCCCTCCCACGCCGCCAACGCCCGCAATGCGGCGATGGCCAGAGCGGCGCTCGAGCCGAGGCCACATCCGATGGGCAGCTCTGACTGAATCTGGATCTCGAGGCCTTCGGACGGCAGGATTCGCAACAGGGCGGGGAGCAGGCGATCATCGCGGACGTCGCCCGAGATCCGGGTTGGCCCCGGCCGTTCAACGAGCGTCACGGTCGTCATCCGGGGGATGGCTGCAGCGATGGCAGGGTGCCCGTCCACGACCGCATGCTCCCCGCACAAGATCAACTTGCCAGGGGATTGGCCAATCATCCGTTCTCCGTGCCTCAGGTGCGCCCGCCTCTCATTCGGCCTTGGCAGCGTAGGTGAACCCAAAACACATCTCGTCCTGAGTGCCCTCGCCCCAGACCACATCATCCGGGTTGCCGCTGTTGTTCCAGGTGCAGGTCAGGCTGATGGCATCGCCGTCCACGAGGGGCGCGGGCTCGTCGAAGAGGGCGGTGACTTGATTGTGGAAGTCCCAGTCGGTCATCTTGACGAGGCAGGTGTCGGTCGCGTCGGCGTGCACCAGATCGTAGCGAAAGCTCGAGCCGCGGGTGTGCATGTGGGGGAAAGCCCCGAGGATGTCGTAGGCGCCGTACTCCCAGGGCAGGACAAGCACGGACTCATAATCCGAGTCGCCCGCCGGGATGGTGAAGTCATACGTGCCCAACGGGAATTGGTAGACCCGGCGGTCGGCGTCGTCGGTGTAGGTGAGCGCGTAGCCCGACTGGTCCTGCTCCAGGTTCGCACCGTCGAAGCTGTCAAAGTAGTGCATCTGGAGCACAAGCTGCGTCTCCTTGGCCAGCTTGTAGCCCATCCCCTCGGGAAAGGTCACGGGCCCGCCGCCGGGCGCCCAGCCGGTCACAAAATCCCAACCATCTTCGCCGAACCCGCCGCAGTCAAAGCCCTCTTTGGGATCGCCCCCGCTGTCATCGCCCAAGCTGCGCCCGTTGCTGTCGAACAATACGACGTGATGCACGATCTTGGGGTTGTTGACGAGAGCCTCGAAGCCGGTGACGTAAATGGCCTCGTCGTTGCCGAGGTCCAACTGGAAACACCGGTAGTCGTTGCCTTCGTCGTCGAAGGTCGGCACAAAGGGCGTCGTCGCGTACATCTCAAGGTCGTACGGCGCGATGGTCGGCCGGATCGGCGCCGGAGGCGCGTCGATGGGATCGCCTTCGGGGGCGCCCAGATCCGCCCAAGCGGCGATCGTGGCCTTGTCCTCGTCGTTCAAGAAGTACGTCTCGGAGTCCTCGTACTCCCGGCAGCTCGGGTCTGGCGCGGGCGGCGGCATGTAGCCGCTCTCGGTGTACGCCTTCATGGTCTCCGCAAACGTCAGGGCGACGGCGTGGTCGTCGAAGCTCGTCGAAATGCCATTGTCCGTGTGACAACGGACGCAGTTCTTGTCGAGGATGGGACGAACGTCCTTGTAATAGGTGATGCCCTGGTCCACGGGATCCGGCGTGCAGGCCATCCACAAAGCGAAGATCATAGCGGCGCCTCCGAGCAAGACTTTCCAACCCAAGCGCGACCATCCAACACAAGGATAGGACGGCGCAGCAGGTTCGGCTCCTTCACGGTCTCGGCAGCGAAGGTCTCGGCGTCCGGAGGGCTGGCCTTCCAGCCGCGCTCCTTGGCCAACGCGTGCGTGGTGTTCAACACGACCGCAACGCCGCCGGCCGCTTGCACGATCCCGCGGACCTCCTCGACGGTCAGCGCGGCCCGGCTGTAGTTCTTCTCAGCGAGATCGGGCCGCCGCAGGCGCAGGGCGGCTCGCACATCTCGACAGGTGGTACACGTGGATTTCCAGTACAGCATGGGCGCCTTTGTAGCCGGATCAGCCCCTCCACCGCAGCACCCTTTGCCCACCCTCGACAACTCCGCCCACCTCACGCAAGCCGACCCCCTGAAGCACCCGCTTCGACGCCTCGTTCCCCTCCAAGCACTCGGCCAGCAGATGCTTCACGTCCGACTCCCCGCGTGCCCACTCCACAAACACCGCTGCCGCGTCCCTCGCGAGCCCCCTCCCCCGACACTCCGGCACGATCGCGTAGCCGAACTCCAGCTCTCCCCGCCGATTCGGTCCGATCTTTCCCCCAATCTCCCCGATCAGCGTTCGCGTGGCGCGCTCGGTGACGAGCCAGGCCCACCACGCTTCGCCCGGGTCCCGCGCCCAGCGCTGGGCGAGCACCTTCATGACCGCTGCGTAGTCTGGCTGCGGCCAACTCCCGGGGACCTTCGCCTCGATGCTGCGGGCAAGCCCCTCACGATCCTGGAGCGCGAGCGCCAACCGCTCGGGCGTGAACGGGAGCAGGTCCACCAAGGAGCCGTGCATCGCCCACAACCCGGCTGGTTCAGCGATCTCGCAGGGGATCACCGTGAGCCCGCTCGACGCGGCGAACCCGCAAAAAGCGGCGCGAGAGGCCGGCTCGGGGAACACCGCCACCGCGATGTCGCCGCCCCCTGCGCCGCTCGGCTTCGCGGCTCCCCCAAAGCGTTCCGCGAGGGCGACGATGTGGGCGTGCTCGGGGGTCTCGTAGTCGATCCCGGCCGCCCGCGTCATCCCCCGGAGCAAGTGCCAGGCCTCCTTGGTCGCCGCGACGGGCGAGAGGGCGAACCCCTCGACGAGCGCATGCGAGTCCTGAACGAACGACCGACGCCCCTTCCACGCCTGGTACTGCCGAACGCGGGGCCCGGTCGCAGCACTTCGCCCGCTCCAAACGGCCGCAAAGTGGGGCGGCGGGACGAGCCCTCCATCCGGAAAGCGCCGCACCCCGCCGTTCAGAGAGGCGAACACGTCCACACCCGAACCCCCACCCTGCACCGCCTTGTGAATGTCAAACGCCGAGAGTGGCTCCTTGCCCGAGGCCAGAACCGCCGCGACGGTCGCAGCGGCGGAGCCCCCAAATCCAGGCTTGGCCCTTTGGCCGGCGGGCACACCCGAGGCGCCCCCGGCGGGCGGACCGGAGGCGGAGAGATCAACGGGGTTCCAGTCCCCGAACGCGAACTGGCCGGCGTCGTCGGGCAACCCGGCGAGCGCCGCGCGCACGAAGGTGTCGTCGCCCGGGGTGACCCAAGCGAGCGGGCCCGGCGTGTGTCTGCACGTCACCCCGTGGTTGACCGCCGCGACGATGGCACCCGCGCCGTCCAGGACCCCGTATTCGCCAATGAGAACGAGCTTTCCGGGCGCCCGGAACGTGTACGTGCTCACGCTTCCAGCCTCGCCGGTCCCCCGGGGTGAAGCGCCTGTGCGTGGAGCCCCGCGGCGGACAACCGGGCCTCCAACTTGCCGGCGTCTCCGGCCAGGCAGAGCACCTTCACATTCGGGCCCGCGTCCATCGTCGCCCAGGCGCCCAGCCCGTCGCGTCGGGATTGACGCACCACCTCCAGGGCCGTGAGGGTCTCGGGCTTCCAATACAGGACCGCTGGATCCGCGGCGAGCATCGACGCATGCATCCGCAGCGCGGATCGCTCGGTCACCCGCCCCAACCCCTCCAGGTCGCGTGTGAGCACGGCCTCTCTCGCCTGGTCCACGTCCGCCTCAGCGTGCGCGACCCAGGCCGGGTAGTACGGGCTGGTCCGCATCGTATGGTTCATGCCCTCGGTCGATCCAATCTCCTTCGGGCCGGTGCGAACCAATACAACGAGCATACACACATCCCAGTGGGACGCCGGCGCGATCTGAACCCCATGACTGTCGGCGCCATCGTGACGGACACCCATCGCCCATTCCACCCACCCGCCTTGCAAGGATCGGGTGGCGCTGCCCGAGCCCCGGCGGGCATGCACAGCGAGGGTGTCCGCATCCAAGCCGAGTTCGTACGCCGTGTTTCCTGCGGTTACCAACGCTGCAAAGCCCGAGGCGCTGGACGCGAGGCCCGCGGCCGTCGGAAAGTCATTCTCGGTCCGCACTTCACACGGGGAGCGGCCAGGGGCGAGCCGGTCCAGGCAGGCGAGGATCTTGCCGGCTTCACCCCCCGTATTCTCCAGTCCGTTGAACCACACGACGTCGGCATCCGCGCCAGGGGTGATCGTCGTTCGGGTCCGAAACGGCGCCAACGTGAGCGAGAGGCTCGGGGTGCTCGGCAGGTTCAAGCCCGCGTCTCGCTTGCCCCAATATTTGCAGAGCGCGATGTTGGGGTGGGCGATGGCGGTGACGGAAGACATTGGGGAATCTATCGCCCCAAAGCCCACTCCGCCGCTTCGGCCACGACCTCGTTCGGGTGCTCCCTCGCCCGCAAGAGCGCGGCGCGACCGAAACCCTGGTTGCCCAGCACAATGCAGGCATTTCGCTTGAGCCGGATCGGCGCCGCCCTCCGCAGCGGCGTCCCGGTCGTCACCGCCGTGAGCCACTCGTCGTCCGCGTGGAGCACCGCGACGAGATCCAGCCAGGCGTTGTGGGGCTGCAACTCGCTCAGGCGCTCCTCGGCGACGTGGGGGCAGACCTCCTGGCAAACGTCACATCCAAAAACCCAGTCCCCGAGCTTCGTGCGAAGATCCACGGGAATGGGGCCAGGCTCCTCGATGGTCAGATACGAGATGCACCGCGGCACATCCACGCTCCCGTCGCCGGGCAGGGCTTCGGTCGGACAGGCGACGAGACAGCGCTTGCAAGCCCCACATTTCGGCGGCACCCTCGGGTTCGGCTCGACGGCGACCGTCAACAGCAGGGTCGCGATGAAGTAGTAGCTGCCTTGCGAGGGCGTCAGCACGCAGCCGTTCTTCGCGGCGTAGCCGATGCCGGCGGCCTCCGCCCAGGCCCGCTCCCAGACCGGGCGACTGTCGATGCTGGCATAGGTCCGAACATCGGGGAAGGCAAGTGAGAGGCGGGACTGCAACTTTCGGAGCTTTCGCCCTATCACGTTGTGGTAGTCCCGCCCCCAGGCGTAGCTGGCAACGCGCCCGAAGCCCGGACCCGGCGAGGGCGGGACCGCGCCGCCATAGTCGAGCCGCAGCACCGCCACAGACAGGACGCTCGGCAAGATCCGGGCTGGATCGGTTCGAGTGGCCTCCGAATCCGCGAGCCAGCCCATGCTCGCGTGGCTACCCCGGGCGATGAACGCCCGAAAGCGCTCGGCGGGGGTGCCGGCCCGTGCGTCTGCGAAGCGCACGTCGCCGAAGCCGAGGGTGGTGGCTTCCTGGCGGAGCGCAGCGGCGAACGCACTGCTGTGGCGGTGCGGTTCAGCGCGCTCGGGCTCGGGTGGATCGCGCATCGCGGTCGCATAGCGCGGCCGAACGGGGCGGGTGGGAGCGCCGGTGTCGGCACAGGGCCAGGATTCAGGGGACAGCGGACCTCGCGATCCGGAAGCCGATCCGTCCGTTGGCGTAGACCGGGGAATGGGCCTCGCGGAAGGAGACGCTAACGGCGCTATGGTCCCAGCCGCCACCACGAACGACACGATAGTAGGGCACACCCGCTTCGATCGGGTCCGACTGCGGGGCCGTCTCGCTGTCGTAGTCGTAGGGGTAGTTGTGATCGCTCCCGAGCCCGTCGGCCGTCCACTCCCACACGTTCCCGCTCATGTCGAACAGCCCCCACGCGTTCGGATCCTTCGTCCCCACCTTGCGCTTCTGGCTATCGGAGTAGACCGCAACGGCATCAACGTAATTCGACCCCGCGTACATGGTATCCAACCCGGCACGCGCGGCGTACTCCCACTCCGCTTCAGTGGGCAGCCGGTACCCATGACAGTCGTAGATCGTCAGCGAACTGCCGTCGTACTCCTCAGCGACGGCCACCGTGTCGTTCGACTCGGAGTAGCAGGGCGTGAGTCCCTCCTCCTCCGACAATACGTTCGCGTACAACACCGCCGCATCCCATGTCACGGAGTCCACCGGGTAGTCGTCGCCGCGGCTTGGCTGCGAGGGTGTCTGGTCGGTCGCATATACCCACGCGGCCCACTGCTTCTCGGTCACCTCGGTCCCCCCAAGCCAGAAAGCGTGGGTGAGGGTAACGGGATGGTCCGCGTATACCCCCTCCGCGTCGGCCGCCCCGCTGCCCATGCAGAACGTTCCGCTCGAGATGCCGATCATTCTGACCTTGGCCTTGTCGGAGAATTCGGCGACTGGGGCGTTCTCGTCGGAGCGGAAGGCGCAGGCGTCCCCAGTCCCAGTGTCACCAACCTTACCAACGTGATCCCCCCCGCAGCCGGCGACCCATGCGCCGCACATCCACAACACGGCGCCGAGCCGCGCGCGCCGAGAGATCGACCGTGGACGGGCGGTTGTCAGGGAGTCTCCAGCAGCATCCGGTATCCCGGTCACCGCGAGATGTTCAACACATAATCCCCGTTCGACCCATCGAACCCCCCGAGCGAGATGACGATCACATCTCCCGCTGTCATCGTGTGGGTGAGCGCAGAGTCGTAAGGGAACCCACCGCCGCCGGAGTCGCCGCTGGTGTCGTCGCCGGAGTCGTCGCCGTCTGCCGAGTCATCGTCGCAGGTCAGCACAGCACCGCTGCAATCATCCTCGATCAGCACGAGCACAGTATCAAACGTCGAGCCCACGGTATCAAACGTCCAGTCCCCGTCCGACGGGGCAGTCCAGGTGAACGTCGCGTCGAGGCTCTCGCCCGTCGAGCAGTCACTCAGGAAGGTGGTCCGCGCGGCCACGGTGGAGCCGGAGGCGACCTCCCCCGTCGCTGAGCCCAGATCTTGATCCGGACACACGTCACTGACCACTTGGGTGATGTTGAGCACGTAGTTGCCAACGTAAGCGGCGTCATACGCGTCCAGAACGATGGTGACGACGTCGCCCGCGGCGACGATTGTCTCGGCCTGGCTCAGAGTGTCCGGCAACCCATCGTCGTCGCAGTCGAATTCGACGCCGGTGCAGTCGTCGTACAGGGCAATGATCGTGTCGTAGTCGGACCCGACGGTGTCGAACAGGTAGGTGCCGGCCGCGGGGGCCACCCATCGGAAGGCGATGTCCTTGCCGCGAAGACCGCCGCAGGAATTCTCCCAGTCGTCCACCTCGGCGGTGTTGCTGCCTGTCGCGACCTCACCGAGGGCAGAGCCGAGGTCCACATCGGTGCAGACGGGATCGCCGGAGGTGTCCGTGTCTGTGTCTGAATCCGTATCTGTGTCGGTGTCCGTGTCTGAATCCGTGTCCGTGTCCGTGTCCGAATCCGTATCCGTATCCGAATCCGTATCCGTGTCGGTGTCCGTGTCTGAATCCGAATCCGAATCCGTATCGGCGTCGGCGTCGGTATCGGCGTCCCCGAAAGGATCCACCCCCGTCTCGACGGTGGGGGGATCGCATGCCAAGGCGAGAAGCAACGAGGTAAGCATGCCCCCATCGTACCCCCGCCCGCGAAGCACGGCTACGCTGGCGCATGCCCCATCGCCCGCTGATCGCCTCCCTGCTGCTCTTCCTCGCCGCTCCCTCGGTCGCCGCCGGGCGGGGAGGACTGCGACGACACCAACGCAGCCACCAACCCCGACGCGGACGAGATCTGGTACGACGGCCTCGACGGCGACTGTGCCGGCGGCGACGACTACGACCAGGATGCGGACGGCCAACCGAGCGATGATTTCGGCGGCGAAGATTGTGACGACACCAATGCAGCTGTCTACACGGGGCGCCCGAGCTCTCGGACGGGCTCGACAACGACTGCGACGGGGTCACGGAGACCGACGACGGCGACAGCGACGGGCTCCCCGACGAGGACGAAGCGACTGCCGGCTCCGACCCGAACGACGCCGACAGCGACGACGATGGCGTTCCGGACGGCGAGGAGGTCTCCGACCCCGAGAGCCCCCAAGACACCGACGCCGGACGAGGTCGCTTGGGCGGGGCTGGGGTTGGTGATCGCCGGGTGGGCGATCGGGCGGCGACGCGGGAGGTAGGGGGGCGCCGGCAGGCTACGGGCGGACGGGGCCGCGGGCGGCCCGCTCCTCCCCTCCCCGAGGCCTCGTCCCCCCGCGCAGGAGCGGGCCCCCGTGAGGCTGGGCAACAAGGCGCGCGCCTCCCTCTCCCCAAGGGGAGAGGGGAAGACAGGCGCTGATACAACGCACCAGATCGTAACCCTGCCACCCGCCCGATGTTCAGCGGCGTCCGGCAGCCCGCGGCGACGGCACGGCGGCGGGGGTGAGCCGCCCCTCTCCCTCCCCCTCCGTGATAGCCCCTGCCCCCTTCCAAAGGTGCCCCTTGTCCCACGAACACGTCATCATCCTCGGCTCCGGCCCCGCTGGGCTCACGGCCGCGCTGTACGCCGCCCGCGCGAACTTGAACCCGCTCGTCCTCGACGGCGACCTGCCCGGCGGCCAGCTCACGATCACGACCGACGTCGAGAACTACCCAGGTTTCGAGCATGGAGTCATGGGCCCGGAGCTGATGGACACCATGCGCAAACAAGTCGAGCGCTTCGGCACGCGCTTCGCCTTCGAAAAGGTGGTGAAGTGTGACCTGTCGGCGCGCCCGTTCACGCTCTACACCGAGAACGGCGAGACCTTCACCTGCGACGCGCTGATCATCGCCACTGGGGCATCGGCCAAGTACCTGGGCCTCCCCAACGAGTCCCGCCTCCAGAAGAGCGGCGGGGGCGTGAGCGCATGCGCGACCTGCGATGGCTTCTTCTACAAGGGTGTTGAGCTCGTCGTCGTCGGCGGCGGGGACACGGCGGTCGAGGAGGCCACGTTCCTGACGAAGTTCGCGTCCAAGGTCTATCTGCTGGTTCGAAGCGGCAAGCTGCGGGCATCGAAGGCGATGCAGACGCGCGCGGAGCAGAACCCGAAGCTGGAGATCGTCTGGAACACCTCGGTGCTCGATGTGCTCGGCGAGGCCAGGATCACCGGCGTGCGGCTGAAGAACAACGTGACCGGGGAGGTCTGGGACAAGCCGATCGGCGGCATGTTCCTCGGCATCGGCCACGATCCGAACACCGCGCCGTTCATCGACTGGATCGATCACGACGAGAACGGCTACCTCAAGACCGTGCCCGGGCGAACCGCGACGAACGTGCCGGGCGTGTTCGCGGCGGGTGACGTGCAGGATCACTACTACCGGCAGGCGGTGAGCGCGGCCGGGTCCGGGTGTATGGCTGCGATCGAGGCGGAGCGCTGGCTGGAAGAGCAGCGGGCGCACTGAGGGGCGGACGTGTAGCCCGTGATACAGTCGCCAGATGCCAGACCTTGTGGACGCCACCCCGCTTCTCGGCTTTTATGGGCTTTTTTTCGGTCCCCCCGTGCGCTTTGGGGAGGTGATCACCCTGAAGCACCGCGCGACGGGCGCCAAGCTGCACTCCCACCGGTGCGACTATTCCCACCCTGGAGGCTCCGGGCAGCAACAGGTCACGGGCTTCAACCGCGGAAACTCCGATGACCTGTGGAAGGTGTTGGGACCGCACCCGGAGCCCCTCGCGTACGGGGATGGGAAGGCGGTCGTGAACGGCGACTCGGTCCGCCTGCGCCACCAGACCACCGGGCGGTACCTCCACAGCCACGGCGGCTTCGTGTCGCCGGCCACCCGTCAGCAGGAGGTCACGGCCTTTGGCGAGGACGGACGCGGGGACGACAACGACAACTGGGTGGTCCAATTGCGCTTCGGCGACTTGTGGCGGAGGAGATCGTGGCTCCGACTGGTGCACTCAAACACGCGTGCAGCGCTGCACTCGCACGCGGGGCATGAGATCGCAACGTGCTGGGAAGCACAGCAGGAAGTCACCGGCTTCTCAGGCAGGGACCGGAACGACTGGTGGTCGGTGTCGTAGGCCCGGAGTGACCAAAAGTGAGTTTGGCAGATTTGGTCATTCCGGCGGGTCAGCCCTGCGGGCGGCTCAAGCGGGTGCTGAAGAAAGAAGTTCTTGACCATCCCCTGGACGTGCGGTATTGATAACGATATTCAAGTTCACCTTGGTCCCGAGGTCCCCTTGTACTCCTGCGTCTGCAAAGCCGTCACCCGCCGCGATCTCCTCGTCGTGATCGAAGAGGGCGCGCGTTGCGAGCAGGATGTGGCGGAGGCTTGTGGGGCGGGGACGGGGTGCGGGATGTGCCTGGATGAAGTCCGGCAGTTGCTGCAATGGCGGCGTACGCGGCGGGCGGGGCCCGAGCAGCGGCGCGAGCAGCCGATCGCAGCGAAGTAGCCGTCGTTTGTGGGGGGCAAAGACCCCCTTTCGGGTGACGGCGCTCCATGGAGGCGGGGGCGGGCGCCGAAGGCGACACGGAACCCCGGGCAGAGGGCCACCACACCCTACAGGTAGGCCGCGGAGGCGGGGAGGGCCGGACAGAGGTCCCCACCCTCGCCGCGAGGGTCACCACCTCAGGCCGCCCACCGGACAGAGGTCCCCACCCTCGCCGCGAGGGTCACCACCTCAGGCCGCCCACCG
>CANKNP010000170.1 GCA_947483545.1 Deltaproteobacteria bacterium | reverse complement strand
GCCGAATCGGCGCGAGCCCGGTGGCGTCGATCGCCGGGATGCCCCACCACCGCAGCAGGTTGATCTTGGAGCTGGTCATCTTGACCGTCGATGTGTAGCTCCCATCGCCGTTGTTCTTGATCGTCCCGGCGGTTCCGCCCTCGACGCCGAGCACCGGCACCCCGTTCACGACCGCCGAGCCCGAGCCATCCTTCAGCCGCGCGATGACCTTCACCGAGGTCCCACCGGTCGGGATCTCCGAGGGATCCAGCGCGAGGGTCATGGTCCCCGGCGCTGAGACCACGCGGATCTTGGCCTCCACGCGGCTGTCTCCGAGCGTCGCTGTCAGGGTCATGTCCCCGAGCGCGTTGGGCGCGGTGTACTTCACCATGAACGCCTCGCCGTCGATCACGGGGATGGAGACGGTCCCGCCGCTGGTGGTCACCGTCGGGATGGAGCCGGTGTTCATCACCCCGCCGGTGCTCGCCCCGATCCGCAGGTCCATCGTCGCGCCCGCGGGGATCATCGTGCGGCCGGCCAGCCATGCAAGCGTCGCGCCTGACACCTCCGGCAGGTCGACGTCCCCGACCTTCTTCGACGTGTCGGGGTTGATCGTGGTCAGTTGTCCTTTCGGCTGGCGGGGGTCGAGATCGACCTCAAAGGCCACCTTGCCTGAAGGCGCGGCGATCACCGGCCCGTAGGTACGATCCCCGACGACGAGCACGTTGGAGGAGCCCGCCATCGCGTCGAAGCTGATCGAGCGCTTCGAGAGGATCGGCACGGTGGCCACCCCCCAGAGGGCTTCGGGGGCCGCTGCGTCTCCGGCGCTGATCACCACGGTCATGGGCTTGACCAGGCCCTTCGGCGGGGTGTAGCGCGCGACCCAGGCGCCCCCTCCCGCCGGCGTGACCGCCTCCACCGTCCCTGCGGAGGCGACCACCTTGAACGTCCGCCCATCGGCCAGGATCGGCCCTGACGCCTGCGGGGTGATGCGGATCGTCGCCGACGAGAGCGCCGACAAGACCGGCGGATCCACGCTGATCGTGACCCTGCCCGCCATCGGCGGCACGACGGGGATGGGGACCACGGTGTCCTCGCCGTTCAACGTCACCTTCAGGTTGACGACGCCGATGGCGGTGGCCGCCGCCGGGGTGAACGGGAACGTCATCACCCCGTCCGCGCCCGAGATCATCGGGCCCATCTTGCCGCTCTCAGGCTTGATCTTCGCCTTGGGGTTGGGGACGCCGCTGGCGTAGAGCCGCACGGTGGAGGTGGTGAGCCCGTCCGCGATCAGCGGCGCGGTGGGCACGAGCACCACGCCGGCGAGGGCGGCGTTGATCCAGACCAGCAGCATCGTCAACAGGGCAAGGGCCACGGTCTCTCCGTTGCCGGGAGCCTACCGCGGGGGCTGACGAAGCGCCCGGAGGGACACGATCCAGCGGATCATCGCCCCGTAGATCTGTCGGATTCCGGCAGATCATCGCCCCGTGGATTTGCTGGATCCTCCGCACAAGGCCTTGGACTCCCCGGGTTTTCTACCTGCGTCCGAGGCGCTTGCTTACCGAGCGTAGACCTCGTATTTCTCCGGGTGCATATGCTGCAGTGCCCGGACGACGATCTTCCGGCCCAGCCGTGCCTCGACCGCCTCGAACACCGTGAACTCCTCGCCGTACAGCATGTCGGCGACGGTCGGATGCACGTTGACATACAGCGTTTGCGCGGCCAACGACCGGGTCGTTTCACGCTGCAGCTCGCGGAACACCTCGTAGCAGACCGTCTGGCGGGACCGGATGTGGCCGCGGCCCTCACACACCGGGCAGGGCTCGGACAGGTAGCGGACGAGGTCCTCCTGGACCCGCTTGCGCGTCATCTGCACAAGTCCAAGCTCGGAGATCTTGAGCACGTTGGTGCGCGCCCGATCCTTCTTCAGCTCCTCTTCGAGCGCCCGGTACACCTTGTCCCGGTTCTGCTCCTTGTCCATGTCGATGAGGTCCATGATGATGATCCCACCGATGTTCCGGAGCCGGAGCTGGTAGACGATCTCCTTGACCGCCTCCAGGTTCACCCGCAACGTGGTCTCCTCCAGGCTCGCCGTACCGACGAACTTGCCAGAGTTGACGTCGATCGCGGTCAGCGCCTCGGTCTGGTCGATGACCAGGTAGCCACCGCTCTTCAGCCACACGCGACGCGAGCTGGCCCGAGTAATCTCGTTCTCCACGCCGAAGTTGTCGAACATCGGCTCCGCACCCCGGTACAGATGCACCTTCTCCTTCAGCTCGGGGCTGAACTCCTGCATGAATTCCTGCACTTCGTCGAACAGCTTCGGGCTGTCCACGACCATGCGGTCCACGTCGTCGTGGAAGGCGTCCCGAACGATTCGAAGCACGAGCCCGTGATCCAGGTGGAGCGGGGCCGGCGCCTTCTTGCTGGTCGCGGCGGCCTGGACCTTTTCCCAGGTCGCAACCAGGTAGTTCATGTCTGTCTTCAACGTCTGGTTGGTCTGTGTGGCGCACACCGTCCGAACGATGAACCCGCCGCCCTTCGGCCGGTTCTTGTCCACGAACTCGCGCAGCCGACGACGCTCGCGGTCGCGGTCGATTCGCCGGGAGATGCCGACGTGGTCCACGGTCGGCATGAACACGAGGTAGCGGCCGGGGAGCGTGATGTGCGTCGTGACCCGGGCGCCTTTGGTGCCGATCGGATCCTTCGCGACCTGAACGACGATCTCCTGGCCTTCGTTCAGCAGATCCTGGATCGCGGGCTGACCGGGACGAGGCTGGCTGCGGGGCGGACCCTCCTCCGCGACCGTCGCGTCCTCATCGAGGCCCCGATCCGCGGTGTCGTCGGCGTCGTCGTCGTCGCCCCCCTTGCCGTCCAGGAACTGGGGGTAGATGTCACCGACGTAGAGGAAAGCAGCGCGCTCCATGCCGATGTCCACAAAAGAAGCTTGCATGCCGGGTAGCACACGCACGACCTTGCCGAGGTAGACATTTCCGACGTAGCCGCGGTCCACCCCGCGATCGATGTGCAGCTCCGTGAGCTGCGAGCCTTCCATCAGCGCGACGCGGGTTTCCTTGCCGGTAGAATTGACCAGAATTTCGGTGCCCAAGAGGATCTCCAGGCGACCACCGGCGGCGATGAGAGAGCAGGCCCGCCACCCTTGCGGAGTGGCTTGACTTCAAGGGTCCTTGATTCAACCATCGGCGAAAGACCCCGGCAATCCGTCAAATCGACGGAGGGACGTGCGTGCGGGGCTGCGATGGGCGGGGGACGGACCACGAAGTAGACGGCTCCGAAGCGACGACCGCGAGACACGCGGCGGACACGGTGGCCAGAGGGTTATGAGGGATGAGAGGGAGAGTGGGAAAGGCGGAAAGCGGGAGAGGAGGGTGCCGAGGCACCTGCGCGGTGAACGTCGCACGGAACGGGCGCGGCGTCAATCTTCGAAGCGGCCCGGACGTGGCCCGCGAGATAGCCGCGCGCCCATGTTCGCCCGACTCCGTCTCGTTCAAGGCATCGTCAACCGCACTTTCGGGTTCACTCCGCGCCCGCTCGTGATGTTCTGGCTGCTCGGCTGGCACAGCGTGTTCTGCGCCTGCGCGCGTTGGCTCGACGACCTCGTGCACCCGAAGTGGCGCGAGACAAAGCTCGGCACCCCCGTCTTCATCGTGGGGAACCCCCGCTCCGGTACGACGTTCCTGCACCGCTTCATGGTGGATCAGAACATCGGCGTCGGCTTCCAACTATGGCAGTTGCTCTTCCCTTACTTGACCGCCCGCGTGCTGGTTCGGCCGTTCGTCCCGCTGCTGGAGATCGTCTCGCCCGCGCGCTTTCATGCCTCCAAGGCGCACCCCACCTCGCTCTCCTCGGTCGAGACCGACGATGTGCTGTCCTTTTTCCGCTTCCACGAGGGGCTGTTCCTCTACGGCTACTTCTTGGCCTGGGACGAGCTGGACCACATGCCGATCCTCGAGGGTCAGCTCGCGGAGACGGCCGACCGGGACTTCAACTGGTTGCGGGATTGTTTGAAAAAGAACCTGCTCTGGTATGGCAAGCAGGCGGGCAAGGCACAGGCGGATCGCAACATCGCGAAGCTGTTCAGCATGTCTCTTCGTCCCCAGGCCGCCCTCGCCGCGTTCCCCGAGGGAAAGTTCCTCTACATGGTGCGCGACCCCGTCAACGTCATCCCGAGCGGCATGTCGTTGCTGACCGGCGTGCTGTCGAAGGCGCTGCCATGGGACAAGGCGAGCCCCGAATCGCACAAGCGCTATCTGGAGCGGATCTACCTGGGCAGTTTGCAGCTCTACAAGCGGTTCCACGCGGCCTATGTCGCCGGCCAGATGCCCCCGGATCGCGTCTACATCGTGCGCTACCACCGGTTGATGGCCGAGTTCGACGTGGTGATGCGCGAGATCTGCGCGTTCACCGGCCAGCCGCTCACCCCTGAGCTGGAGGCGGTCATCGACGCCACGGCCAAGAGCCAGCGCTCCCGCAAGTCCGAGCATGCCTACGATCTCGCGGCGTACGGGCTCACGAAAGAGCGGATCCAGCAGGACTTCAGCTTCGTGTACGACACGTTTGAGATCCCACGGACGTAGCCGGGCCGAGTGACAACGCGCAGCCAGCTTAGGCGCAATGCCGGTCACTTAAGCTTCCGGGGCGAGCTGTTAGCCGTTAGCTGTTGGCCATTAGGCAGCTCAGAGGCCGCTATGCGCGACTTCAGAGACTTGGCGCGCTGGCAGAAAGGCTCTCCAGCTCGGCCTTGGCATCTACCGCGCGACGCGGACCTTCCCGCCAGAGGAGCGGTACAGCCTCACTGCCCGCATCAACGAGGTCAACAACGTGCTCGGCGCGTTCCCCCGGGAGCTAACCGCCAACGGCTGATGGCCAAGCGTAGACGCTACGAACTTCGCTAAGTGACCGGCATTGAGCTTAGGCGCCTGCGCCACGGGGCATCCTGAAGGTGGCGGGGCCCCCGGCGTGGGTACTCCCGCGTCGGGGCGGCTTGGGGCCATCCGCGAAGGGTTGAGAATCATCCCGAAGTGAGGCCACCACTTCGGGATGATCATGTACCAGAACTGACCCCCTCACTTCTGTTCCACCATCATCCCGAAGTGAGGCCACCACTTCGGGATGATCATGTATCAGAACTGAGCCCCTCACTTGTGTTATATCACCATCCCGAACTGACGCCACCACTTCTGGATAGTCCCTTGAAATGAAGGCGCTCCTCCTCCTCTTCCGCCTCACCCTATGGACCTTCGTCCTCAGCATTCCCCTCTGCGGGATCTGGGTCGCCAGCTCGATGGCGGCGATGCTCAATGGGCCGCAGTGGTTGACCCTGCTCGGCGGGGCGTTGCTCTTCCCGATCCTGCCGGTGCTTTGGGATGTCTGGGCCGTCCGTCGTGCTGCCCGGCGGGCCGCCGGCCAACGCGCTGCGTCCACGTTTTTCAGCGACCTGCGGGACTCAGGACGCACACGGCTCACGCTCGCTGATCGCCTGCTGCTGCGCACGTTGACCATCAACCTGGTGTTCTTGGGCACGCTGGTCGCGACCGCGCCCCAGATCGCCACCTCGGCCCTCACTGCCCGCGGCGATTGGCCCTTGGACGAGGCACAGGGCGACTGGGTCCCCACCGCTCGCGCCGCAGTCCTCCGCGTGGCGGACGCTCTCGATCGCCTCGCCCGCATCGAGGTGAAGGACCCCTACGCCGGCCTGGGCGAGTCGGAGACCCCCGTCCCCCCGACACCGCCTCCTCCAGCACCTCCCCAGAGCGCCCCAACGCCGCCGCCTCTGCTGCCGCCGCCCGCAGGTCTACCCCCAACGCCGGAGGTAGAACCTGGCACATCCGACGCGCCCGCCGAGCGTCCCCCTGGATTTGAGGGATCGGTCGAACTTCGGATCAGCAGCGGATACCTCGTGAGCATCGACTCCCTCGAGGTCACGCTCGATGGCTACCGGCGCTCGTCGGACTACCAACCCGGCCAGGCCCTGGCGCAGGATCCCACGACCCCCGGCCGGATGTTCGTGCTGGACCCCGTCCTGCTCGGCCCGGAGCACATCACGGCGATCCAGCATCGGCCGCCGTTCGTTCGCCTGCTGCTCGACGAAGAGGGCACCAAGGCGCTGTGCGCGGCGACGGGGGAGAAGGGCAACACCCTCGTCATCCTGGCGGGCGGTCTGGTCCGGGCCGCCGTGCGGGCGGATGAGCGCATGTGCGACGGCATCGTCAGCGTGCCGCTCGACGGTCTGGCAGCGGATTCCGAGTCGAAGGTGGACGCCCAACGCAGCGCGGTCGCGGGCGTGTGGAGGGTCGAGGATCAGCCGGTCGCCGTGCTCGCGGCGCTGACCCCGGCCGACGAGGAGAGCATCGGCTCGGTCGGAAAATTCCTCACCGGCCGGCTCCCCGATCCGGCCGAGCGCCTCCGGGCCATCCACGACTACGTCGCCACCCGCGTGCGCTACGACACCGCCTCGCTCGTGAAGGGCCAGCGCGCCGCCCAGGATGCCGACACCGTGTTCCGCACACACAAGGCGGTGTGTGCGGGGTACAGCAACCTGATGGTGGCGCTCGGCAAAGTGTCGGGGATCGAGGTGGTCTACCTGTCGGGCAAGGTGCGTGATCAAGATGGAGGCGTCGCCGGCTCGGGCCACGCGTGGAACGCGGCGCGAATCGGTGAGCAGTGGGTGCTCATCGACGCGACCTGGGACGCCGGGGGCGTGAACGGCGACACCTTTATTCCCGGGTTCAAGACTGACTACTTCGCGACGCCCCCGAGCACGTTCGTGATCACGCACCTGCCCACCGTCGCCGGCTGGCAGCTCCTCGCGACCCCGATCTCCCGCGGTGAATTCACCCGACTGCCAAAGTTGAACCCTGGCTTTTTCGCTGCCGGCATGACCCTCCGTTCCCCGGATCGCTCCCAGGTGGATGTCGCGGACGCCCTGGAGCTGTCGATCGCCAACCCGCTCGGCCGCAAGCTGCTCGCCGATGCCGAAGCCAAGGACGGGACCCGTACCGAGTGTGATGTCAAGGGCACCGCGGAGCTCTCAGTGCGCTGCCAGTTTCCGAGGACGGGCGCGTACAACGTGCTCTTGTTCGTTGGCGCTCCCGGGGCATCGTCCCTCGAACATGTCGGCGGGATCCTGGTCAACGCCCAGCGGTAACGCCGGCTCCCGTTGAAATATGACGGGATTGTCAGAATCTAGCAGAAACGCGGGGCGCGTTTCTGCTAGATTTTAGACGCCCCTGGCATGTTCCGGTACCCGGGTGAGCGGTCTTCTGGTCAACCCCGGCCCGTAGCGCTAAACGCCCCCCCCATGTACGAATTCGACCCCTCCCGCATCGGCAAGGCCAACCAGCTCGCGGCTGAGGGCACGCCCCCCTGGCCGCACGGCCTCGCGGTCTCGCACACCGCCGAGCAGATCCGCACCACCGCCGAGGCTTTTGAGGCGCAGGAGCGCACCGCGCGGGGCTTGAGCAAGGACGATCCTGTCGATCTCGCCCCCCTCGGCGACGCCTTTGTCCTGGGCGGACGCCTCATGTTCAAGAACGACATGGGCAAGGCCGGCTTTGGCCGTGTGCTCGATCGCACCGAGCCGCTCCAGATCTACGCCAAGCGCGACATCCTGGGGGAGGGGACCTTCGCGGTGTGGAAGAAGCTCGATGTGGGCGACATCGTTTGGGCTCGCGGCGCGTTGATGCGCACGCGCACGGGGGAGTTGACCGTGCAGGCGCGCGAGCTGCGGCTGGCGTCCAAATGTACGCGTTCTCTGCCGGACAAGTTTCACGGGCTGTCGGACCCCGAGGCACGTCAGCGGCAGCGGTACGTGGATCTATTCGTGAACGAGGATTCGCGGGCTGTGTTCCGGACACGCTCCAAAATCGTCAGCTATATTCGTCACTTCTTCGAGGATCAGGACTTCGTGGAGGTCGAGACCCCGATGATGCACGTCATCCCCGGGGGCGCCACCGCCCGGCCGTTCGTGACGCATCACAACGCGCTGGATCTGGAGCTCTACCTGCGGGTCGCGCCGGAGCTGTACCTGAAGCGCCTCGTGGTGGGCGGCATGGATCGTGTCTTCGAGATCAACCGCAACTTCCGCAATGAGGGCATCGACCAGACCCACAACCCCGAGTTCACCATGCTCGAGTTCTACGAGGCCTGGCAGACCTGGGAGGGGTTGATGGAGCGCACGGAGACGTTGGTAAGCGGCCTTGTACGCCACCTGTTCCACGGTTCGACCGCCGTTCCCTACGCGGACGAGACGATCGAGTTCGGCGGCCGTTGGCGACGCGCCCGGTATGGCGAGCTTGTGGCCGAGGCGCTGGACATCCCCGAGGCCGAGGTGTACGATCTTGCGGCGGTGGACGCCGCGTACAGGCGCAAGCACCGCAGCTTTGACCCCGCGAATGTGCCCACCACGCTCGGCAGGTACTGGGAGAAGGTGTTCGACATGCATGTGGAGGCGGGCCTGCGCCAGCCCACCTTCGTCACCCACTTTCCGATCGAGATCTCGCCGCTCGCCCGTCGGAACGACGAGAACCCCGAGATCGCGGACCGCTTCGAGCTCTTCGTCGCCGGCAAGGAGATCGCCAACGGGTTCAACGAGCTGAACGACCCGGTGGACCAGGCCGGACGCTTCGCCGACCAGGCCAGGGCGAAGGCCAGCGGAGATGCCGAAGCCATGCACTTTGACGCCGACTACATCGACGCCCTCTGCTTCGGTCTACCCCCGACCGCCGGCGAGGGCCTCGGCATCGATCGTCTCGTCATGCTGCTGACCAACTCCACGAGCATTCGGGACGTGATCTTGTTCCCGACCCGTCGCCCGCTCTCCCCGAGGCCGGATGCAGTTTGAGCTGCTGGTGGCGTGGTCGCACCTGCGATCACGCCGTCAGGACGCGGGTGTGAGCCTGATCGCGATCCTGTCGGTGCTCGGGATCACGCTCGGCGTGCAGATGCTCATCATCGTGCTCGCGGTCATGGAGGGTTTTGAGGGCGATCTACGGGACAAGATCCTTGGTTTCAACGCGCACGTCGTCGTGCTCTCCTATGAAGGCAGCGTGACGGATCCTGCTGCTGCGGTCCAGATCGTGGCCGCGACCCCCGGCGTGGTGGCCGCCAGCCCGTTCGTCTACAACGAGGTGATGATCCGCAGCCAGTTCGCGACGGCCGGCGCGATCCTCAAAGGCATCGATCCCGCTACAACCCCCGCGGTCACGGACATCGTGGAGAGCATGAAGACCGGGCCGACCGGCGCCGTGGTCACCCGCGCTGAGAAGCAGCGCATCCTCGACATGCTCCACGAGCCGCCCCCGGCGATCGCGCAGGACGTCACCGACACCGACAAATTCCCGGGGATCGTGCTGGGTAGCGAGCTGGCCGACCAGCTCAAGGTCTACCCCGGCGACAAGGTTTTCATCATCAACCCGGTGGGCGGTGGGGTCGGGCCGTTTGGCATGCCGATGGCAAAGACCATGGCTTTCCGTGTCGCCGGCTTGTTCTACACGGGGTTCTACGAGTACGACACCAAGTGGTCGTATGTCACGATCCCGGATGCGCAGTCGTTCGCCGAGCTTGGGAACGGTGTCACGGCCATCGAGGCGCGGCTGACAGACGCGCAGATCTACGACGCGCCGTTGGTCGCGGCCGAGATCGAGGCCAAGCTTGGATACCCCTACTACACGAAGAACTGGCTGACGGTGAACGCCTCGTTGTTCAGCGCGCTCCGGCTTGAGAAGTACGTCATGGGGCTGATCCTCGCGCAGATCATCACGGTCGCGGCGGTCGGGATCGTGACGAACCTGATCGTGATGGTGGTGACGCGGGCGCGTGAGATCGCGATCCTCAAGGCGATCGGGGCGAGTGATAGGATGATCCGGTCTATTTTCATGCTGGAGGGCAGCATCGTGGGGGTGGTGGGCACGCTCATCGGCACCACGCTTGGGCTGTTGGGTTGCGAGTTCTTGGACCAATACAGGTTCCCGCTCGACACGAATGTCTACTACCTGGATTCGTTGCCCGTCGTCGTGGACTACGGCAACGTCACGGCCGTGGTGATCGGGTCGTTGGTGACGTCGTTCCTGGCGACGATTTACCCTGCGTGGCGCGCCGCTCGGCTCGATCCGGTCGAGGGGCTCCGCTATGAGTGATCGCGTGACCCTGGACAAGCGGCCATCCGGCGGTGTCCGGGTCGAGGTCCGAGGGCTCAGCCGGAGGTTTGAGAAGGCGGGGCATCGTATTGAGGTGCTGCGGCAAGCGGACCTCGTGGTTGAACCTGGGGAGGCGGTGGCGCTGGTGGGGCAGTCCGGTTCGGGAAAGTCCACGTTCTTGCACATGTTGGCCGCGCTCGAGCCCCCGACCGAGGGCGAGATCGTGGTCGATGGCCGGGTTCTGGGCAAACTGCCGCGCTCAGAGCTCGATCGCTACCGGAACCGGGACGTCGGCCTGGTGTTCCAGTTTCACCACCTTCTGCCCGACCAGTCTGCGTTGGACAACGCCGCGATGCCAGCGTTGATCGGTCGTATTCCACGCCCGCTGGCACAGGAGCGGGCCCGGGTTCTGCTCACCCGCGTGGGGATGGGGCACCGGCTGCACCATCGGCCGGGGGAGCTGTCCGGCGGCGAGCAACAGCGCGTCGCCATCGCCCGCGCCCTGGTGATGGAGCCCGTGCTGGTGCTCGCCGACGAGCCGACCGGGAACCTGGATCCTCAGACCGCGGATGATGTGCTCGGGGTGCTGCGGGAGATCCAGAAGGAGCGCGGCGTGACGCTGATCGTCGTGACCCACGCGATGGAGCTGGCCCGGCGGTTTGATCGGGTGCTTCGGTGGAAGGACGGGAAGTTGGTGGCGGATCTGGAGCCGGCGGTTTCGGCGGTTTGACCCTGGG
>CANKNP010000169.1 GCA_947483545.1 Deltaproteobacteria bacterium | reverse complement strand
ATCGGCGAGCACCTCGAGGGGGGGGCGGGGGGCGGGCGGGGCGGGGGGAGGTGTCAAAACGGCGGTGGGGGTGGGGGGCAGGACGACCGGATTGCCATGCTCATCGATCGCGCGACGGGGCGCTTTGAAGTGCACGGTGGGGTCGGGGGCAATACCGAGGTAGCGCATGGAAAATGCACCGAGCTCCGAAAATACCGGCGCCGCAACAATCCCGCCGTAGGTCGAGCCGACCGAAGGGCTGTCAACACTGACAGCGATCGCGATCTCGGGGCGATCCGAGGGGAGAAACCCGACGAACGAGGAGATACGTTCCTTGCCATAAACCCCGTTTGTCACTTTTTGCGCCGTCCCCGTTTTCCCAGCAACAAGGTAGCCTTCTACCCGTGCGCGGGTTCCGGTCCCGCCCTCTTCGGTCACAGATTGCATCATCGCGGCGATCTGCATCGCCGTCTCCGGCGAAATGACGCGCCGATCTTCCTGCGGCTGGCGTACGGTCTCGACCTCGCCGAAGCGGTCCAACACGGCATCCACCAGGTAAGGCTTCATCCGCACCCCGCCGTTCGCGAGGGTCGCCACCGCCGAGGCCAATTGCACCGGTGATGCCGTGATTCCCTGGCCGAACGCGGTGTTGGCCAACTCAATCGCCTTGATGGTGTCGGCCTTCCGCATCGTCCCCGCGACATCGCCGGGAAGCCCCAACCCGGTGCTCCTCCCAAATCCGAAGTCGGAGAGGTACGTCAACATCGTGTTTGCCGTGAGCATGAACCCGAGCTTGGCCGCGCCGATATTCGAGCTATATTTGATGACGTCGCTGACCGAAATTACGCCCTTGGGGTGGTCATCGGAGATCGTCTTGCCAGAGATCGTCCAGCTTCCAAGCTGGCAGTCAATCAACGACTCAGGCGTCACCAAACCCTCTTCAAGCGCCGCAGCCGCGATAAAGGGCTTCATGACTGATCCGGGCTCGATCTGGTCCATGGACGCGTGGTTCTTGAAGTTCTCCTGGTTCGCACGGGCCTCGCCGTCGTTCGGATTTCCGCGCGGCCAACTCACCATCGCCAATACAGCGCCCGTGTGTACGTCGATGGCCACCGCCATCGCCGCCTGGGGTTTCGAGAGCTCCACGGCGTTCATCAACGCCGTCTCCGCCGCGTTCTGCAGCGAACTGTCGATGGTGAGGCGCACCGAGTGGCCAGCCTTGGAGACCCGGTCTTCGTCCACACCGCCTTCGATCGCACGACCCTTGCGGTCCTGGATCTGCACGCGCCGGAAAACCTCGCCCCGCACGTCGCGCTCCAACACCTTCTCCAGCCCGGAGGCCCCGACGCCCTGCGCGTCGATGTAGCCGATGAGCGGCGAGCCCTCAGCCTTTCCAGGGTAGAACCGCATCGGCTCTTCCAGGCTCCAGAGCTGGTCCCGTCGAAAGCCGGTGGTGACCTCTTTGACGCTGGCCGGGTCGAGGCCATCCGCGAGCCGCAGCTCCACGAGCTTCTTGCCGTTGGCCTGCGGACCCAAGTGGGAGGCCAGCCATGGCTCCGACCTCCCCGTGACCTCGGACAGCTGGGGAATCAGCTCGGCCAGCTGCTCATCCTTCAGCGTCGACGGGTTCACGTAGAGCGCGGGCAGGTTGACCGTGTAGGCGAGCAGCCGTCCGCGGCGGTCCACGAGGGCGCCCCGCGGACCGTGTTCCTCCTTGGACCCCTGGAACTGGTCGGCGCGTTGCTCCAGCCGCTCGTCCGGCACCGTCATCAACACGCTGGCGCGAATGGCGAGCACCAGCGCGGCGACCGCCACAAGGACCAAGGAGGCCGTCGCGCGGGCTTCGCTCACCCGCAGGGCGCGAAGGTCCGTGTCCGCGCCCAGCTTCGGGGGGATCGTCGCGTGCTTGAACTCGGCCTGCAGCGCCTCAAGCAAGCCCGGCGGAGGTGGGACTTTGCGCTTTGGGGCAGGGCCACGCCCGACACGGAGGGGGGGCCGAACGGGCTTCATGGCGTCTCCGCGGGCATGGACACCACGGCCACGGGCGCAACGAGCCCGAGCTGGTCCGCGGCGGCCTGGAGGCGACCGGGCTGCCGGAGCATCGCCCGCTCGACCAGCAAGCGCTCGCGCTGGATCTCCGCACGGCGAACCTCACTCCGGGCGTGGTCCAGCCGGAGCGAAGTCTGCTGCGCCTCGCTCGCCACCGCGAGCTTGACCGCGCCGAGCGCACCAATGGCAAAGAGCACCACCAGAAAACGGATCGCCGCGCCGAGGTCTTGCGCCGTCGCGGGCCCCTGGCCGACCAAAGGCTCCGCGCGGGTCGGCTGGCGGGACTGGATCATGCGGCTGACGCTGGCGAAGATGCGGCTCATGGGGACTCCAGGCGTTCGAGGACACGCAGGCGGGCGGAGCGGGCGCGGGGGTTCGGGTCGCGGTCCTCGCCCTTCCGCGCGCGGCGCTCGGCCAGGCGGAACTGGGGTGCGACGAGGGGGTGACCGTACAGGTCGGTCGGGGCTCCAACGCCAGTGAGGGCGCCGAACGCCTGCTTCGTGGGCCGATCTTCCAGGCTGTGGAACGCGATCACGGCGAACCTCCCGCCGGGCGCCAGACGCCACGGAAAATCCGCAAGCGCAGCCTGAAGTTGACCGATCTCGTCATTGACCCAGATGCGGAGGGCTTGAAAGGCGCGGGTCGCCCGGTGGGTGCCCCGGGTCGGCGCTGCGACTGCGGCGATGGCCTCGGCGAGCGCGCGGGTGCCTGCCCAAGGGCGACCAAAGAGGATCGTCTGGGCGACGCGACGGGCGTTGGGCTCGTCGCCATAGTCGCGCAGGATCCGCGCCAGGCCAGCTTCATCAAGCTCCGCGAGGCGATCGGAGAGCGGGGCGTCGCCGTCGTCCATGACCATCGAGACAGGTCCGTCGGCCTGGAAGCTGAACCCCCGCGCGGGCTCGTCCAACTGGGGCGAGGAGACGCCGAGATCCAGCAGCACACCATCGAGGCGCAGGCCCGGCTCCGCCAAGTCAAGTACCCGGCCGGCGCTGGCGAACGGCGCATGATGAACCCGGAGCTGGCCGCTGGCAAGGTACGGCGCGAGCCGCTCCGAAGCCGCTGCGATCGCGTGACGATCCCGGTCGAACGCGTCGAGCTGGACGCCGCGCTCCAGCAACGCAAGCGCATGCCCACCGCCGCCGAGCGTGCCATCGACGAACCGCGCACCGTCGCGCCGCTCGCTACCGCACAGCAGCTCCAGGACATCGTCGCGGAGCACCGGCACATGGTGGAAGGGGCGCGGCTCATTCACCCGCCACCCAGGCGTTCCACCGCTCCAGATCCCAGAGCTCCAGCATGTCCTTGTAGGACACGAGGTAGCAGTCCCGAACCAACGCGGCGCGCTGCCGCAGGAACGGGGTGAGCACCACGCGCCCGTGCTCATCGATGGCGAACTCGTTCGCGAGCGCCAGGCGACGACGGTGCCGTTCGGCGACCGCAGCGTCGAAGCCGTCTTCCGCGAGCATCGGCGCCTCGGCCTTCTTCCAATCCGCCGGGGTGTACGCCCTCAGGTGGTTCTGGAAGGGCACCCACACCAGCGACCCGATCCGCTCCCCCAGCAGCTTGCCGTGGAGCTTCGTGGGCAGCGTGATGCGCCCCCTCGGGTCCATGGTGAGCGCGGTGTTGATGGGGAGGTCGAGCAAGGGGGTTCGGTGGTGTTTGCTTTTACCATGGAGAGCCGCTCAGAACCATGGAGGACCCGGAGTCTCGCAAAATAGTCTACATGTTCACATAACATGTTGATATTACGTGGGTAGCTAAAATACGCAAAAAGTCCACGGGCGTGTCACGGCGGATCGGACGACCCGCGGATGGCCCCAAGCCCGCCTGCCCCCGGCCCCCACCCCTCGCCCTTCCACCCGATCCTGACTACGTCCCCGGGGTGTCCGACCTTCCCCCGCTCGTGCTCCTGACCGACTTCGGCCTCGCGGACGCCTACGTGGGCGTGATGAAGGGCGTGATCGCGGGGATCCACCCCGCCATCCGGGTGATCGACCTGTGCCACGCCGTCCCCCCGCAGGACATCGCGCACGGCGCCGATCTGCTCGCGGAGAGCTGGCGGTGGTTCCCGGCGGGCTCCGTGTTCGTTGGGGTCGTTGACCCGGGCGTCGGCGGCAAGCGAGGGGCGATCGTCGCGCGGATTCAGGACCGCTTCTTCGTGGGACCGGACAACGGGCTCTGCGCCCGCGTGGACCCCGAGGACACCGATGCGCGCACGCTCCCCGACGCCTGGGGCTTGCCGAAGCGCTCCGCCACCTTCCACGGCCGCGACCTCTTTGCCCCCGCCGCTGCCCGCCTCCTCGCCGGGCTCGTTCGGTTCGACGATGCGCTGCCCACCGCGTTCGTCGCCCTCCCGGTCCTCACTGCGGGCGTGGTCCGACGCCTTGACCGCTTCGGGAATGCGATCACCAACTTACCAGGTCAAACCACGGGCTTCATCCTGTGGCGCGAATTGGCGCTCCCGGTCGTCCGCACCTATGGCGATGCACCCGCAGGCAGCCTCGTCGCGCTCACCGGCTCGTCCGGCTGGCTCGAGATCGTCGCGGTCGGAGGGTCGGCAGCCGAAGCTGGGGTCGCCCCAGGGGACACCGCCGAGTGGCAGCCCTGACCCGCTACGACACGCTCGTGGTCAACCTCCGGGCGCTGGCAGGGTCTGGCGAGCTGATCGTCACGTTCTCAGGCGGGGTGGACTCCGCCCTGGTCCTGGCTGCGGCGGTCCAAGCCCTGGGCGACCGGGCCATCGCCTTGACCGCGGTCTCGCCCACGCTCCCGATCGAAGAGACCGAGGCCGCCGTCGCGCTGGCCCGCGAGCTGGGTGCCAGGCACGAGCTGGTGGACGCCCACGAGCTGGAGAACGAGGCGTACGCCGCCAACACCGGCGACCGCTGCTACCACTGCAAGACCGAGCTGTTCGACCTCGCCCGCAAGGCCGCCATCGCCCGTGGAGGCGCGCCCGTCGTAGATGGCACGATCCTCGACGATTTGGGCGACCATCGCCCCGGCCTGCGCGCCGCCCAAGAGCACGGCGTCCATCACCCCCTCGTCGAGGTCGGCTTTACGAAGGCAGAGGTGCGCGAGACCGCGAAGGCGCTGGGGATTCGGGCCTGGGACAAGCCAAGCTTCGCGTGCCTCGGCAGTCGATTTGCGCCGGGCACACGCGTCACGCTGGACCGAATCCTCCGGGTGGCCAGAATTGAATCGGCGTTACGCCGCGAGGGTTTTCGACAATTTCGAGTGCGTTATGCCCCCGTGGGGTCCGAGGAGCACGCCAGGATTGAGCTGGCTCCTGCCGAGTTGCCGAGGATGGTGCAGGTCGGCGTGCGGGAGCGCGTGCTGCAGGTCGTGCTCGCGGAAGGTTTTGCCCGCGCGACGTTGGATCTCGCGGGGTATGTCGAGAAAGGGGCGGTAACGGCGGGGTGAGGGTTTTCCAGGCTTGACCGACACCACGGGGAGCCCCGGCAGGCGACGGCCCAACGCCGCCAGCTCACGCGTCGTCCGAGGGCTCAGCTCAAGCACCACCTCGCCGTATTGGGCCAGTGATGCGTAGCCGAGCTGGTGGAAAAGGCGGCCGTCGTCCATTTCGGCGATCAACATCGCCAACTGGAACTCCGCCCGGCGGTGACCGCGGCGGGCGCTGAGCAGGCGTTCGTTGAGGAGCATTGCGGCAGAGTGAAGGTGTGAATCCATGAACACAACGTAGCACGGTGTTTTTTGGCCTCCGGAAACGGGTGTAGGAGCGCGCTTTGCGGAGGTCCCCGGGGTTTTCGGCGAAATCATCGGCACAGGGCGCGCCACGGGGCCCTATGGGCAAGGAACACCGATTCCATGGGCGGTGTGCGGCGGGTCGAAAATTGTCTCCGAAAAGTTGTCAAGGTCGACTCCAACTTTATTTCCGGGCCGCCGGCTGCACAAGGGTGACCCGCAGGCACGAGAGATCCCGAACACGCCGAAGCCTGCTCGGCCAGGTGCCGGACGTCGCCGCCCAGGTGAGCGCCCCGTAGCCCGTAGCCCGTAGCCCGTAGCCTACCCCCGCTTCACCCGCGTCCGCACCGTCTTCACCGGCGGCCCGGGCAGCTCGCTCACGAGCGGAACGCCGCCCGCCGCGACCACCGCCTGCTCCTGGCCCTGGGCCTTCTCCTCCGCTTTCTCCTCGGCCTGCGCGACCTCCTCTTCCTCCTCCTTCTTCTCGCCCTCCTCCGGCTTCTTCTCCGGCTCGGCCTCGACCTTCTCCTCTCCCTTCTTGCCCTTCTTCGCGCCGTCCTTCTTCTCCTCGCCCTCCTCCTCGACCTCGCCCCACCAGGGCTTCCGCCCTCCGCGCACCCCCGCAGCCTGGGACGTGTCACTCTCCCGCTCGATGGTCTCCGCGAGGTTCACCGCCTCCGTCACCTCCCGCGGCGTACAGCCCTCTCCCTCCGACACCGCTACCATCTCGCTCGGCGCCTCCACTGCGCCGGTCTCCGTGTGGTCCAGAGCGACCTGCTTGGGCAGGTTTTCGAACGCCTGACGCTCGGCCTCCATCGCGCGATCCATGTGTTGGACCGCCTGGCCCAAATTGCCACGCGCGACCGATTGCGCCGCCAGCCGATAATATTTGGCGGCCTGACGCCACCGCGTCGGATCAGGGAGCGCGAACCCTGCCTTCTTCCTGGCAACCTCGTCAAACCAAACTCGCTGTTTGTTCATCGCCTCCTTCTCTCGGGCCTGGACTGCCCGGATCCTTTGGAGCCGCTGCACGATGAATTGGTAGATCGCGTCTCGTGCCTTGTCGTTGCGCCCAATCAGCGTCTGAACCTGCGCATTGCCGAGCTTCTTTGAGATCTTCCGGAGCTGCTCGGTGTTCGCGTCCTGCTTGCTCCCGCCTGTGGCGCCCGCGCCCCCGCCGCGCTTCTGGGCTGCCGCCTCGCGCTTGCCTTTCATCCGTGAAACACCGAGGAAGCCGTGATCCGACCGCCTGTCACGACCAACACCTCCGCCACAATCAAATCCGCCTCGCCCGGCACCGTGCGCAGGTATTCCATGAAAACGCGCCCCCCGCTGGCCGTGAGGTGCAGCGGCTCGTAGCGTAGCCCCGGGAGTCGTTCCATCGCGCCGGTCCACCACCGCCGCAGCGCCTCGACGCCCCGGATCTCGCCCTTCGTCTCCGGCTCCCGATCCCGCAGCTTCGGGCTCACATGCACGGCATCCTCGGCGTAGAGCCCCAACAGTCCTTCGATGTCGCGGCCGTTGAAACAATCGAGCCATCGTTGGGCCAGCCGAATCAATTGCTCCGACGTCGGCTCGCCGGCGCGGAGGGCCATTGCCGCCAGTTCGCGAACATTTTGCGGGCAGTCCAACCCGTCCATCTCCGAAACCCACTGAAACTCCCCAAACTCGTCGTTGGGCACCACCTCGCGCGTCGGGACGTCTGCCACGAACGCAAAGTTGAGGTGCGTGCCCTTGGATCCGGCGGCGTGCTCCTCGTACCCGAGCATTCCGTCGGGCGTGCCGTCCACGCCCAACCCGGGGACAAAGACCCCTTCGAACCCAGTCTCCTCGCGCAGTTCCCGTCGCGCGGCCTCCAACGGGGACTCCCCCGCCTCGATCTCCCCCCCCACGGGGAGCCAGGTGCCGAGCCGCTTGTGGTGGATCAGGAGGACCGCACCCGCGTTCCGGGCGAAGATCGAGACGGACCAGGACCGACGGCTCATTCCTCCGGCGCCTCTGGCGTCCGCATCCACTCTGGGATGCCGGGCGCGACCCAGCCAGCGCCGTCCACATCGACGTAGATCGGGTTCGTCATCGCGTACGGGAACACTGGCCCGTCGCGGGGGATGGGCACCGAAGCGCCGAGCAGGGCGGCGACCGACGGGACGGTCGAGAGCGCCTCGATCACCACGTCCTGGAGCTGGATCGGCGGGATCTCGACAGCGGAGAACAGGGGCGACATGTCATCGTCGCCCATGACCACCACGACGAACCAACTGTCCTTGTCCACGGCCACTTCCTTGTCCTCGACCAGCCGGACGATGCCCTCTTCCAGGGCTTCGTTGACGTAGATGAGCGTGCCGTTCTGATAAAGCTCCAGGCGGTCCACCTTCATCCAAGACGCCGCCTCCACCTCGATGTGCAGGTTGACCGTGCCCTCCGTCGCGATCAGCTCATCACCGATGCCGGTGTCGTTGATGGTGAAGCGCACGAACGGCCCAGAGGACATGAAGGAGTGGCCTGCCTTCACAGCGTCGGCCACGGCCTGATCATCCAGGTTCGCGGGCTCGTCGGTCTCGGAGAGCACAAAGTTTCGCGGGCAGCCGGACTCGATGCCGGTCTTGTCGTGTGTGTCCGAATTGGCGAGCGCGGGAATGCGATAGCCAAGGTTCAACAAGCTGAACCAATCGTCCACCTGCCCCTCATAGCCGTAGCCGAGCCGGTAGGTGTCGTCGATGAGATCCTGCTGCTCCTCGGCGGTGCGCTGCACCATGTCGTAGGCGCGCACGCTGGAGCTATCCGCGGCGAAGGCGTCCAACTCACGTTGGGTAGGGGTCCGGATGATCTCAAAACGCTTGCCGTTCAAGAGCTCGATGGCGTCAAAATCGAGCTTCATCTTGCTGTCGGCGAGCAGGGGGTTCACCTGCGACAGGAGCGGTGTGTTCACGTCGCCCGTGTAGGGGTCGAACCCGTATTGGTCAAAATACCCGAGGATTCCGTCGCGCGGGTGGGCGACCATCCGGACCGGATCGGTGCCGGCTTCAACGCCGAGCGCTGTGATCGTGTCGAGGATGTCCGCGGGATCCATGCCGGTCCAATCGAACGCGCCGCCGGCCTCCGTCTGAAAATCGTGCCCCAACGGAAACCCGATGTAATGGCCGATCTCAAGCGTCGTGGTCTCGAGCCCGATGCCGGTCTGCAGCCAGGGTTCGAGGCCCATCGCCTCGACCGTAGGCGCAAAATCGGTGACCGAGTCGTGGTCCGAGGACGAGAAGTATTCGACCCCCTCGCTGACCATCGTGCCTACGCGATCCGGGAGGCTCACGCCCGAGTCAAAGCTTGGGATCGAGTGGACGTGGAAATCAGCGGAGACCCAACCCTCGGTGTCCACGCTGTGGACGAGCTGAAAAGTGACCTCTGCGGCGCTCAGCGGGCCCAACTCAATGATCTGGGTGTCGATCTCGTATTCAAAGCCGCGCGTGGCGGTCGCCTCGTAGGTGCCGGGCGGAAGGTATAATTCGGCATCGCCATACGGCACAAACACCACCTCGCTCGGATCGCCGCCGATGAACGGATCCCCGCGCTCCGGCTTCAGAGAGGGTCCGCCGAAGAACGTCACCTTTCCCGGCATCGGCTGTCCAACCTCGTCCACGATGTGCACCCGCACGAGGCCGGCCGGCGGCACCCCCACAACGGCGGTGGTGTTCTGCCCCTCGGTCACGGTCAACCGGACCCGCTCCCCCTCCGGCCGACCCCGCATATAGGCCGCGATCTCCCACTCGCCCGGGGGCAACCTGCCGGCGAAAGACCCATCGAGTTGGGTGTCCTCCCCCACATCCGAGAGCCACTGCATCCACGGATATTCGGCTCCAACCTCGTACGCGAAGACCGACACCCCGGTCATCGGCGCCATCGAGCCTTCTTCCAGCACATTTCCCGACACCGTCCCCGTCGGATCCCCGCGTGCGACCGCCAGCTTGTCGTACACGCTCCCCATGTCGCCCACCCCGACCGCGAGGTAGCGCTCGTACGCGAACGCCGTGCCCTCCGGGAACCGCTCGTCAGACCCGTCCCCCTGCTTGAACGCGCCAAAGCCAGCCGTCTGAGACGATGTGAACAGCGGGACGTACAGGTCACCCGTCGCGGCGGCAAGGCCATAGGCGATCTGCTCGCCCGTTCCGCCGATGAAGGGGAATTGGAACGGCTCCTGGAAAAGATTCTGGCCCTGCTGCGCGGCCCGGTAGACCGCGCCATCCTCGTCGAAGCCGATGCCGGGCGCGAAGACGTCGATGGCGCCGCCCTGCAGATAGAAGTCGCCCATGGCGGCGCCCGTGCCCGTCGCGGTGCCGATGATGTCCACCGGCTCGGTGGATCCGGCGAGCACAGCGGCCTCCGAAAGCTCGGACATCGGAACCACCTCTTCGGACCCGAGGATGGTCACGGTCGTGCGCATCAAAAGCACGTCCGCATCGGGCTCGAGGATGTAGTCGGTCGTCAGCCGCATTTCGGGGTGGGAGACCAGGCTCCACAGCAGGCCGAGCGCTGAGAGGAACGGCTCGTCCGCGGCGTCCACGCGGATGATGGCTGCGTTGCCGTCGCTGCCGTCGTTGAGGATCTGGACCTCTTCGGGGGTGTCGGCGGCGGCGAGGTCGAGGTCCACGCTGGTGAAGGTCTCGGCGAGCTGATCGTTGCCGTGCCCTCCCCCCCACCTGGGGTCCGACCGGACGATGTCGGCGTCTACGATCGTGCCGCCATAGGGCGCCGGGCCGTAGGAGTAGCGGCCGTTCAGGACGGCGAAGCGAACTTTGCCGTTCTCAAGCATGTAGTCGCCGACCCGGGCAGTAGCCTTGGGACCGCCGATGGTCTGCTCCATCGACTCAATCGTGAACGCGCGAGCGGCGGGGGTGCTGGTCCCGCAGCCGGCGAGCAGGCCCGGGACGGCGGTGAGCAGGAGCAAGCGGATCGACGAGGCGGAAGCGGGGCGCATGGCGGGGAAGGTAATACGCCGCCCCTATGACCCGCCCCCGCACCGTGCTCGCCATCGGCGGCTCCGACCCCAGCGGGGGTGCGGGGATCCAGGCGGACCTTCGCACCCTTCAAGCCCACGGCGTGTACGGCATGGCCGCGATCGCCGCGCTGACCGTGCAGAACACCCACGGGGTT
>CANKNP010000168.1 GCA_947483545.1 Deltaproteobacteria bacterium | reverse complement strand
GCCCACCCTGATCGATACTGAGGCCATGGAGGAAGCGATGGCGACCCTGTACGAGTTTCAAAAGGACGTGGCCCTGAACGAGATTTACCGCGGTCGGATCGAGGCGGAGCGGGTGGAGCTGGGACGACAGAAGGAGCTTGAGGAGGCGCTCGCGGCGGTGGCGCGGGTGACCGCGACGGCTGAAGGTGCGATCACGGAGGCGCAGCGCGAACGAGCCGAAAAGGAGCAGGAACGAGCCGAGAAGCTCGCCGTTATGGCCGAGCTGAAGGCGCTTCGGGCGTCGCTCGGGCTGGACGCATCCGGCGAGCGCCGGCAAGGAGGAAGCGATGGCGACCCCGTATGAATTCCACGAGGATGTACATCTGAGGGAGATCGAACGCGGTCGGATCGAGTTTGAGCGGGTGGACCTGGGGCGGCGAAGGGAGCTGGAGGAGGTGAAGGCAATGACCGCGCAGTTGAGGGCGGAGAAGGCGCAGTTGAGGGCGGAAAAGCTCGCCCCCCGCCGCGGAGCTCGAAGCGCTCCGCGCCTCAGTCAAGCAGGCGGGCTCGTGAAGCCCGCCGCCCTCCTCGCGCTCCTGATGGGCTGCCAGGAATTCGCCCTCAAGGAGGTGGTTGAGCACGAGCCCAGCGGCCTCGCGGAGCTCTCCATATCGCCCGACGTGATCGACTTCGGTGTCGGTGACCCCGGGGTGCCCCGCGCCGAGGTGTTCACGCTCTCCTCCTACGGTTCGCTCCCCGTCACGCTCGACAGCGTGTCCGTGACCGGCTCGAGCGCGTTCACCATCGGGTCCGTCGGCGCCGAAACGATGCTTGAACCTGGCGAGTCCTTGGACGTGCTCGTGACCTGGACGCCCATGTCTTACGATGACGTGGCCGCGGTGACTGTCACCAGTGATGCCGAGACCCCGCAGCTCGGCGTGGATCTCTACGGTCAGGGGCTGTACCCCGGGATCGAGGTGGATCCGCCCATCGTCTGGTTCGCCTCCACGATGGGGGAGCCCGTCGAGGGGCTCGCCTACGTTCGGAGCATCGGGCTGGCCGATCTGATCGTGGACAGCGTGCTGCTCGTCGGCCCCTCCTTCGAGATCGAGGACGACCAGACCTTTGTGCTCGCGCCGGGCGAGGAGCGGGTGCTCAACCTCACCTACAACCCGCCAAGCGAAACAGACTACTCCGAGGGGGAGATCTGGCTGACCAGCAACGCGCCGGTGACGCCGAGCGTGATCTCCCTCATCGGCGAGGCCGGGCTGAATTGCTACGGCCTGGGCGAGGCGTGGGACCGAGGGCTCCTGGAGGTTCGGACGTCCTTTGGGGGCATCCGCCTGTACAACCTGGACGACGAGGAGTCCCTCTGCGTCGATCAGTGGTACCTCGTGCTCTCCGAGACCAGCCAGGACGCGGCCTTCGGCGATCCGAACTACGACCTCTCAGGCGAATATCCACTCGGATCCGTCACGATCCTGGAAGAGGGCGACCACTCGTTTGTCTACGCGGACACCGAGGACGATGCCTGGTGGTGCGTCGAGCACGAACAATACGCTGTGAACAATCGGGACTATGTTTTTACCGGCGCGCACGTGCCCCCGCCGATGCTCGATTTGATGCTCGACGGCGACCAGGAAGGCTCCTGGGAGCTGCAGGAGGACGAGCTCGTCATCGCGGTCGGCAGGACCGGAAACCTCGTGGAGCTCGGTCTTGGAGAGAGCGGGGAGACCGGGGTTTGGGTTTTCAATTTGGGCGATCAGGCGGGCACGACCACCGTGACCGAGACCGTGCCCGCAGGATTTGCGGCATCCGAGTTTTCTCTGGAGCCAGACGCAACGGTCACAGACGAGACAGGGCAAACGCTCTACAGTTGGACGCTCTCCCTCGAACGCCGCAGCATGTCCACGGGCAACGCGGTGTATGACGAGGAGCTGATCACCTATACGCTGACCCGGAATATCGATTGTGCCCCCCGAATCTTCGCGCCCGAGGCCACCGCCGATTGGAGTGATTCGGACGGCTACCAGGTGTCCAGCGCCAACCCCCTGGTCATCCGCTGTCGGTAGCGTAGGCCTGCAGCAGCGCGTCGGCGAGCGCACCGCCGATCTTTTCAAGGCCGGCGCCCGTCAAATGGACGTAGTCGCCAGTGCCAAGTCCCCTGGCGTTCGCCCAGATCAGGGCGGAGCCCTTGCCGCCCATCGCCCCATAGCCGTCCCAGAACGCACACCCCGCGTCGATCGCGACGGCGCGCTGTTGAGCGACGAGGTTCGGCATCCCCGGTTTGGAGGCGGCGAGGAGCGTCAACTCGTCTACGGCGCCCTGGTCGAGCGGGCTCACGACGAGGCAGGCGGCGTCCGGCGCGCCCGCGAGGATGGTGGTGAGGCCGCTCTCGAACGTGGGACGGTATTGAACGCCGCCTTGACCTAACAGGCTTGGATACCCCGCCTCGTTCCCGCCGATTTGAACCACAATGAGGTCCGGATCCCGCAGGGTCGTCTGCTCCGCGAGCGCTGCGCCCGCGAAGGTGGTGAACGACTTGGATCCCACCCCGACGACGCCCAAGGACTCCCAGGTGGTCCCAGGCGCGCCGGTCTCCAGCACCAGGCCGTAAAAGGGGACCACCCCGGTGGCGCCGAACGTGACGCTCTCGAAGCCCGCTGGGATCCGCACCGTCGCGCGCTGATCCCCTGTGGCAGCGCCCGCCGCGGAGACACGGATTACCTCGATGCCATCGGCCTTGGCCCAGACGGTGCCGTAGCCGACGCCGGATTGGTACCAGACCTCGGCGATTTGCTGACGGATCGTCGAGGTTGGCACCAACCGGGAGATCGCACGGACGGTCGCGCTGGCCGAGCGTGCGATGCCGACGATGCCGCCGAGCCCATACCGCCCGCTGGCGCCGCCGAAGAGGATGGTCTTGAGGGTCCAATCGCCGGACTTTTTCGCGGAGACGTCGCTGCGGGCGTGCCACCGGGGGTCGAACGAGGCGGTGATGAAGCCGGGACCGGCGTCGCCAAACTGCGCGGCGAGGCGCTCCCGGACGGTGTGCGCGATGCCGTCGCAGGCGATCGTCGAGTCGCCATAGTGCAGGGCGCGGGTGACCCCCTCGCCGGCTGCCGTGCGGCGCAGGGCGTCGAACCAGGGGCGAAGGGCCTGGGGATTTTCGACGGGGGTAGGGGCGACCGTCGGGGCGGCGAGCGCAAGGGTGAGGAGGAGCATCGGGGCGAGCAGCTATCGCGGTTAGGGGAAGGAATGCCCAGCTCGTTCCCCCGCCGCTTGGCCAGGCGCGGTATCCCGCCGACAGATGCACGGTGGACCTGAAGGCCAGGCTGCGCCGGGCCATCACGATCCAGTGACTGGGGTCAACATCTGACGGACCTGTCAGGATCTAGCAAATACGCGGGGCGCGTTTCTGCTAGATCCTGACAGGTCCGTCAGGATCTAGCAAATACGCGGGGCGCGTTTCTGCTAGATTCTGACAGTCCCCCGCGCCGCGGGGTAGACCGGCGCCGATGCGTCTCGCCTTCTTCGGAACTCCCGCCTTCGCGCTCTCGACGCTTCGGGCCTTGCATGCCGCGGGGCATGAGATCGCGCTGGTCGTCGCGCAGCCGGACAAGCCGGCCGGGCGTGGAAACCAGGTGCAATCGCCCGTGACGATCCAGTTCGCCCGGGAGCACGGGATCCCGACGCTCCAGGCGGCGAAGGTGCGGACGCCCGAGTTTGCCGAGCAACTGGAAGCCGCGAAGCTGGACATCGCCGTGGTGGTCGCCTACGGCCGCATCTTGACCGCGCGGGTGCTGGCCGCCCCAAGGCTCGGGTGCGTGAACGTCCACGCATCGTTGTTGCCGCGGTGGCGAGGGGCTGCCCCGATTCAGTGGGCTGTCGTGTCGGGCGATGCGGAAGCGGGCGTTTGCACGATGCAGATGGACGAGGGGCTGGACACGGGCCCCGTGCTCTTGCGGCGGGCGACGCCCATCGGGGCGCGCGAGACCGCGGGTGCGCTCGCCGAACGCCTGGCGGAGCTTGGCGCCTCGCTCGCCGTCGAGACCCTCGCCCGTTTGGCCGAGCTTGTGCCCGAACCCCAGCCGCTCGAAGGCATCACCCACGCCCGCCTCCTCCAAAAAGAGGATGGCCACCTGGACTTTCACCGCCCCGCCGCCGCTCTGGACGCCCAGATCCGCGGGCTCTCGCCATGGCCCGGTGGATTCGCGAGCTTCCGAGGTGAACCGCTGAAGATCCTCGACGCCGTCCCCGTCCCCCTCTCGTTGCCCATCGGCGTCTTGGGCCCCCACGCGACCGTCGGCACCAGCGACGGAGGGCTCCACCTCCTGCGCGTTCAGCTCCCCGGCAAGCGCCCGGTGACCGGCGTGGACTTCATGAACGGCACCCGCGCCCTCGGAGAGACCCTCACATGACCCTCGTCGCCCCCAGCATCCTCTCGGCCGACTTCGGCCACCTCCACGCCGAGATCCAGAGCGTCGGCACCGCCGACTGGCTGCACGTGGACGTGATGGACGGCCGGTTCGTGCCCAACATCACCATCGGCCCGCTGATCGTGGAGGCTGCTCGCCGCGCCTCGCTCGCGCTGCCGAAGCCGATGCCGCTGGACGTCCACCTGATGATCGTCGAGCCGGACCGTTACCTCGCGGACTTCCGCAAGGCCGGAGCCGACTGGCTGACGGTTCACGCGGAGGCATGCATCCACCTGGATCGAACCGTGCAGTTCATCCGCCAGTTGGGGGCGAAGGCCGGCGTGTCCCTGAACCCGCACACGCCGGAGAACGTCGTGGACTACGTGCTGGACGAGCTGGACCTTGTCCTCTGCATGACGGTGAACCCCGGCTTTGGAGGCCAGTCGCTCATCGAGCGCGTGTTCCCCAAGATCGAGAAGATCCGGAAGGAGATTGACCGGCGCGGGCTCACAACGCTCGTAGAGGTGGACGGCGGGGTCAAGCCTGAGAACGCGCGACGCTTCCGGGATGCCGGCGCTCACGTGATGGTGGCGGGCTCCGCGGTGTTCGGCGCGAAGGATCGGGCGGCGGCCATCGAGGCGATCCGGCGGGCCTGAACGACTACCCGCAGAGTTCCTCGTGCCCCGTGCGCGAATCTTGACCCGGCGCGGACGCCGAACGGCAACCCCGCGGCCCTTCAGGCCGCGAGGAGGGGGGAGGCCGCGTGTCGCGGCCGGCGCGGGGGGAGGACGTGTCCTCCCCCCGCCCAGCAAGGAGCAGCGCGGGCCCTCGGCGCTCCGGATTGGGTTGCGGGCCGTGCCCGCGCTGAACCGCCCCGCAGTCAAACGACATAAGATCCGCCGATGCCTACCCTCCGATTTTCCCGTCAGGCCCCGCTCACCGCCGACGAGGTCGCCAGCCTCCCGTCGCTCGCCACCCTGTCCGCGCCGGGGACCGACGAGCGGTTCGTCATCACGCTCGATCTGCCCCTCCCCGACCTGCTCAGGTGGGTGTACGACCTGGGCGCCGCGGTCCCGGGCTGCGCGCTCGCTGTCGATGCTCCGGAAGTGGCCGATGCACCACCCGCCGGTACGGATCCGTGGAAGCTCGCCGCCGCCGGGGATGCCCGGGCGGAGGGCATGCTGACGGGGCAGCCGCTGGACGCGACTGGACGGTTTCGCGTGCAGGAGATGTGGGCGTCTGGCGACCCGAAAGTGGTGGCGCTCGGGTGTCGGATCGCGCGGGTCACCGGCTGGAAATCGGCGGTGCAAGGGATGCGCCGACTGTTGACGCACCCGAGCCCCCTGGTCCGAACCGAGGTGGTGTTGGGGATGGGGGAGCTGGCCGGGCCTTCGCTGACGATGGCGGTGCGCCCGTTGTTGACGGATAGCGACGAGGGAGTGCGTGTGGTGGCGAAGAAGGTGCTGGCGGGCTGGGGCGATTGACCACGCTGCTGCTGGTGATGGCGTGTACGGGCACAAGCGAACCCGTCCATTCGCCACAAGACGATACCGCGACCGACCCAACCGACTCCGTTCCGACGATTCCGGGCGACTGGGGTTTGGTGCTGCTCACCGAGGCGATGAGCCAGAATGAGGGCACGCTGGAAGATGGCGACGGGGAGGCGGTCGATTGGGTGGAGCTGTTCAATCCGGGTGCGACCGCGGTGAACCTGCAGGATTGGACGCTCGCGGACAGCGAGGAGGACTGGACATTTCCCTCCCTGACGCTCCTCCCGGGCGAATATCGGTTGGTGTACTGCTCCGGAAAGGGTGCCGACGGGCCTGAGGGCGAGCCACACACGTCTTTTCAGCTCGCGAGTGAGGGCGAGACCGTGACGCTGCGCTCCCCAGATGGCGAGACCGTCTCGTCGTTGACCCTGCCGGCCCTCCGCGAGGACGAGGCGTTCGGCCTCGGCCAGACCGTCGTGACCACGACGCCCGTGCTGGACGGCACATCGGGCCTCTGGTCCGCGACACCCGCCGAGGGTTGGACCGAACCAGCGTTCGACGACGCAAGTTGGGCCTCTGTGACGCTGCCCCTCGGCTACGACGGCGCCCTCGCGGAGGGGGATCCGGTCAACGCGGCCGAGGGCAAAGAGACGTCTCAATCCAGCGACGGCTACGGGTTTACCGGGGTCGGCGCCGTGGACGGCGAGGTGAGCACCTTCAGTCACACAGGCGACGCCGATCTGACGCCCTGGCTCTTCGTGGACCTGGACGGAAACTACGAGATCACCGCCATCCGGCTGCTCAACCGGGTCGATTGTTGTGCGGACCGGCTCTACAACATCACGGTGGCCGTGACCGATAGCGGGGGCCAGACGATTTGGACCTCCGACGTGGTGAACCCTATCGCCGACGGCGAGACCCCGGTGTCCCCGGGCTCGGAGGTGGAGTTGGTGTTGCCAGCGGGGATCATCGGGGCCGGCGTCACGGTTCAGAAAGTGGCGTTCTCCGGGAGTGAATGGCTGTCACTTGGGGAGCTGGTGGTGGAGGGCAGGCTCGCGGGCGCCTACGCAGACCGGATTCAAACAGACGTGGGCGAGGGGCTCGCCGAAGCGGCCGTTCGCATCCCGATCCCGACAGACGCGCCGCCGACGCGTGGGACCCTGGACGTAGACTACGACGACGGGTTCGAAGCCTTCGCGGACGGGATCCTGGTGGCGGGAATCGAGGCCGAGAGCGCGCACCCCGCCGGGGTGTTCGAACGATTCGCGGTGGACGCGACCGGGTTGACCAGCGCGTCGATGCTCGGATTGCGGGTCATGAACATGACCGCGACGGACGACGATCTGTTTCTGGCCGCCACGCTCCGGTTGGATTGGATCGAGACCGGGGATGCGGGTTGGATGGAGGTGCCGACGCCCGGGGAGCCAAATGGCGTGGCCGTGCCGGGGTTTGTCGAGACCCCGACCCTGTCGCCGGAGCGGGGGTTCTATGACCAGGAGCAGACGGTCACGCTCGCCTGTGCGACAGCAGGCGCGACGATGGTGTACACCCTCGACGGGAGCACCCCGACGCTGGACAATGGGGTGCAGATTCCGCCGGGCGGCGATCCGGAGATCGAGATCACCACCACCGCTATCGTTCGCGCCTCCGCGTTCTTGGAGAGCTGGGGCGACAGCACGACGACCACCCACACCTACCTTTATTTGAACGACGTGGTTCACCAACCCGCGGCGCCCGCCGGTTTTCCAACGGTGTGGCCGTCGCAGTCCGAGGGCAACTACGCCGCAGACTACGAGATGGACCCGGAAGTGGCGGACGATCCGGCCTACCAGAACGATCTGCTCGCCGGCCTGCGCGCGATCCCCACGCTATCCATCGTGACCGCCCAGGACGACTTGTTCGGCGACGACGGGATCTACACCAACAGCGCCGAGCGGGGGGACGAGTGGGTTCGCCGTGCGTCCTTGGAGTGGATCCTCCCCGATGGCACCACCGGGTTTCAGCAAGACGCCGATATTCAGATCCACGGGTACGGTTGGCGCTACCATTCCTCGACCTTGAAGCACTCCTTCCGGGTCGAATTCAAGGAGGCCTACGGGGCCTCCAAGCTGGAGTACCCGCTATTCGCGGACGCGACGACGTTGCGGTACGACAACATTGTGCTCCGCGCAGGAGGCAGCAAGACGTTCCTCGATTTTCGTGACCCGGAGATGGCCCAATACATCCATGACGCGTTCGCTCGGGACACAGCGAGGGACATGGGCAAGATCGACGGCCACGCCACCTACGTTCACCTCTATTTGAACGGCCTCTACTGGGGCTTGTACATGCCCGTCGAGCGGCCCGACGCGGGGTTCGCCGAGGAGGTGTTCGGAGGGGACGACGAAGAATACGACGCGATCAATCGGCGGACGACGACCAACGAGGCCATCGACGGGGACCTGGACGCCTGGAATGCAACCCTGGCGCTGGCCGATCAAGATCTGAGCGTACAGGCCAATTACGACGCGCTGGTGGACGACCTCGATATCGATGCGCTCATCGACTACATGCTCATCCACCAATACACGACCAACATGGATGGCCCGTGCTGCTTCGACAGCAACAACATGCGCGGGATCCGCAAGCGCGTCGACGGGGAAGATTGGCGGTTCTTCGTTTGGGACATGGAGTATTCCCTCTGGTACGCCACCGACAACTACAACGTGGACGTGGACGTTTCCGGGTCGATCTCCCACGTGTACACCCGCCTGCGCGCGATCGAGGCGTTCCGAACCCTGTATGCCGAGCGCGCAGCCATGCACCTCGGGCCGGGCGGGAGCCTTAGCGCGGACGTCGCCGCGGCACGCTACGAGGCCCGCGCGACCGAGATCTTCGACCCCATCGTCGCTGAGTCGGCGCGCTGGGGAGACACCTATCGGACGGCGCCCTACACGCGCGACGGGGAATGGTTGACGGAGCACGACAGGTTGATGGCGGAGTTTTTCCCTCAACGAACCGACGCGCTGATCAGCCAACTGCAGGGGGCGGGGTTGTATTGATGTTTCTGTTCTTGCTCCAGGGCTGTACGCCCGACAAGTGGACGCCTACGCGCGAGGTCTGTGGGTTGGCGGAGCCGTTGGATTGGGGGCTCCTCTCGACGGGCGACAGCGGGGAACGCCATGGTCTGATCCCGCCCTCCGGCTGCGCGGAGGCCCTGCTGGAAGATCTGGGTGCCAAGCCCCAGCGCCTCCTGGACGACATCGGGGCGTCCGGCACCCTCGATGACCACATCGAGGATGTTCGCACGGGGGTGGCCCCTCTGGACGGGCTTGCCTCGGTCGTTTGGGGGATGTACTGGCTCGTCGGCGGGGATTTCGGCACCGTCGGTGGCCTGGACGAGAGCGACTACGCAGATCCCGTTTGGGTGGAGGACTTCAACCGGCTCGCGGATGGGCAGGGGGTCGGCGGCGCGGCACCGCTCTCCCAGGTACTCTACAACGAGATCGGGCGCCAGGTGAACGGCGTCGAGTGGTTTCCCGAGGGCTATGAAGACGTGGGGAGGTTCGAGATGGGGATGAGGCCTGCCCGAGGGGTGTTGGTTGTGCCGCGAGCCGAACAGATCCCGGGGGACGTGGTCGACAGGCCCAACCAGTCGACCGGAACGCTGCTGCATGAGTCGATGCACGCCCGGTCGGACACACACGACCACACCCTGTGCCTACCGCCGGCGAAGGCCACCGGCGAAGGCTGCGATGCGGATCTCACCGGGGCCTACGGCGCTGAATTTGCGATGACCTGGGCCGAGGTTGTGGCCGCGACGGGCGGGGGTAGCTGCGTTCCAACCGACGAGGCAGGAAGCGTGGCCTACGAAGACGTGGTGTACATGGGACGAATGTGGGCCACGGCCGTGATCCTGCCCCCGCCCGCGGCGGTGCCGTATTGCGATTGACACGGACCCTGCATCGCTCAGAGCACCTCACACTCCGAATAGTACTGGATCTCCGGAAAGTATTCAGCGAAAACACCCGTACAAACATGCGTGTGGTAGCGTGATACAAAGTGAACCACCCCGGATGTATCATCGATGTCGTGGACGTGGCCGCCCTGGGCGTCCAGGTCCGCGGTGGTGGGCGTGGTCCCATCGAGCTCGGTGCAGCCCACGACCACCGTACCGTCGCACATCACCGCGTAAAGCTCGACCGCGACCATGCCATTGTACGCAGCGACAGCCATGGCGCCGGGGTTCGGAGAGTGATGGTGATACACGCCCGTCTGCTCCGGGTGGCCGTTCCATGTATCAAACGTGTATTGTTCCTCGGCGATGTCATCCCCGGGGCCCGCGAGCCCGCTGAAGGCCAACACACCATCCGGGGTGATGCCCACACCCCCGCCGGGGTACTCCTCGGTGCTGGTGCCGGCGGTCCCATCGACCATGTCGTCGGTGATCACGATGCCCTTCGCCACCGGGTCCAGGGGCACCCAGACCAGGGTGTCCTGCGTCGCGATGGTGTTCGGGTTCTGCTGGTACTCTCCGCCGCGGTCATCCCAAGGCTCGTAGTTCGGATCCGTGGACGTGTAGTACGCGGTCGGGTGAGGGGGAAGGCCGTAGGTGTGGAGCTGCACGGTGGTGGCGTCCACCGCGATGTCGGAGCACCGAAAATAGTCGTTGAAGAATGCCGGAACGTCGTCACCCAGGGACATGGGGCAGTTCGCGAGTGTCAGTGCATCGTCGCCGGATGTATCAGATGTATCGGATGTGTCAGGGTCTCCGCCGGAGTCCGTGGGAAACCCATCGGAGGTGTCAACCGTGACCGAGCAGGCGAGGAAGCTGAGGAGGAGCATTCGGGGATCGTAGCGCGATCTGTGGGGGTTCGCGGCAAGGAAGCTGCACCTGTGGGTAAGGAGCCGGCAGGGATGTTCACGAGCCCCCCTCCGCCCATCGGGCACCTCCCCCCGGTGGGGGAGGAAGGGGCCAGCCCGGGCGCTCGGCACACAACACCGCCATAAGTCCCCGGAAGGACTTGACTTGGAGCCGGGCTGGCCCCAACCCGCACCGTTACAGGTGGAAGGCGACGGGCTCGGCGTCTTCGTCGAACCGTCGCAT
>CANKNP010000167.1 GCA_947483545.1 Deltaproteobacteria bacterium | reverse complement strand
GGCTTCGAGGAGGCGGGTCCAGCCTTCGGAGAGGGGCTGCGCGGGGAGGACGGTCAGGGGGGTGGGGGGCATGGTAGACCTTGGGAGTGCCGAGCTGGATTGCAAGCGCCGTGCCGTGGTCCTCATGTCAGTAGTTTCAAGTATTTGGCGCAATTTCAACCCAAAATCGGCGGCCCTTCCATCAAGGTGAAGGGGTCGTTCGTTCAATCCGACCGGACCCGTCGGGTTCATTTGGCGCTCGCCTGTTGTTGCTTCGCGCGCTTCTTGAAGAACGGCCGGAGCAGGAAATTGTGCTGCGCGGCCTCGAGATCCTCGTTGAGCAGCACGGTCCCCTGCTCCAGGTTCTGCAGCGTCGCCTTCAGGGCGGCGGCCGCCTCGCGGTCCTGGAGGAGCACACCGACGGGCGTGGTCGGATCACTCGCACCCCGTGCGACGGTCCCGATCGCGGTGGCCGCCTGACCGCTCGCGTCGTGTAGCCGGTCCACCGTGGCTGTGAGCCTCTCGTAGGTCGTCGTGTCCGTTACCAGTGCGTTGGGCAGGCTGCCGGGCCGGTTGAGCTTGGCCCCAAAGGTCGCGAGCGAGGCGGTGAGCCCCTGCGCATTCTCGGACGCAACCCCGAGCGTAGCGACGGTCTGCGATGCGTTTTCGTACAAGGCCTCGTCTGAAAGGAGCTTGCCCAGCGTCCCTTCCCCCGCAGCGAGACCGGCGCTGATGCCCTTCAGATCTGTCGTGAGCGCGAGCAGGTTGACGTTGTTCTGTTGCAGGGTGGCCATGATGTCCTCCGTCGAGACGGTGGCCCCGATGGCGAGCACATCGCCCTCTTCGAGCTGCGCAGCCGCAGGGTCGCCGCCGTAGATCACGACGATCCGGCTTCCGATGAGCCCATCACTGCTGATCTTGGCGAGCGCATCCCCCGGAATGAATTGGGTCGCCTCTCGGTCCACCCGCATCGTCACCTCGACCTCACTCTCACCCAGGAACGTCAACCCTTGAACCGTTCCCACCTTCATCCCCGCGTACCAGATGTTGCCGCCGCGCTGCAGCCCGCTGACCTCGTTGAACACGGCGGTGATCGTCACCTTCCGGGTGAACGTGTCCTTGATGTCGCCGATGGTCAGGATGGTGCCGCCGAGGATGACGCTCGCGCCAGCCACAAAGAGGTCGACGAGGATCGCGTGGCGGTTGGGAGGGGAGCTCATGGGGTGTCCTGTCGTGTGAAATTGTAATTGTAAAATGCGGAGATCTGAGGGTCGTCCGAGGCGAACACCTCCTCGAAGGTGCCGACCCGCAGGATCTGACCATCCAGCAGCATCGCCACACGCTGACAGGTCGCCCTCGCGCACGTCAAATCGTGGGTGATGATGATGGACGCCGTGTGGTAGTCGCGCTGCACCTTCATGATCAGCTCGTTGATCTCGGAGCTCGTCACGGGGTCGAGCCCCGCGGTCGGCTCGTCGTAGAGCATGATCTCCGGGCGTAGGATCAGGGTGCGCGCGATTCCGATCCGCTTGCGCTGGCCGCCCGACAGCTCCGACGGCATCTGCGTCAACGAGCTTGCGAGGCCCACCGCTTCGAGCGCGTCGTGTACGCGGTCGCGAACCTCGCCGGCGCCGAGACCCCGGGTGTTCATGCGCAGGGGAAACTCCAGGTTTTCGCCCACGGTCATGCTGTCATAGAGCGCGCTGCTCTGAAACGAGAAGCCCACCCTGCGTCGAAGCGCATCCAGCGCCTTCGGGGCGAGTGTGTGGACGCGCTCGCCGAACACCACGACCTCGCCGGCATCCGGCGTGAGCAGTCCCACGACGATCTTGATGAGCACGGACTTCCCGCTTCCGGAGCGACCGAGCACCACGAGGTTCTCGGCGGCTTGGACATCCAAATCCACGCCGCGGAGCACCTCTCGCGGACCAAAAGCCTTGCAGAGCCCGCGGATCGAGATCACGGGGGCAACAACGGCAGGTGTATCCGTCAAAATGCACGGATCCAGGTGAGGATCTGTACGATCACCACCTCCTCGAGGAATATCGCGAGCATCGACAAGACCACGGCCGCGTTCGCCGCCCGGCCCACGCCCTGCGTCCCGGAGGTAGCAGTATAGCCCTGGTAGCAGGCGATGATCGCGATGGTGAAGCCGAACACGAAGGACTTGGTGACCGAGGCGCCGACGTCCAGGTATTCGATGCTCGAGAACCCGCTCTTCAGGAAGCTCTGAAGGCTCACATCCTCCTTGCCGTTCACGTTCAAGAACGATCCCAATAGGCCAATCCAGCAGCAATAGACCGTCAGGGCGGGGAGCATCATCGTCGTCGCGAGCGTGCGGGTCACCACGAGGTATTTGAACGGATTGATGGCCGACACCTCCATCGCCTCGATCTGCTCCGTCACTTTCATCGAACCAAGCTCCGCGCCGATGTTGGATCCGACCTTGCCGGCGCAGATGAGCGCGGTGATGAGCGGTGCGAGCGAGCCGACGAGCGCGACCGTGATCAACGAGGGAAGCCAAGACGTCGCGCCGAACGCTGCGAGCGAGGGACGGGACTGCTTGGTGAACACAATGCCGGTGATGAAGCCCGTGAGGGTGATCAGCGGCACCGACCGACAGCCCACCTCGTAGCACTGCCGAAGCAGCTCCCGAAGGTGGAAAGGCGGTCGGCCCAGCTCCCGAAAGAACCGGGCAAGGAATCCGGCGCCTGCGTAGACGCCCAACCCGAACTTGTCGATGAAGGGTGCGAGGAAGACCGTGCGGGTAGCCTTCTTGCCCAACGTCGGGGAGGGGCTCACGGCTCACTCACCACGCTGCTGTCGATGTTGACCGCGGTCTGCGCCAGCAGTCGGCCGTTGACGCTCGCGCCCGTGCCGAGCGTGATCGCCGTCTGACTGAGCACGATTCCCTCCATGTGCGCGGTCGTCCCGATGTCCACGAGCCCGGCGACCTGCCAGAACACATTTGCGGGCGTTGCGCCGCCGCTGAGCACAACCTGCGTGCCATTGCTCACCGTCAGGTCCTGCGCGATCTCGAAGATCCAAACGTCGGTGACCGTGCCGGATAGGGTCAGATCCGTGGGGATCAACACCCCCGTCCCCCACTTGTAGACGCCTGGCTCGAGGGTCATCCCGCCGATGTTGCCGGCGCCGAGCTCGGTGACGTCCGGCGCCCGGCTGGCCGCGTCGGTGAACGCCGTCTCCATGTCGCTGACCGCCGTGGTGAGGTTGGACGGGGTCGGCACGGCGTAGTCCGCCGCGAACACCTGGCCGGACACTTGCGGGGACGTCGAGAACACGTTGGTCGCGTCCGCGGTCAGCGAGAACCCGGTGATGTACGTCGCAGCCGCGGGGCTCACCCCGATGTCGCCGGTGATGGCGGAGGTCGGGACCGTCGAGATGCCCGTCTTCGCGAGGATGGCGAACGTGCCTGCGGTGCCGAGGTTGACAGGCAGGCTGTTGAGGTCCGTCGCGCCCGTCGTGAACGACCAGAGGTAGTCGACGGCCAGCGGGTTTCCGCTATAGTCGGTGACCCCTGTCGTGACGGTCGCCTCGTAAAGTGTCAGATCGGAGAGGCGCTCGTTGGGGGTGAACGTCGCAGTGTCACCGTCCACTGTCACGCTACCTGCCACGGAGACCCCGTCGGCGGTCAACAAGAACGTCATCGACGAGAGGGAGAGGGGGTCCGGATCCTCGCTGAAGTAGACGTACACCGCGCCGGTGGTCGCTGCGTCCAACTCCAGATCGTCGGGGCTGGTGGCAAGGACCGTGAGCGCGGTCTCGTCCGCGGGGCACGCGGCGCTGGACCCGAAATACACGCTCGGGTCGGTGTCGTCGCAGTCGATGAACACGCCGTAGCCATCGCCGTCCGCGTCGTCGTCGTCGTTCCCGGCGCAATCGCTGTCTACGCCGTCGTACCAGGCGTCCGGGGCGTCGGGCCCGATGTTCGCGTCGTGGTCGTCGCAGTCCGTGTCGAGCCCGTGCCCGTCGCCGTCCGCGTCGTTGTCATCGTCGCCCCAGCAGTTGCTGTCCACGCCGTCGTACCACGCGTCCGGGGCGCCGGGGTAGGTGCTGGGGTCACTCTCGTCGCAGTCCTCGTCTACGCCCCAACCGTCGGCGTCGGCGTCGAAGTCATCGTTGCCCATGCAATCGCTGTCGATCCCGTCGTACCAGCCGTCGGGCGCGTAGGGGTGGACCGTTGGGTCGGTGTCGTCGCAGTCGGACGCCAGCTCGTGACCGTCGCCATCCAGATCGTAGTCGTCCTCGCCGTCGCAGTTCTGGTCCACGCCGTCGTACCAGGTCTCGACAGCACCGGGAGAAATCGTGGGATCGGCATCGTCGCAATCGACGCCGACGTCGTAGCCATCGAGGTCCGCGTCGTAGTCGTCGTCGCCGGCACAATCGCTGTCGATGCCGTCATACCAGTCGTCCGCGGCCCCGGGGAACACGGTGGGGTCTGCATCGTCGCAGTCCACCCCGTCCGGGTGGCCGTCCAGGTCTGCGTCGGGGGGAATCGACGCTTCGGCGGACCTGGCTTCGTAGAGATCATCCTCGGGGCACCCTGTCGTGAGCACACAGGTGGTCAAGAGCAGGACCGAGCGAAGGCCCGTGGCGGTGGAGAGTTGGAGGCGCCGAAGCGCGAGCATCTGGGTGTTCATTTGGATGGTCCTCAGGGTTATTCTTGACAGTTGGTGGGGCAGGATTGGCCTTCTTCAAGGCGGCGGAACTCCACGCGCCGATCCATCGACAGCGAACCTTCGGGGAGCTGCGGGCACATCTCGCCCAGGGCGGTCGTGGGGATCCGCTTCCGGGCGACCCCGCGCGCCACCAGATACGCTTGCACCGCGGCGGCGCGCCGGCCGCTGAGCTTCAGGTTGTACGCAGAGGTTCCTTCGTCCGACGCGTAGCCGGCGACGCACACCCGACACGTCGGATTCTGCGCGACCGCCAACGCCACCGCGTCGAGGACAGGGTCCATCGCGAGGTCCCACACCGGCAGTCCGGCGGAGTCGTAGGCGAACTGTACGACCACCACGAGGGGTTCTCCGGTGCACGGATCGACCGCGCAGCCCATGGTCGAGGCGGTCCCCGCCTGGGTGGGACATCGGTCATCGGTGTCGCAAACGGTGTCCCGATCGTAGTCCGGGCAGGTGAGCGCGACGGGCGGATCCTGGGCGTCCACCGGGGTCTGGAGCACAGGCGTCAGCACCTCCACCACCGGTTCGTCGGGCTGGGCGTGCGCGGCGCCGAAGCTCATGTTCAACCCCGCGGTCAGGAGCTGCCCATCGCGGGGGTCCACCCCGGCGAGCTCGTTGGGCTGGAGCAGGTGGGTGTACCGCACCGCGGGTCCGAGCGCGAAGCCGGGCGAGACCTGAAAGCCGTAGCCGAGGCCGGCGTCGAAACCAAATCGGTTCAGCTCCCCCGTCCGGATGTAGCCGAGGTTTCCGTCCAGCCAGAGCCCGCCGAGCTGCTTCTCGGGCTGCATGGCCGCGCCGAAAGGGCGGAGTCGCACGCCACCGGTCAACGAATGAGCGCCGCCCGTGTCGCTGAAGCCGGCCTTGGGGGGCGTCACCATCAGAGCGTAGGACGCCTGAAGGCTCACAACGTCGCCGAGCGCCAGGCCGGGTCGGATGGCACCATAGAAGCCAGGGGTGAAGCGCTCGCTCTGCGGATCATCGAGCCACAGCGCGACCGCGGGCTCGACTTGGAGCACGAAATGGATGTCGCTCGCGCTTGCCGGTTGGGCGGCGGGGAGCCCGCAGAGGATCGCGACGAGCGCGAGGGGGCGAAGGGGCAGGGATTGGGTCATGGCAGTGTGATCGTGTTGGAGAGGAGGGTGATGGCACCGGTGGTGCAGAGCAAGCGCCCGACGACGTTGGAGTCTGTCCCGACCGAGTTGGAGGCGCCCGCGAGGACGCTCCCCTGGAAGCTGACGTTGGACCCGAGCGTGGAGGAGGCGAACACCCCCCAGAAGACATTCTCCGCCTTGGCGCCGTTGACCAGGAGGATTTGCGCGTCATTGTTCACCGTGAGCGACGACCCGACCTGGAAGATCCAGACGGCGTTTGCGTCCCCCTCGGCGTCCAACACGACCATCCCGCCCACCGCGACGCTCATCGTGGAGTCGGAGGTGTAGACGCCCGGTGGCAGCGTCATCCCCGTGATGTCGTTGACGGTCGTGCCGACGGGCCGGCTCATCGCATCGATGTAGGCAGCGGTGAGATCCGTCTTGGCCTGCGCCGCGACGCCCTCGGGATCGTTGGCGTACAACGTTCCATTGATCACCGGGTTCGTGAGCGTACAGGGCGAGCCATCCCCGAGGCAGGTCTCGGTGGGGCTCAACCCCACGTCGCCGTTGAGGGTGGTGGTGCCGCTCGAGTTGGAGTTCGTGAGCCCGCCGCCCGCAATGGCGACAAAATTCTCAAGGCTGCCGAGCTCCACCGGGATCCAGGCAGACGGTTCGTCCCCGATCGAAAAGGTCCAAGCATACGGACTGGCGAGCGTATTTCCCGTAGGGTCCGCTGCGGTGGTGGTGATGGTGGCCGTGTAGACCATCTGGGCGACCAGCGCGTCGGTCGGAGTGAAAGTCGCGGTGAACCCAGAGTCGTCGAAATCCAGTGTGCCGGAGACGTCGTCGCCATTGGCGTCCGTGACCAGAAAGTCCGCGATGGTCACCGTGCGCTGGTCCATCTCCTCGCTGAAGGTGGCTTGCACCAAGGCGTACGTGGAGACGTTGGTCGCGAGATCCTCGGGGCTCGTCACGATCACGGTCGGGGCCGAGACATCCAACCCGGAGCCGGTGGCAAATGCCCAGGTGTATGCTTCCTCGAGGGTGTTCCCCGCGAGGTCCGAAGCGTCTGTCCCCACGGTCGCGGTGTAAGACGACGTGAGCGCCAGATCCTCGTCCGGAAAGAACATGGCCGTGGCACCGAATTGGGTGACCAGGCCCGCTACCGCTTGATCCCCCCGGAAGACGGTGACGGAGGACGCGTTCAGCGTGAGCGGGTCCATGACCTCGTTGAAGGTGACAATGATGCCGTCGGAGGTGCCGACGTCGATCGCGTCGCGGTCGGGCAACGTGGAGAGCACGGAGGGGCGAGTGCGGTCTTGGGCGGTGTCGCCGGTGTCGACGAGGCAATCGTCGCAGCGGATGGGCCAACCAAGCACCGGGCCGCACCCGAGCAGGGTAGGGAGGAGCAGGGCGGCGGGAAGAATCGGGCGGTGTTGCATTTGGATCCTCAAAGGGTGGTTCGGAGGGCTCACAAGCACATCTCGGGCCGTGGAGGACAAGCAAGTATAATCATGTACTTGTGGAAGGTGTCGCCGTGCGGCTTGCCGCGGGAGACCATCAAAATGATGGAGTGGGCCATCAACTTTGCGAGAGTTTCGGTGCGCGTTGACTTCGAAAACCATGTGCGTAGGATTCGGCCACCCCCTCCTTGAATGCCCTCGGACCGGGACCCAACGTGATTCCTACATCTGCCCTTCGTTTCGAAGAGTCGGGAGCCCCATGTCCTTCTTCTCCACCCTCCTTGTCTTGATCTCCGCCGCGGCGCCCGCCGCAGCTGCCGACAGCCACATCGGCATCGACCACAACCAGATCCACGGCCTCCGGGTGGATCTTCACGGGAGCATCGACACCGTGGCGATGCTCGGCGGGGGTGCGCGGTTCGAATTCGCCATCGTCCCCAACGGCTTCATCCGCGGGAACGTGTTCGACGAGCTGGCCTTGAGCTTCGGCGCAGATATGCTCGTGGCACCGACCTACTTGTTCACCCGCAACCGTTACGACTACGGCTATGATTACGACTACGACGGTGGCAGCGCCTACATCGCCCCCATCGCAGCCGCACAGTGGAACTTCTACCTTGGGGATCGCTGGTCAGTGTTCCCCGAGGTCGGCATCGCGGTGCCGCTGCGGCTGGACCGCGACGTGTGGTACGACCAGAACGGTCGGCCCCACAGTTGGGTCTCCGTGGTGCCCGATGTCGGGATCGGCGCGCGGTACCACTTCAACCCTTCGGTCGCGCTGTTGATGCGGCTCAGCACGCCGGGGGGCCTGCAGATCGGGGTGGTTTTCTAACCGCGATTACGGAGTTTTCATTCTACCCGGCCACCTCCATTCCGGAGGCGGTCTCCTTGCCCCAACGGGGGTTTTACAACCAGAGCCAAACATGACCACCCTTATTCTCATCCTCTCCATTTTCGGTTGCTCGTTCACCGGTAAGGTCGGCGACGTGGAGTGTACCAGCACCTGTGACAACGACGAGGACGTCTGCTACGAGGTCTGCGAGACCGAGTGCGTGGACGCGAACGGCGACAAGGACGAGGCCTGCGACACCGACTGTCGCACGGAGTGCCGCGCCGATTGGGACAGCTGCACGTTCACGTGTGATGACAACGGGTAGGCGGACCGGGGCGGGGACGGCGCGGTAGCGCCGGACCCGACCGAATCGACGCGAACGCCAGCCCGCGGATGCGGGCGTTCTTGGCGAACTGGGCGCCGCGCGAATCGCGCCGGCGAACGCTTCCCGTTCAACGTCGGTACATTGTTGCCCGGGTTCGGGTCAACTGGGGTTCCTGCGCCACCAACACCCGGAGCCGTGCTTACAACGATCCCATGAAAATCGCCGGCATCGTCCTCCTCGTCCTCGGAATCCTCGGTTTGGTGTACGGAGGCTTTGAGATCGCCTACCCGGACAAGGTACTGGATGCTGGACCGCTGCAAGTCTCCGTGACGAAGTACAGGTCGTTCCCCGTTCCACCAGTCCTGGGAGCCATCGCCGCAGCGGTCGGGGTCGGTTTGATCCTGGTTGGGCGAAAAAAATAGGTGGATTTTGGTGGCGAACACCCCGCGCGCAGTCCCGCGGCGGGCCGCTGCTTTTGGCCGGGATGCGCAGCTCGCGAACCGGACGCCGATCGATCGAGCGTGGTTGAGAATCGGGTTCGCCTATGAATCTTTCTCGGACGCTCACTGAAGCCTCCATCGGTGTGTACCAGTATGGGGCAACCGTCCAATACCGGGCGCGAGGCAAATCATCAATGAGGTTCGAATGACCGCAGCAATTCTTTTTCTCTTCTCGTTGGGTGGGTGTACTTTTTCCGGGAAGGTGACACCCGACTTGGAATGTACGAGCGTCTGTGAGGACGACGTGCAGTCGTGCTACGACGTCTGCGAGACCGAATGTGTGAACGCGGACGGCGATCTCGACGAAGCGTGCGACACCGACTGCCATGTGGAGTGCGACGACGAGTACGACACCTGCACCGTGACCTGCACGGGCAACGACTGAACGCCGAGCGCTGGGATCCGGCCGGGCAAGCGGCAAACCCGCCCGCCGGATCACCAGGCCGCCCCCCTGGCGCGGGGCTCATCCACATGTACCTGAACTTGCAGGGGAAGTCTGCGGCGCGGCCCTTGCTGTTCGGCCCCCACGCGGGCACCACCACTGCCCGCGCTCCCTGAACCCGTGCCCGCCAAACCCGACTCAACCCAAACCAAGGATCAGCCGTGAACACCAACATCCTCCCCTCGCTCGCCCTCCTCGCCCTTCTTTCCGCCTGCGGCAGCGCAAACGGCGACGGCGTACGCCACCTTGGCGGGTATACCAGCGTGACCAACAAGAGCGACGCGGACGTGGAGCTCCAGGAGGACAAGGACGGCGACGACCTTGACCCCGGCGATCTCGAGATCGTTTGCGAGGGCGGCATCAGCGCCGATGTCGCCACCAGCGTGGACAGCGACGGCAACCTCGTCATAGACTTCGCCGCCGAGGTCGCCTCCATTTTGGGTTGTGAGGTCCGCGTCATCAGCGACGGCGTGGTGCTCGTCACCAATGACGGCGACGGCGTCATCCTCTGTCCTGACGGGCTGCACGGCATCCGCACCATCGAGGTGAAGGGCAACGGCGCCGTGGACCTCGCGGCGGTGGAGACCGAGGAGCTCGACCTGTTGGTAGCTGGAAACGGCTCGCTGAACATCGACGATGTGCAGGTCGAGACCCTCAACATCGACCTGCGCGGCACCGGGGACGCCTCGTTGGCCGGCAACGCCGTGAACGCCACCCTCTCGATCTCGGGGAGCGGAAGCCTCGCCGCCCAGGAACTCACCGTCAGCGAGACGCTGGACGCCGTGCTGACCGGCACCGGCAACGCCGTGATCACCGTTCTCGGCACCGTGAACGCCGAGGTTCACGGTGATGCGGAGCTCCAAGTGTACGGCGGCGGCGCGCCGGGTGACATCAGCGAGGTGGATGGCGGCACGGTGACGTTCTACTAGCAGCGTTCGGCGTTTCTCCCTTCCGAGGGGACCCGCGCTCCCCCGCGACGAAAAGTACGCTTCTCCCCTTCTCCCCCCGGGAGAAGGTGGCGCCGTCTTCGGCGCCGGATGAGGGCTCCCCGCGGATGTTGAGACAGAGGCGACCCGACGAGAGGCCACGCACGACCGGTACTACGCGACAACGGACGACCGCGACACAGCGCTCAAAGCCACGTTTACGCGCTTCCAGGTCGAGCCGGCCCGCATCGACGGGCGCTCTGCGACCGCCTCGGGCGACCCGATCCGGTCGAGCGCCTCACTGCTCCTTGCCGCCCGGTGCTTGCGGCCGGCGTCCCCGAACCCGACCTCGCGGTCACGCGATTCGGATCACCCGCGACCGCCCCAAGGCGACGCTGTTGGCAATCGTCGCGAAGAACGCTTGCCTGCCGGCCAGCCTGCGGTCGCGGGCTCCGTCAACTCCGCGGCGTTTGCGGACGGTCCGGCGCCAGCGGCGCCCTCGTTGACTCCGCAAGCGCGGGTATGCGCTCCGTGTCCCGCTCCTCCTTCCGCGTCCGGCAAACCGTCGGTCCCGTCCTGAAAACAGGGCCGCCGATTCCCTGCGGCGTCTCACGGCCGCCGATCCGCGCGCTCGGCGAACCTCGCGCGCGGCTCGGCGGTCTCTTTGCACCGTTCCTACCGGTGGAATGCGACGGTCCGGCGAAGACGCCGGGCCCGCCGCCTTCCACCTGGAACGGTGCGGTTAGGGGCCAGCCCGGCTCCAAGTCAAGCACTTCCAGGGGCTTAGGACGGTGT
>CANKNP010000166.1 GCA_947483545.1 Deltaproteobacteria bacterium | reverse complement strand
GGTGCGGCACCTTCGGATCGCGACGGCCGGGGGGTTTGGGGGTGCGGAAGGCCACAGCCAGAACGCCGCAATGGCGATCGGAGAGATCGAGATGGCGATGAGGCCGGGGCCGGGGTCGGAGCCTTTGGCGCCGAAGTCGGGGTGGCCGACGCTCACTCCTCGTGGTCAATCTCCGCGTTCAACTCAAACCCGGTGACGGTGTCCAACGCTCCCTGATCCGCGGTGTAAAAGCTGATCCGCCCCAAGTCGTGTTCCTGGCTGGCGAAGGCTACGTCGGTGCCCGGCAGCGTGCCGACGAACACCGGCGTGCTCTTGAGCGTGATCTCCTCGGGCAGCATGGTGGTGAAGTCCAGCACCTCGAGAAAATCGAATCCTTCAAGCAAGTAGAAGCCGTACTTTCCGTCTGTGGAGGTCGAATACCCGGAGGGCTCGGCGGGCAGCAAGATTGGGTTCTGGCGGTCGTCGCCCAGGTCCACCAGGGTGAGCGCCCACTCGCCGTAGAACGGTGAGGTGGTGTCGGCGTCGTCGGCGTCGGACTCCGTGTGGAACACCAGCAGGGAACCGCCTGTGGGGGAGACCGCCATGGAGCTGACGGGCTTCACGAGGGAGTGCTCCTCAAACGCGTCGGTCTCAGTGTCCCAGGTGGCGTATTGGGCCACGAGGGTGGCGTTGGTGTAAAGCACCGCTTGGGAGCCGTCTCCCGCGTAGAGCACCGAGCCGTAGCTGGTCTCGGCCGGGGTGGCGACGACCCTGGCTTCGGCGAACGGATCCGCGGCGTCGAACAGCCACAGTTCGTGATCCCCGCGGGCGAGCACCGCCACCTCGGTGCCGTCTGGCGAGAGGTCCAGGTCCGTCGGGTTGTCGCCGACCGGAATGAACTCCGCCACGAGGGCGTGCAGATCCACGACGACGATGTCGCTCGCCCCAAACTGGCGAACGAACGCCCAGTTCGAGTCCGGGGAGAGCTCAACCTCCTCGGCCGCGGGGGCTTCCAATGCGTCGTCGGCGATGGGGACGAGGGAAGGGACCAACGGGGAGGTCGTCAGGTCGATGACAGCGAGCGACGCGTCGGACACCACGACGGCGAGGGCCCCGTCGGCGCTCCAACGCAGGCCGCGGGGGTTGAAGCCGACGACCATCGGCGTGTGCTCGCCGGTCTCGAGGTTCACGAAGCTGACCTCGTTGAACGTCTGGATCCCGCCAGAGGAGGCCGCGCTCTCCGCGTCGGGGTTGTACCAGCACGCGGCCCAGTTCCCGTCGGTCGAGAGCGACATCGTATTGAAATTGTCGCGGATACCGACGGTGAGCACGTCGAAGGTCTCGGCGTCGAGAATGCTGATGTCGTCGCTTCCTTCGTTGAGCGTGACGGCGCGGCGGTAGTCGCCGGTCGTCTGGACCTGGGTCGGCTGCTCCCCGACCTCGCGGGTGTCCACGACCAGCTCGGGCACCTGGATGCGGGTCACCGTGTCGCGGTCGGGGTTAGCGATGAACACGTAGGACTCCGTCGCAGCGGGGGGCAGCCGGAAGTAGGGGTCCTCCTGCTCCGAGCCGCCGTCGTCGGCGTCGCTGTCCGCGTCGGTGTCGGCGTCCCCTTCGTAATCGGCGGTGTCACTGGGGGCCCCCGCTTCGTCGCTCTGGAGGAGGCCGTTGTCGATGCTCATGCAGGCGCTGAGCAGGAGGAGGATCGGGGAGGGCGGGCGGTTCACGGGGGCCTCAGGGGTGCGGAGGTGTAGCATACGGGTGAACGGGCGCGTTCGCCGGATGTGCAGGCGAGCCCACGCCGGGGGTGGTGGTGAACACGCGCGCCCGCCGGATGTGCAGCGGCGGGACCACGGCGGTGCTGGCGGCCTGCACGGGGGGACGGCGCCGCCCCAACCACTCACGGCGTGATCGTGCCCGTCCCTACGATGTCCACCGCGGCGTTCACCCAGCCGTGGTCGATCTGGCTCGCGACGGTTTGGTGAACCTCCCAGCGAATTGCATCCCCGTCTTGGGAGAACTCCCCCACCCGGTCGGCCCATGTCTCCCCGCCGTGGGAGAACGCGATGGGCCACCGGCCTTCGTAGTTGTTGCCGTCACCCACATCCCACCCGTATTCCAGCGCATCTCCGCTGAAGAATACGTCGTAGTAATGGTAATAGCCTCGGTAACCCCCGACGAGATCGGGTGTCCAACCCATCATCAGGGCCGTCTCCCCGTCCTCGACGAAGGTCAACCAGTCCAGTACATCGACGCATGCGGCTGGACTGTCATCGCGGATGACCGCTGCTGCGATGTCAAAGGCGAAGGTACATCCAGGGCAAGCGCGGAGATAGCGGGTCCCGGAGAGCGTGGCAGAGATATCGCAGAGCGTCTGCCCCGCGTAGCTGCTGACAAGGGTGACCTCCCCTTGAAAACCGCGCGGCAGGTTGGTGTCACCGAATGGGCCGGTATCGGGCTGAGTATCTGTGTCGGCGTCGGTGTCAGGGTCAGCGTCAACGGCTGGGTCGGTGTCCGCCGGGGCCAGGGGGATTTTTCCCACGCACGCGAGGAGGAGGAGCATGCAGGGATGCTATCGCAGGTGTCAGCGGTGCGGGACGTTGAGACCCCCTCATCCGGCGGGAGTACCCGCCCCCGTCACTCCAGCCGCACCCTAAGCTCTCCCCCCGCGTGAATCTCCGAATGGTGGAGGTATGACCTGGACAGCTCGACGCCGTTGAGTGTCACGCTTGCCACGTGGCTCCCGGAGCCGTCGCGCACCACCGTGAACCAACCCTGCTCGCCGTTCACCGCAAACCGGGCTGCCCGATACCTCGGCACCCCGATGACGTAGATATCCGTGCCTGCAAGCGGATAGATCCCGAGGGTGCTGAACAGGTACCAGGCGGCCAACGTGCCCGCATCGTCGTTGCCGGCCAGGCCATCGGGGGCGTTGGCGTAGCGCTCGTCTTCGACCCAGCGGGACCACTTGAGCGTCGCGTCGCGGTCGCCCCAGAGCGCGAAGAGGAAGGGGGCGTGGATGTCCGGCTCGTTGCCGTGCCAATAGTAGGCGGCCGGACCGGTCACGAGGCCCTCGGCATCGGCCTCTTCGAAGAACGTGGTGAGCTTGGCGCGGGCTGCTTCTTCGCCGCCCAGCACCTCGGCCAGCTCCGCCGGTTGGGCCGCGAGCCACAGGTATTGCCAGGCGTTGCCCTCGGCGTATTCGTCCGACCAGGCGAGCTCTTCGGGCATCTCCGCAAAGGTTCCGTCGGCGAGTCGTGCGTGAAAGAACCCAGCTTCTTCATCCCACTGGTTCTTCCAGAACCGGGAGCGCCAGCCGAACCGCGAGGCGGTCTCCCGATCCCCTCGCTGCTGCGCCCAGAGCGAGATCGCGTGGTCTGCCCAGGCCACCTCCTGGACCCAGGACACGCTTGTCCCGAACTGATCGCTCGGCAAGTAGCCGTAATACTCGAGGGTCGCGGGATCTGGCGGGTCGTTCGCCGTGCCGCGGATCTCGCCGGTCGCGAGGGACACCGCCGCGTGGTAGCCGACCTCTTCCTCCCAGCCGGTGATGCCCTTCAGCGCGGTCTCTGCCAGCACGACGCTCGCGGGGGTACCCAACATACAGCCCGACTCGCCGCTCGCCGCTGCCCAACGGGGGAGCGCCGTACCCTCCAGCGACATGGTGACCATCGAGTGTGCAAAGTCCCGCGCGTGGTCCGGATAGAACAGGATGTAGGCGGGATGTGCCGTGCGGTAGGTGTCCCAGAGCGAGAGATCGCTGTAGTAGGTGTACCCCGGGTCCGCGTGGACCTGCTGGTCGAACCCAACATAGCTGCCGTCGATGTCTGTCTGGTTCGTCGGCATCTGCAGCAGGTGGTACGCGGACGTGTAGAACTGTGCGCGTTCATCCTCGGTCGCTTCCAGAAGCTCAAACTGGGAGAGCGGGGCGCGCCAGAGCTCCTCTGCAGCTTCGACCTGGGCGTCGAAGTCACCGAGATCCTCAGCCATCAAGCTGGCCTTCGCCCCTTCCAAGCTGACGAGCGAGATGCCGACCCGCAGGTCCACCTCCCGCTCCACAGGCACCACCCACGCACCGACGTCCGCGCCTTCGCTCCAGGTCCCAGAGCTCGCGATCCCGCCTGGCAGCTCCGCGTAGAAGTACACATGGAACCCGCCATAGCCCCCCGTGAACCCGCCCGCGCTGAGCATCCAGCCGGAGACGGTGCCCGCCGCTTCGTCCACCGTGACCTCCCCGCCCGCCCCGCCGCCGTTGAGCACATGCTCCAGGTCGAACACGACAAATCCATCCTCGGGGAACGAATACTGGTGGAACCCCGCCCGTGGGGAGGCCGTCAGCCGAGCGCCGATCCCGTTGTTGAACGCGACCTCGTAGTAGCCCGCGAAAGCCACCTCGGTCTCCTTCGAGAAGGGGGCCCGCCAGTCATCCGGGCCGCGCACGGTCGGGTCGAGGCCGATGCCGTCGCCGAACTCGGATGCGAGGAGCGGCATCACGAGGATGTTGCCGTAGTCGGCGATGCCGGTGCCGTGCAGCCGAACATGGCTGAACCCGTCGATGTGGTCGTCATCATTGTAGTAGCCGGAGCAGTGCAGCGCCCCGACCCCACCCCAGTCGAGCGCGGTGTCGGGCCCCAGCTTGACCAGGGCGAACGGGGTGGTCGCCGCCGGGCTGGCCGAACCCACGCGAAAGCCCGGGCCGCCGGTGCCGATCATCGGGTTGATGTCGTCCACGGGGTCGGGCGGGGCGGGGAAGGAGAGGTCGGTAGGTTCGACGAGGATCGGCTCGCCCTCGCTCACGCAGCCGGACAGCATCAGGAGCATGGGGGAAGGGCGCATCCCCGTAGTCTACTCCGGAGGATCGCCCTCCGTCGCCGGCTCGGTTAGCCCCCGCCGAACCTCTCGGAGCCCGAACATGACCTCCACCCAGTCCGAAGTCGAAGTCGCCTACGACATCTCCAACGACTTCTTCAAGCTGTGGCTCGACAGCAACATGCACTACACCTCGGCTGTCTACTCCCGCGACGACGAGTCGCTGGAAGAGGCCCAGGAGAACAAGGCGCGTATCCTCTACGATTTTGCCGAGGTCACCCCCCAGAAGCGGGTGCTCGACATCGGCTGCGGCTGGGGGTCGATGCTCGACCACGTCGTGCGTCGCGGCTGCAAGGAGGCCGTCGGCATCTCGCTCTCCACCGAGCAGACCGCCTGGGCCAACGGCCGCGGCCACCCGAACGCCCGCTTCCTCGTGCAGGACTACCACACCTACGCGCCCGCCGAGCCCTTCGATGCGCTCGTCAGCGTCGAGATGATCGACCATCTGTGCTCCCCCGCCCAGGCGCGCGAGGGCATGGCCGTGGACCTGTACCGCGCGTACTTCAACAAGCTCGCGAGCTGGGTGCGGCCTGGATCCTGCTTCGGGTTTCAAGCCATCCTGCGCAATCGCATCCCCCGCGGTCGCCAGGACCTGCTCGACCTGCAGTTCACCGCGGACGTCATCTTTCCCGGCGGGCTGAACCCCCGCTTGGAGGAGCTGATCCTCGCGGTCAACCCCTCGTGGGAGATCGAGGAGCTTCACACCCGCCGCACGCACTACGGCCGGACGACCGCCGAGTGGCTGCGCCGGATGCGCCTGCATGAGACGCACATTCGGAAGACCTGGGGCAACCAGGTCTTTGACGAGTACGACCGCTACCTCTCGACCTGTGTGCGCGGGTTCGCGAACCACTGGTCGAGCGACGTGCAGATGAAGCTTCGGCGGATTTGAAGTCCCCGCCGCGCTACGCCCCGGCATGATCAACGTCCAGCCCACCTTCGAATGGCTTGTCAACGGCGCGGAGGGGGCGAAGACCCCCGACAAGATGCTCCAGCGGATGTGCGATGACATGCTCGCCGCCGGGGTCCCCGTGCATCGCGCGGAGGCGTTCGTCCGCACGCTGCACCCGAACATCGCCGGTCGGAGCTTCACGTGGCTCGCGGGCCAGACCGTCTACGTGGAGGAGCGGACGTACGGCTACTTGAACGCCGCAGAGTTTCTTGGCACGCCCATGGCGGAGGCGTGCCGGACCGGCCTGTACGTACGGTGTGATCCCCGGGAGGATCCCGCACTCGCGGGCCTGGCCGCCCAAGGCTTCGTGGATCTGGTCGCCGCGCCGCTCAAATTCCTGACGGGTCAGAACCATGTGGTGGCCTTCGCTTCACGGGAGGGGTTCACCGACGAGCATCTTGCCACGATCCACCTGCTCATTCCCCCGCTGGCCCGTCTCGGCGAGATCTTTGCCCTGCTGCGGACGGCGACGAACCTGCTCAACACCTATGTGGGTCACAACGCCGGCTCGCGAATCCTCGGGGGTCAGATCCAGCTCGGGGACACCAACAGCCTTCAGGCGGTGATCTGGTTCTCGGATCTGCGGGGGTTCACCGCCCTCGCGCAGAAGGTCGGCCCCATCGCCGTGATCCGCGCGCTCAACGAGCTGTTCGGCTGTCAGATCCCGGCGATCGAAGCCCACGGCGGGGAGGTGTTGAAGTTCATCGGCGATGGGCTGCTCGCGATCTTTCCCTTCGACCCGGCGCTTGGGCCCACGCAGGACCGGTGTCTCGCGGCCTTGGCGGCGGTGCAGCAGTCGTTCACCAACCTGGAGGCCCAGAACATCCTGCGCAGCGAGGCCCAGCACGAGCCGATCGACTTTGGCGTGGCGCTGCACCTCGGCGAAGTGTCCTACGGGAACATCGGCGGGGCGAACCGGCTGGACTTCACGTGCATCGGCCCCTCTGTGAACGTCGCGGCTCGGCTGGAGACGCTCACCGGCAAGTTGGGCCGCCGGCTGGTGCTGAGCGAGCAGTTCGCGAAGCTGTCGGGCGTGGAGGTGGAGTTGTTGGGGCAGTTTGAATTGAAAGGGGTGGAGGGGATGGTGGGGGCGTTTGGGCCGGTGGGTCCTTGACAGCGACTTCGGGGCCTGTAGACTTCCGCAATGCCCCTCCTCTATCTCTGCATCCCCTCCCTCGCTGCCACCCTGTCCGTGGACCCCAGCGGGGGCGGGGACTACACCACGATTCAAGGCGCCATCGATGCGTCCAGCAGCGGGGACGCGATCATCGTCGCGGCAGGGACGTACGAAGAGGCGCTGGACTTTGACGGGAAGGACGTGGCCATCTCCTCTGTGGATGGATCCAGCAGCACCACCCTGACCTGGGACTCTGGCTATGTGCTCACGTTCGCCGGGGGGGAGACCGTTGCGGCGAGCCTGACAGGGTTCACGGTGGAGGGCGCTCTCGCCGGGGTCTACCTTGAGGATGCAAGCCCCACGTTCTCCGATGTGATCTTTAGCGGTTTGGGCGACTACTCCATGTATGCGGGGCTGTATGTCAACGGCGGATCCCCGACGTTCACAGGCTGCGCCTTCTCGGAAAATTCGGGTTACTTTGGAGGTGCGATCTATTTCAGTGGGGACGGGACACTGACGGTGTCCGAGAGTCGGTTTGAGGGGAATGAAGGCTATCAGAGTGGTGGGGCGATCTCAGGGGGTGGGGTGATTAGCCAGAGCACGTTCACCGACAACCAGGCGACCTATTATGGGGGTGCGCTCAGCGGGACCTTCGCCATAAGCGACAGCACGTTCACGTTGAACAGTGCAGGTTTGTACGGCGGGGCGATCTCCGGCACTGTCACCGTGTCCGACTCCACGTTCGACTCCAACTACACGGACGGCTACGGGGGCGGGGCCATCTACGGGACCATCGTCGTGACGAACAGCACGTTCACCTCGAACAATTGCGTGTATGGGGGCGACGGCGGCGCCATCTACGGCACGGCGGTTTCCAGCGGGACCGTGTACGACGGCAACAACGCCGGCGACTCCGGGGGGGCCGTGTATGGGGACGGCATCTTCGTGGGGGACACGTTCACAGGCAACTACGGCTTCCACTACGACGGCGGCGCAATCATGGGGAGTCCGACGGTTCATGCTACCGAGTTCAGCGGTAACTTTTCGTCGGGTTTTGGGGGTGCCATTTACGGTGCCCCTAAGGTTACCCAAAGTGTGTTCCGGGACAACTCTGCGCCGGTTGGAGGGGCAGTCAGCGGCGCGGGGTCGTTCGAGCATTCCGTGTTCAGCGGCAACCGCGCTTCCTCCTACGGAGGCGCCTTGGCCAGCCCCGGCTCGGTGGTGAACTGCGACTTCCTGGAGAACACGGCGTCGTCTGGGGCCGCAGCGTATCTGGGCTCAGCGGATTTCCGCAACAACATCGTGGCCTATAACGTCGGTACGGCGGTGGAGGGGGCCGGCACCAGCCCGCTCACCTTCAACGATTGGTTTGGCAACACGGTCGCGGACGTGGGAGGGTCGTATTCTGCGACCGACATCGCCTCCGACGGAAACCTGTTCGATGACCCGCTGTTCACCGGCTACTCCAATGACGGCGTCTCGGACAACGACGATCTCTCCCTGTCCAGCACAAGCACGATGATCGACGGGGGGATCCGACGATCACCGACGCGGACGGGGATCCGAGCGACATCGGTGCGGACGTCGTCGATTTCGACGGGGACGGGTACGTGGACGCGCTCGATTGTGACCGGTCGGATGCGACAATCTACGAGGGTGCGGAGGACCCGCCAGACGATGGCATCGATCAGGACTGCGACGGCGTTGATCCACACGACGGAGACGGCGACGGCTACGTGGAGGACGACGACTGCGACGATGCCGACGCCGGCGCGTATCCGGGTGCCGAGGACCCACCTGACGACGGTGTTGACCAGGACTGCGACGGCGTCGATCCGCACGACGGAGACGGCGATGGTTATGCCGAGGAGGACGACTGCGACGATGCGGACGCCGCCAGCTCCCCGTCCGGCACCGAGATCGCCTACGACGGAATTGATCAGGACTGCGATGGCGTTGACCTGGACGATGTGGACCTCGATGGTTTCGACCTCGCGGACGATTGCGACGATGCCGACGCCGGGATTTATCCTGGGGCGTCCGACCCCCCGGATGACGGCGTGGACCAGGACTGCGATGGCGCGGATGAGCACGATGGGGATGGCGATGGATACGACTTCGACAGCGACTGCGACGACACGGATCCTTCGATCTTTCCGGGCGCTGTGGAGGTCTACGAAGACGGCATCGACCAGGATTGCGACGGTATCGACTGGCGCGGGGCTGGTGCGTTCCTCGTGGACCTCGGGGGTGGGGGAGACTACTCGTCTATCCAGGGCGCGATCAACGCTGCGGTGGACGGGGATGTCATCTCGGTGGGCGCAGGGGTGTACTACGAGAGCCTGGACTTCCTTGGAAAAGACATCGAGGTGGTGTCTGTCGATGGGTCTGCTGCGACATTTCTGATCGGGAGCGGGGAGAATACGGTCACGTTTGAGGGGGGGGAGACATCGGCCACCCTGTTTGAGGGTTTCACCATCCAAGCTGGTGCGAGCCGGGGTATCTACGTGGTGGACTCTGGGCCGGTGCTGGAGGACCTCGTGGTGGAAGGGCTCGGTTCGAGTTCCCTCGACGGGGGCGGCTTGTACATCTACAGCGACGCTATGGTCACGGTCTCCGAGTGTGGGTTCCGCGGGAACCAGGGGCGCTATGGGGGGGGAATTTACTTTAACGGGCAGAGTTCAGCGCGCCTGGAACTCAACGGTTCGATCTTCGACGGGAACTCCGGCTCGGATGGCGGCGCCGTGTACGCCAAACTCGCAACGGAGGTGGTGGTGCAGGACAGCGTGTTCACGGACAATTCGGTCACGAACGATGGTGGTGCGATTTACCTCGATTCTTATGGGGCGCTCACGTTGGATCGAAACGTGTTCAGCCACAACGGAGCGGCAGGGGGAGGCGGTGCGATCTTGGTGGACTACGGAGGAGAGTCCACGCTGATGACGAACAACGACTTCCTCGAGAATTTTGCGAGGGAGGGCGCTGCCGCCAGCCTCTACAATCCCGTCCTCGAATGGCGCAACAACATCGTCGCGTACCACACCGGAGTCGCGATATACGTGTATCCACTTTACGAGTCCGCGACCGTGACTTACAACGGTTGGTACGAGAACATGGACGGCGATGTCGGGGGTGACCTCAGCGAGTCCGACTTGGGGGCGGGCAACCTTTTCGTCGACCCGACGTTCACCGACTACACCAACGACGGCGACCCTGGGAATGACGACCTCACGCTCGCTGCCGCGAGTCCGCTCATCGACGCTGGTGATCCCGCCATGCTGGACCCCGATGGGAGCGTCAGCGACATCGGCGCGTTCACGACCTCCGCCGACACCGACACCGACACCGACACCGACACCGATTCGGACACCGACACCGACACCGACACCGACACCGACACCGACACCGACACCGACACCGATTCGGACACCGATACCGACTCGGACAGCGACACGGATTCTGATTCCGACTCCGACTCGGACACCGACACCGACACCGACACCGACACCGACACCGGCGGCACCGCCGACCAGCCATGCGGGTGCGCGACGTCCACCGCGCCGTCAACGCTCGCCGCCGTTCTGGCCATCTCCCTCGGCGCTCGTCGTCGTCGGGCGGTCCGACGCTGACGGCGGCGTTGGCCATGCTGGGGGTCGCCGGTGCCCCCGGGCGTTCCACGGCCCGGGGGTCGTCCAGCGGATGGGACCAAGCCCGCCCGGCCGCCTCAACCCGGCCCTACCCCCCCAGCCCCCACCCCCCCAAAATCCCCGCCCCAATCGGCACCGCCAGCGTCCTGAAAATCAACGCGATCCAAACGTCCGCGCGCTTGAGATCCACCCAGGACGCCCATACCCGCACCCCCGCCCCCACCCCAGCGACCGGCATTTCGTTCGTCACCGCCGCCTGGGTCACACGACCGAACCGCGCGAGCCGCAGCGGCAGGGTGTCGGGATCGAGGGTGCCCAACGCCCGCAGGGCATCGGCGCGGGCTGCGAAGCACATCGAGGGGGTGACCCCCGGCAGCGTTCGCCGAAGGTGCGCGCTCCCAAAGCGGAGGAACGCCGCGCCAAGCTTCGACCGCACGGTCGGGACCGTACACGCGAACGCGGCGACCGACGTGTCGCGCGCGCTGCCCCCGCCCTCGGGC
>CANKNP010000165.1 GCA_947483545.1 Deltaproteobacteria bacterium | reverse complement strand
GGCGCCTTTCAAGGTCGCGGCGGAGTTGAGAGTGCTGCCGGTCGGGTGAGGACTGGATTGCGGCCGCCTCGCTGCCGAAAATGATCGGTGGATCACAGATCAGCTGGGAGCTGATCTGTGATCGGTGAATCCATCGAAAGGGAGGGCCTCCCGATCCACGGATCCATCGAAAGGGAGGGCCTCCCGATCCACGGATCCATCGAAAGGGAGGGCCTCCCAATCGGCCACTCGACGGACCCACCGCCCGGCTCGGCGCTCCCGTTCCCGCTCCCTCGCCCCGAAAGCTGCTATCCTAGGCCGTGCCTCCGTTTTCACTGCTCCTGCTCGCCTGCACCCCTGCGGCCACCGATTCAGCGTGGGTGGACCCCGCCGCGGACGACGACTGGAGCGGGGACATCGACTCCGCAGGGCACGTCGCGGAGTGGGATGGCGACGGCGTGAGCGCCGCGTTTGACGACGCGCTGGCCGGCGGCCTCCCCGTGCCGCAGACGGTGTTGACCAGCTACCTCGAGCTGCTCTCCCATATGGAGGATGGCTGCCCCGGGACCGAGTTCTCCGAGGGCTTCGTGATGCTCGGGGGTTGCACCACCTCGGAGGGCTACACCTTTCGCGGCTCGGCTGGCCTCATCCGCTCCGACGCCCGGGTCTACCAGTCCGACGGCTCCTGGACCGGCTCGTTCAACCTGATGACTGCGCCGGCCGACTACGTGATCGAGAGGCCTGACGGGACAGCGCTCGAAGCGGGCGGAACCCTTGGCGTCACCTTGACGCGCGACAACACGCTTTGGAACTGGAACGCCAGCATCACGGGGACGATGAAGGACGACGGCGGGACCGGCTGGCTGGCGACCGGGTACTCCGGCAAGTTCGACCTCCGCGGCGTTTCTGCGAACGGTGCCGTGAGCCAGACCCTCGACGGACCGCTCTCGGTCGGGAGCGCCGCGTTGGTCTTCAATTCCCTGGAGTTTGACCTGAACAGTTGCCCGGACGGTGCGGTCGGGGGCAGCGTGGACGTTCGCCAACCCGACGCCACGTGGTACTCGGTCGTCCTGCCCGACGCCTGCGGCACCTGCGGCGCCTTGACCTGGGACGCTGGTCTCGGCGAGATCCAGGATCTCGGCGAAGCCTGCCTCGATTTTACCCCGATCGTCGATGCCATCCCGACCGTGAGCGACGCATGACGCTCCTCCTCCTGCTGGCCTGCGCCACCCCCGCCCCCGCGCCGCCGACACCCACGATGCTCGTCCCCCTCGACGGCCCACGCCTCGCGCGCCGCATGAGCATCGACCTACGCGGCGTCCTGCCCTCCACGGAAGAGCTCGACTCCGTCGAGGCCGCCCCCGAGAACATTCACGCGCTGCAAGACGCCTGGCTCGCAGATCCGCGGTTCGAGGAGCGTCTCGTCGCGATGTACCAGGAGCGCTGGCGGACCTCCCTCGACGAGTTCCGCGGCACCGTTTTCGACTACGGGATCGACTCCATCGAGAGCTACGCGTTCAACCGCAGCGTCGGCGAGGAGCCGTTGCGCGTCGTCGCCCATGTCGTCGCCACGGATCGCCCCTACTCCGACATCGTGACCGCCGACTGGACGATGGCGAACGAGATGATGCGGGACATCTGGCCTATCGACTACCCCGAGGGCGGGAGCGGGTGGGAGCTGTCCCACTACAACGACGATCGGCCTGCCGCCGGCGTCCTGACGGTCAACGGGCTCTGGTGGCGTTACATCAGCCCGATCTTCAACAACAACCGCGCCCGGACCGCCGCGATCTTCGACCTGCTGGTGTGCAGCGATGTGCTCTCGCGCCCGGTCGTGCTGTCGGCAGGCCTCTCGATCGTCGAGGGCGATGCGGCGGAGGCCATCAAGACCCAGGCCGAGTGCCTCGCTTGCCATGCCTCGATCGAGCCGGTCGCGGCCACGCTTTTCGGGTTCGTCCCGTTGGATGACCAGAGCTCGCTCGAGATGGAGACCTACCACCCCGAGCGGGAGAACCTGGGCGCGGAGCTGCTCGGGGTCGAGCCCGCATGGATGGGGCACCCCGTCGCCGGGCTCGAGGATCTCGGCCGGGAGATCGCCGCGGATCCGCGGTTCGTGGACTGCGCGGTCCAGACCATCGCCGAGGGCCTCTTGCGCCGCTCGACGGACGCCACAGACGTGGTGCTGCTGCGTGATGCGCGCGAGCCCTTCGTGAACAACGGCCTGCACTTGAAGGACGCGATCCGTTCGATCGTGCAGAACGACCGCTACCTCGCGGGTGGTTTCACCGCCGACGCCGACGAGGCCACGATCGCCCGGGAGTCCACCCGACGCATGCTCGTCGCGACCCAACTGCGGTCGATCTACGACGATCTGGCCGATCTTTCGTGGGTCAGCCTCGGCTACGATCAGCTCGACAACGATGCTTACGGGTTCCGCGTGCTCGCCGGCTCTGTCGATGGGTCGGCCCTTGCCTCGCCCCAGCGCACCCCCGGGCTCACGTGGTCGCTCACCACCCAGCGCGCCGCCGAAGTCAGCGCTGCGCTGATCGCGGACCGCGACCTGCAAGGCGATCCCGCGCTGCTCCTCGGCTTGGTCGAGGGGGCCGTCCCGGGCGATGCGGTGTTTACTGCGGCGCTCGAAGCCGCCTATTGGCGCCTGCTCGCGACCCGGCCCACGAGCGAGGACACGGCGGAATTGACGGCCCTCTACGAAGCGGCCATCGCGGCCGGCGCCTCCGACAACGACGCCTGGGCTTCGGTGCTCTCCGTCCTGCTGCGCGATCCCGCGTTCCTGAGCTACTAGTGAGGCCCGGAATTGCCGCCGTCTTCCCCTTCTCCGTCCGGGAGAAGGTGCCGCCGTATCCGGCGGCGGATGAGGGCTCCCCGGCGATCTTGACCGGCCCTCATCCGCCCGCGAAGACGCGGGCACCTTCTCCCGCAGGGCGGGAGAAGGGTAGGAACACCTGCCGGGAGTTTGAAGCGCCCCCCGGTTCGAGAGTGCGCGTTCGCCGCCGTGGGGTGCGTGCCGGCCGACCCAATCTGGCCGGCCTTTCCACCGAGGTGTTCTAGTGCTCCGCCGCCGCGCTCTCCTCCGCGCCCTCCCCGCCACCCTCCTCGGCCTCTCCGCGAGCCGACTCGCCCGCGCCGAGGTCACGCCCAGCACACGCAAGTTCATGTTTGTGTTCGCAGAGGGCGGGTGGGACACCACCTGGGTCTTCGCCCCCGAATTCGACAACGCCTACGTGGACATGCCCACGGACGACTCCCAAAAGGTCGAGCAGGGCGGCCTGACTTGGGTCTCCAGCACCACGCGCCCTTCCGTCGACTCGTTCTTCACCACGTGGGGCAGCCGCACCGCGATCATCAACGGCGTCGAGATCCGGTCCATCGCGCACGAGCGGTGCCGCCGCCTCCTGTTCACCGGCGGCTCCGACGCCGACGTGAACGATTTCCCCACCCGCCTGGCGATGGGCGCGCCGTCGCACCTGCCACTTGGAAATGTCGTATTCTCCGGCCCGGCGTACGCGGATTCGACCGCAAGCAGCGTTGTGCGGGTCGGACAGAACGGCCAGCTTGCCGCCCTGTTGGACGGCTCTTGTGTCAGCTCAGGCCAGGGGCTCCGTCTGCCCTCAAGCGGGGTGGCCACCTTGGAAGAGGCGTTGGTCCTGGCGAGGGCGCAGCGTGCGTTGGGGGTCGCCCAAGCCGGCGCGGAGGCCCGCATTGTCGGCGCGTACGCCAGCGCTTTGGAGGATGCCGCCGGGATCGCGGACAAGGTTGATCTCCTGCGGGTGAGCGCCGAACAACCGCTCGAGCAGCTCCTCGCCGCCGCGACCTTGCTGGCCAGCGGGGCGGCGAGATGTGTGACAGTGGCCGACCAGGGGGTCGATCAGATCACCTGGGACCACCACTCGGAGATCACCCGTCAATCGACGTGTTTTGAGATGTTGTTCGGCAACTTGAACACGTTGATCGCCACCTTGGACGCCACGCCGGGCAGCGCGGGCGGCACCCTCCTCGACGAGATCACCATCGTCGTCTGCTCGGAGATGGGCAGGTACCCCCAGCTCAACTCCTCGTTCGGCAAGGATCATTGGACCACGACGTCGATGATGCTCGTCGGCGGTGGGATTCGCGGGGGTCAGACGGTCGGCGGGCATGACGAGAACATGGGCGGCATTCCGGTCGTGCCGAGCACCGCAGAACTGGATCCAGACGGCACCGCCGGCGGCGTCGTGCTCCAGCCAATCCACATCGGCGCAACGCTGCTCAAGCTCGCAGATTTGGACGTCGAGGAGGCGTTCGGCCCCGACATCGAGCCCCTGACAGGGGTGCTCGACACGTGATCCTCTGGCTCCTGCTTGCCTGCGCCGGCGCCGGCGCCGAGTCGGCCACCGCCTGCGTGGAAGACAGCGCCGGGGGGCATCCTACCTGGGCCAATTTCGGCGATTCTTTTTTCATCACCTATTGCAACGCCTGCCACTCTGCGTCGTCGCCCAACCGGTTTGGCGCCCCCGAGGATCGGACGTTTGACACCGAGGACGAGGTGGCTGGCCAGTCCGGTGACATCCGCCGCACCGTGATCACCGAAGAGTCCATGCCCCTCGGCGGGGGTTTGCCCCCGGAGGATTTGGAGACGCTGGATAATTACCTGACGTGTTTGACGGGGGGGTGAGGGAACGGGGCTGCGGGGGCGGACCACCCCACGACGAGCAGTGTGCTTCTCCCCTTCTCCGCAAGATTTCCAGCGGCGTCCGGCGGCCCGGACCGGGGCATGAACCGCTTCTCCCCTTCTCCCTCCGGGAGAAGGTGGCGCCGTCTTCGGCGCCGGATGAGGGCTCCCCGCGGATGTTGAGCGGCCCTCATCCGCCCGCGAGTACGCGGGCACCTTCTCCCGCACGCGGGAGAAGGGGAGAACCCTCGGGGTCCGACCTTGGCGGCGCTCCTCAAAACTCCTCCGCCGGAACCTCCGCCTTCGGCGTGTCATCCGCGGGCCCAGGCAATTTGCCCTCGGGCTGGAAATCCCAAGCGCCAAAGGCTGCGGCCCAACCCAACACAGCGACGAAGAACAGCAGCACCGAGACAATCGAATAGGCGTTGGCGCTCAAGAGCGCGGACGCCCGCTCCAGCTTGGCTTCGGTCAGCGCCGTTTCCAACGCCAGACGCTCGCGCTTTTGGCGGTCCGCCCAGGCTTGAACGTCCTGGATCCCGAGCGCCGCGAGCACGGCCGCCGGGTCTGGAGGGGCGACGACGACGCCATTGTCGGCCAACCACGCCCCAAGATCCGAGGCGAGCGGATGGCCCGGAAAACGCGCGAGCACCTCCCCGACCTGAGCCGCGGTGCAGGACGGGTCGGAGAGCGCGTCGAACAGAGGCACGGTCCCGGGAAACTCGACAAAGGCGTCCAGCCGTAGGATCAGCCTGCGGACACGGTCATCACCAGGATCCGGCACGCGCTTACGCCTGCGGCACGAACAGGATCCACGACAAGATCGTCGGAGTGAGGCTGGTGCTGGTCACCGTGGTGCCGTCCGCGGTGGCGGTGCCGACGGGCCCCTCCAACGCGCCGTGCGCATCGACCGAGTAGACATCGTACTCCCCGGCGGTGATGGGGCTGTTGGCGATCACCGTGAACGGGCCGCCGACCTCGGTCGCGAGGGGCCCGAAGGCGATCGCCATGCTGGGGGTGACCGGCCAGAACGGGCCGATGTCCGGACCCGCGACGGTGCCGACGGAGAACATGCCCTCGTCGTAGCCAAACGGGATGGTGAGGATGGCCGGGTCTACGGTCCAGGTGACGTCGCCGAACGGGTGGGCGCCAGCGGCGGTGAGCAAGCTGGGGCCGAACATCTTCGGCAGGTACAACGCGGCAGGCGTGGTGTAGGTCGAGCCGCCTTCGACGATGGCCTGGACCCGAATCCGGCCGTAATCCTTGTCATCCACGCCTTCGCCGACCACGTCCAACTTGTACTCCCCGTCCTCCATCCCTGTGTACGAGAAGGCGCCGGCGCTGTCTGTCTGCGTGGAGTAGCAAGTCGTGACACACGCTTGAACCTCAACATCCACGCCGACCGGACCGTCGTGCGCGACCACCGTGCCGTTGATGACGCCGACGGGCGCCGGGGCGGTGTCGTCGGCATCCGAGTCGGCGTCCGTGTCCGCGTCGGTGTCGGTGTCGGTGTCGGCGGGGGTGCCGCTGTCGGCGGGGGCGCCGGTGCAAGCGAGGAGGACCGTGGGGAGCAGCGAGAGGAGGCGCATGAGGGGAACCTGGAGAGCGCCTACCCTATCATGGGAATTGGGCGGCTCGCACCCTCGGGCCGGGCCGCCAGCCCGGATCGGGAACGCCGCTGATCATCCGGCGGGCGGGTCACGGGCCCGTGCACACATCCAGCGCCCACGCCACGGAATCGTCCAGCGTCGAGCAGTCGCTCTCCACCGAGAGCACGAGCCCCTCGCGGGCATCGACCACGCGGACGTTCACTTGGATTGGAGAGGTCCAGCCCACCGCGATGCTGTCGAGTGTCAGGGTTTGGAGGACGGTGCCCGCGCCGGTGGCCACGGTGAGCAGCGCACCCGCGCGGAGATCCTGGGGACCGTGATTCGCGACCTGCACGGCCAGGGCGATGCTCCCAACCGCGTCGTCGCAGGAGCTGACACACGCATCTTCGATGCTGACGGCGAGATCGCGACCGCCGAGCGGGCCGCTCACCTGGCCGCGCCAGAAGCCCGGGTCCTGCCAGGGGCGGGAGGGTTCGGATCGGACTTCGCCGTCGGCCCAAAGGGTCGTGCCGGACCAGGTGGCGGAGCCCCAGATCGGCGGCGCGGGCGGCCAGTTTCCGCCGGGGTGGCGGTAGGCGGTGACGATGGGGTCTTCGAGGCGTGTTGAGCCCGCCACGCCAATCACGATCTCGGCTGTGCCATCGCCGTTGAGGTCCGCAACGATGGGAAGATCCCACGCTGTCGCGGATTCCCTCGGCAAGGAGAAGAGCGTCACCCCGCTGCCAGCGTCGAGGACGTAGATGGTGTGCTCATCAGCGTACAACAACTCCAGCCGGCCATCCTGGTCGAAGTCGAAGAACGAGCAGCCCGTCATCCCCCTCGTCTGCGCTTCATCGACGGCGTTCTGCCACAGCACGGAGCCATCTGCACGGAACGCGATCAGCGCGGACGGCGTTTCGATCACCAACTCGTCGATGCCGTCCGCGTCCAGGTCTGAAGCGCACGCCAACGCGGGAGGGTTCGTCGCCTCCTCAGTATTCGCCCTCCAGAGGATGGCCCCATCCGTATCGACGATCAGGACGTTCGCCCTGTCGACCCACGCGACCTCAGCTTCTGGGTCGGCGTCGGCGTTCAGCACGACGGGGACCGACCACGCCTTCTCAGCGATCGGCACCCCAGTCTCCGAGACCAGCCAGCGCTGCGCACCATCGGAACCCCAACTCGCGTAGTCGTAGAACACCTCGGTGTGCCCATCAAGGTCCGTGTCGGCGAGGGCGATCTCGCTCCCATAGGGGAGCAAAGTAGGGAAAAACGCATGGACCTGGGCGCCGGTGGTCCCGCTGAAGATGCCCATGATGGTCACGATCTCAGCGGAACCGTCGCCGTCCAGGTCCGCCAAGGCGAGGGGGTCATACGAGGGGTCTTCCCGGAGCGCGGCGTCGCCGATGCCCGTCCACTTGATCGTCCCGTCCGCGTTCAACGCGCGGAGCTTGCCCTCCGGAGTGAGGGCGATGACCTCCACCTCCCCGTCGTCGTCCGCATCACCGACCACGACCGAGCTGTATTCGCGAAAACCATCCTGTGCCCACAGCATGGCGCCGTCGGAACCGCGCAGCGCGACAATCTTGCCTCGGCCGTACCGGGAGGCACACAGCACATCGCCACCCCCGTCCCCGTCCAAATCGGCGACCGCCGTGATTCGGCAACCGCCGTCCTCGAGTTCTCACCGCGGATCAAGCGCAGCTCGTACGCCAACAGATCGCGTCTGGTGCGGAATTCCGCGCGCTGATCGAGCACTTCTGGCAGGCCGCGGAGCGACTCGCCGACCAGGCCATCGCCCCGCTCAAGCCCGCTCCCGAGGCGGCAGAAAAAGGGGGCTCAGCGACGAGCTTGCGGCGGCGGTCGAAGCCGAAGTCACCCGGCTGATCGGGCCCGAGGTCGCCGACGAGTTCGATTTTGAGGCGAGCGAGTTTGCGCTCCGGGATCGGGTTCACGCCCCCAGGACAGGGATCCGGCCGGCGACGACCGCATCGAAATAAATCCGAAAATCCCCTTGACAAGTTTTGTGCCGAAACGCGCTCGACCCTCCATCCCCCGACCAGAAGCCGCATCCCCGGCCCATGGTAGCGCACTCCCGTGTAGGCGTCGAGATTTCTGACGAAAACTCTGTCCACCCGGCCCAATCTGCCTCCTATGCCCGTCGATGGAGGACGAAATTGGGCGTGATACGTTACATTCATGGATTCGAACCTTCACTCTGCTGCGATCTCCCTCCACCATCGCCTCCTCACCATCCGCCATGATCTTCGACGAGCGGAATTTCAGTTGGCGACGCTTCTCGCCCAAATGGACACCGGCCGCCTGTTCCACCAACTTGGATACGCCTCGCTCGGCGAGTATGCCGAGCAGGTCCTGGAGTTGAACCCCCGGACTGCGAGGGAGTTGGCCGCGCTCGGACGCAAACTCCCGGGCCTGCCCGTGATCGCGGCGCAACTTGAAGCTGGCGAGTTGGCGTGGACGAAGGCGCGCGAGATTGTCCGAATCGCGACCCCGGAAACCGAGCAGGACTGGGTGGACCGCGCGGCGACGGTGAACAGTCGGACCCTCGAAGCGGAGGTTTCGCGCGCCATGATCGGTGAATCTCCGCCTGTGGGACCGCCGGACCCGGTCCGCGATCCGCCGCTCCAGCGGGTGGTGCTGACCATGGAGGCGGCAGACGCCGAGGTCCTCCGCACCGCGCTCGCCGCGATGCGGGCAGCGACCCACGTGGGGCAGGAAGACGTGAGCGACGGTGCGCTCGTCGCCGCGATGGCCCGGACCGCCCTGCTCGCCGCGGAGGAGGACATGGTCTCGCCGAGTTCGGCGCCGACCGGCGAGCGGTACCGGATCGTGCTGGAACATTGTCCAAGTTGTCGGCGTACAGTTTCACCCGAGGCCGAGGTGTCGGACACGATTATCGCGGAGGCGATGTGCGACGCCGAGGTCATCGACATGAGGCATGGTCCGAACGAGGGGCACCTCACGCGGACCGTGCCGGAGGTCACCCGGCGAAAGGTGTTCCATCGGGCAGATTGGAGGTGCGAAGTTCCGCAATGCCGAAACCGATCCTGGCTCGACATCCACCACATGAAGGCCCGGGCGCTGGGCGGGACGCACGATCTGGAAAACCTCGCCTCGATTTGCTGCGCGCATCACCGATGTATCCATGACGGAACGCTCGCCGTCGAGCTGGTTCCTGTCGCCGAGGGGCGGGTCATCGAGGTGGAGTACGCCACCGGCAAAAGGGTGCGAGGGGATCCGACCAGGTGAGCGGACGGCTCTCAGGAGGAGGTCCGCTGGGCGATCCCGTCCGACGCCTTCTCGGCCCCCGTAGCCTCGCAGAGCGAGGCGGGCTTGAGGCCCCCGGGTCGCCGCCCCGGCCCGCCCCGGGTTTCGAGGCCATCCGTCAAGACGCCGGCGGCGGCGGGAGAGCACCAGCGCCGGCCCGCGTCACTTTTCAGGCGTGCGCCCAGATGGTTGCTTCCCGGCGATCCTGAGCGGCCCTGTTCCGCCCGCGAATACGCCGGCACCTTCACCCGCTGGGCTGACTGCCAGCATGGGCCGAGCGTTCGCCCTGCACTGGGTCCTACCCTACCTGCTGGCGTTCACGCTCCTCTTCTCCGGACTGTTCCTGCTCCCACCCCCAAAACCACCCACGCCCGCCGCCCCGCCTTGGGCTCCGTCAACATGACGACCCCGTCCTCGATCAGCCCCTCCCGCAGCTTCGGCGTCGGCAAGGCCTGCATCTCCGCGAGCCACTCCGCAGGCTCTCGCCCCTCCCCCCGCAATTTCCCGACCGTCACGACGCGCAGCTCCGCCGGGCACTCCCGCCGCACACGACGCCCGACGGCCTGGGCGATGCGCCCCATCGTCACGCGGGGGTTCAGCTCCACCAGCGGGCGGAGTTGGAGCCCTCCCTCCGCCCGAAAGATGTACGCGTCAATCCCCGCGAACCCGCGAACCCCCCGGGCGTGCATCTCCGCCGCGACAGGCCGGATCGCCACCTCCAACTCAGCCTGCACGTCACGCTCGCGGATCCACCGAATCAACTCTGGCGCCAGGCCATCCAGCGGGCGACCGACCACGGCACCCTGGTAGCGCCCGTGACCGTCCACGAGAAACCTGCCCCAAGGGTGGATTTTCACGCCCCCCTCGGAGACGTCAAACTGCACCGAAATATCCACCACCCGCTCTGCCCAGGGCTCGACCACGACCGCGCCCTGCTCCCGAAGCACGCGCCGTGCCCAACCGACGCGGTCTGGCGCCTCCCAGCGCATCAACCCCCGTCCCGCTGTCGAGAACGGCGCCTTCAACACCCAGCCGGGTGCTCCCAACGCCCCGATCTCCGCTTCGGTGGTCGCTACGTTCCCGTGGCCAAAGCGCCGCTGGAGCCAACCTTTGTCGTAGAGATCCCGCCACCGCGGATCCCAAGCGACGCCCGCGCGCTGACACACGCCGGGGCTCCAGCCCCAGGGCAACCAACCGCCGACGCGCTCCGGGACGTCCAATCCAAACCCTGGGATCCGAAACCCCAGAGATTGGAGCCCCCCGAGCCAGCCCGAATCCGGCGTGGAGGCCAAAACATGGTCGTCGGCACCCAACAGAAACATCGGCAGGGTCGCCAGATCCTCGGCGATCCCCGGCGCCGTGCGGGCACCAACCAGCGTGCTCTCCACGTCGGGAACGAACCACCCGACGACCGGCGGCCGGCCCTTGGACGCCGAAAACACCCGCAGCCGCTCGATCACGTCGTCGGGAATCCCGGCGGCCCGACGCGGCGCCGCGTGAAAAGCAGAGCCTTTGGCCCTCGCGGGGGTGAGGGGCGGCGCCAGCAGCGCGGTCCAGGTGGTCCAGAAGTCCCCAGGCTGCCAGGTGCGGAGCCAGCGCACGCCGTGGGCGACGT
>CANKNP010000164.1 GCA_947483545.1 Deltaproteobacteria bacterium | reverse complement strand
TGAACAGCCCTCATCCGCCCGCGAGTACCCGGGCACCTTCTCCCGCAGGCGGGAGAAGGGGAGAACCCTCGAAATCCGCGGCTGGGGAGGAAGGTCAAATGCCGCTAACCACGTTTCCCCGAACGCTGCTAGGCCACCGTCACTTCCCCGCACCGGTACACATCCTGGATCGCGTGAAGCAGGTCGATCCCCTGCGCACGGGGCTTCTGGAACGCCTTGCGCCCGGAGATCAAGCCCATCCCGCCGCCGCGCTTGTTGATGACCGCGGTGCGGACAGCGTCCTGCAGGTCGTTGGAGCCGCTCGCACCGCCCGAGTTGATGAGCCCCGCCTTGCCCATGTAGCCGTTGGCCACCTGGTACCGGACGAGGTCGATGGGGTGATCGGTGCAGAGGTCCGAGTACATCCGCTTGTCGAGCTTGCCATAGCTGGAGCCGGAGAAGTTCAGCGCGTTGAAACCCCCGTTGTTCTCGGGCAGCTTCTGCTTGAGGATGTCGGCCTGGATCGTCGCGCCCAGGTGGTTCGCCTGCCCGGTCAGGTCGGCGGCCGCGTGGTAGTCGATCCCGTCCTTCTTGAAGCTGTTGTTCCGCAGGTAGCACCACAACACCGTCCCAAGGCCCGCCTCGTGCGCCGCTTGGAACACCTGGGCGATGTCCACGATCTGGCGACCGGACTCGGGCGAGCCGAAGTAGATCGTCGCGCCGATGGCTACGGCGCCCATGTCGTGGGCCTGCTTGGCCGAACCGAACAGGATCTGGTCGAACTTGTTCGGGTAGGTCATCAGCTCGTTGTGGTTCACCTTCACGATGAACGGGATGCGGTGGGCGTACCGCCGCGCGCACTGGCCGAGCACCCCGAGCGTGGAGGCGACGGCGTTGCAACCGCCTTCGATGGCCAACTCGACGATGTTGGCGGGGTCGAAGTAGTCGGGGTTCTTCGCGAAGCTGGCGCCGCCCGAGTGCTCGATGCCCTGGTCCACCGGCAGGATCGAGACGTACCCGGTGCCGCCGAGCCGCCCGTGGTCAAAGATGCGTTGGATGCTGCCGAGCACGCGGGGGGAGCGGTCGGAGTCGAGCCAGACGCGCTCGACGAAGTCCGGGCCCGGGAGCGCGAGGCGCGCCTTGGGGATGCCGGTGCAGGTGTGACCGAGGAGAGAGGCGCTGTCGTCGCCGAGCAGCTCTTGGATCTTGGCGTAGTTCAAGGGGGCTCCGAGGGGCGGGGGGTCTAACATGGGGCGGGGGATGGCGGCCTCGGGGCCATCGCTCGGGCGTCGTCACCGCCGTGACACGGCCGTGGGCATCGGGCGGCTCCCGCCGGGGCGGGTTGCGATCCGACAAGGCACCCAACCCGTGAGTTGCATCCTCCTTCTCGGCGCCTGCGTCAGCGGGGAAAGAGCGACCCCTGTTTGCCGGTCGTCGAGGGCTCCGGGAGGGCCTCCCGATCCGTCATTTCGTGAACGAAAGGGAGGGCCTCCCGATCGCCGCGCGGCTGCACCGCCCCCACCCGCTCCTCACTCAACGCCACAAAATCAATCACCGCCTCCTTGAACAGCCGGCTCTCCGCGTTCTTCTCGATTCCCAAGTAGTTTCGCCCCTCCAGGGCCGCCGCCACGAGAAAGCTCCCCGATCCGCAGGTGTTGTCCAACACCACTTCGCCCGGCCGGCTGTACGTTCGCACCAGGTATTGACCCAGCGCGACCGGCTTCTGCGTCGGGTGCCAGACCGGCCCCTCGCTCTCGGCGGTCCTGAAATACACCACGTCTGTCGGGTAACGCCCCCCGTCTGTCTTGACTCGGACCGGGTCCATGTCGTTGTAGCTCCCCGTCTGCTGCGCCTTCCGCACGCCCTTGTCATACGCCTCCCCTGGCTGCATCTGCGGCAGGTAGGTCCCCGCCGCCGGGGAGAACACACACACGTCCTCATGGCGACGGAGGGGTTGACGCTTGGCATTCAAAAAGTTCGTCGGCTTCGACTTGACCCACACCAGCTTGTATTTGAACCAGTCCTCGTTCGATAGGATCAGCCTGGCGGTAAATGGGCCCTGGCTCGTCAACACGACGGTGCCCTTCGGGTGCAACACCCGCCGATAGTGCGCCCACAAAGCGTCCAGTGGGATCACGCTGTCCCAGGGGTTGTGCGTCGTACCATAGGGCAGATCACACAGCACGAGGTGGATGGCGCCATCGGGGATCTCGGCCATACGCTCCAGGCAATCGCCGCGCAGCACGCGGTTGACGGGCCAGTCCGGGCGATGCGCCAGGGGTTCGGTCTCAGGGTGGAGCACCGGGGGCGCGAGCAGGAGGCTCACCGGGCGAGCGCGAGCAGCTCAGTCCGAAGCACGCGACGGGAGACGTCGGCGCGGTAGCTCGCAGTCGAGCGGATGTCATCGATGGGGACGATGTCGAGGAGCGCAACAGCGGCGTCAACGGAGGGGGCATCCAGGGGCTTGCCGACCAGGGCATCCTCGACGGCGGTCGCCCTCGCCGGCACAGGTCCCACCGAGCCGAACGCCACCCGCGCCTCCGTCACCAGGCCATCGGCCACCACGACGCGCACGCCCAAAACGACCTTGGAGATCGCCTGCGCCAGCCGCGTCCCAACCTTGCGGTAGCCGACAGCCCCTTGTACCGCGGGCAGGTACACAGCCGTGAGCAGTTCGTCCCCTTTGAGCGCGATCTTCTTGTACCCAAGCCAGAACTCCCGCGCCGGGACCTTCCGCACACCCTTCCACGAGCGCAGCTCAAACACCGCGTCCAGCACCAGCCACATCGGCAGCGAATCCCCGGCCGGCGAGGCGTTCACGATGTTCCCGCCGACGGTCCCACGGTTCTGAATCTGCACGGCCCCCACCGTCCGCGCGCAGTCCCGAAGTGCGGCAGGCAAGCGCACATCCCGGGCGATGTCCGTCCAGGTGGTGAGCGCGCCGATCTTGAGCCCATCGCCCGACGGCGTGATGCCTCGCAGGGCCTCTACCTGCCACAGGTCGATGATCGCGCAGGGGCTCAAGCTCCCGGCCTCCATGTAGACCATCACGTCGGTGCCGCCGGCCAGGACGGTCGCGAACGGGTGGATCGCACGCTGGGCGAGCGCATCGTCGAGGGTGCGGGGACGGTGGACCGGGGCGGGGCACGTGAGCATCAGACGCCTCCCGCGAGGGCTTCGGTCACGGCGTCGATGATCTTCTGGTAGCCGGTGCAGCGGCAGAGGTTGCCGGCCAGCGCCTCGCGCACCTCCTCGCGGGTTGGATGCGGGTTCTCCTCCAGCAGGGCGTGCGCGGTCACGAGGAATCCGGGCGTGCAAATACCGCATTGGGCCGCCCCGCACCGGATGAACGCCTCTTGCACCGCGGAGAGCTTGCCCTCGACCGCGAGTCCCTCCACCGTGAGGATCTGGGCACCGTCGACCTGGATCACCGGCACGAGGCAGCTGTTCACCGCACGTCCGTCGATCAGCACCGTACAAGCGCCACATTCCCCTTCCCCACAGCCCTCCTTGGGGCCGGTGCAGCGCAGGTCCTCGCGCAGGACATCGAGGAGTCTGGCCATCGGCGGGGCGTCGACCAGCGTGGTGCGACCGTTCACGTGCAGGGAGAAGGGCATCGGGGCGTTTATTCCGGCAGCCGGGAACCGCCCAGATGTGCAGCGGCGCCCCCACGGCCCGCGCGCAGCGGCTCGGCGCGGGTCCCACGCCGCCCATGGCGACGGTCCCTCGCCTTATAGTGGTCGAATCCAGGTTGACCTTGAGCCCCACCTCCCCGCGCCGCCGCGCGACCCTCGCATTCGGACTGCTCGTGTGGGTGGTTTCGCTCGGCGGTCTGTGGGTGTGGCTCCTCGGTGGTCAAACCGACGTGATCGAGGTTTGGCTTCGGCCGCTGGACGACCCGCAGGTGGTGCTTGCCTTCGTGGGACTCCTGGCAATTCCGGGGGCTTTCGCCTCGCTGCTGGGGTGGAGGGTGGGCCGGTGGCTGGGGATCGCTGCAACGACTCTCCCGATCCTTGCTGTTGTCGCTTTGATTCTGGCGCCATCGCCGCCTCGCGAGGCAAGGGATTTGTTGAACCTGACGCTGATCACGGCGCCCTTCGCCTGCGCTGTCGCCGCCGCCGGGCTCGCCGCTTCGCTCGCCGCTCGCAGCCCCGTCCACCTTCGCCGAGTGCTCCTGGTCCAGGCGGCGGGCTTGGGGGGGCTGGGCGCGGCGGCGTGGGCGGTCCACCTGAGTGGCACGGTCGCACCGTGGGTCGCGATCGCAATGATGGTCCCCTGCCTGCTCGTGCTGGGGTTCGCCGGTGCCTCGGACCCGAACGGCGAGGGCGACACCGAGGTGTGGGACGCCGCGGGGCTGGGCTGCGCGGCCGGGCTCTGCATTGCGCTCCTGCTCTCCACGGACGCGCTCACCCTGCTCTGGGATCCCCGGAGATTTGGGCGCGGAGCGCGTGATCGCCCGCCACGTGGGGTTCCTGTCCGCAGCAGCGGACCTGCCAATGATCCCCTGGGCGGACCCGCCCGACCGCGAGCCGGGGCTCATCGTGGTCGGAGAAGTCAGCCTGCTCTTTGGCGGGGAGTTGGTGGGCGCAACCAAGGACTTGGGCAGCGAAGAGGGGCGCCAACGCCTCACTGTCGCGTTTGACCAAGGCGCGCGCTTCACCCCGAAGCCGCCGAACTACCATATTCCATCCGTTACTTTCGCGGCCCCACCGTCCACCTCCTTGCACGACCTCGCACGGTTCGCGTCCGCGATGGGGTCGCCCTTTCTGGACGTCGTGGGGTATGCCATCTTGCCGCCTTGGGTGCCGAATACGCCGGGCGCCCTCGCCGTTGTCAGGACGCATCTCTCGGAACTGGGGTACCCGACCTCCGATCTCACCCGGACGGGCGATGGCTGGATTATCGCCGCCCCGGGAGGTCCGATCACCCTTCCGGACGACAACCCAGCGGCGGGTCGACTCGCAGCCCTCTTCCCCGGCGATCTCCCGCTCGCGGTGACACTCACGGAGGGGCGCCCGTCAGTTGGCGAACTTGCCCGGTTCGTCGGCGAGCTCTGGGACGCGGGGCTCGGCCTGAACATCGCGCTCCCGCCGCGCTTTTGGGATCCACGGGCGGCAGAGCAATGCGAGGTCATCAACACGGTCCGTGGGAGCAGCCCAGAGGATCTCCTGGCCCGGGCCGACGCGGCGCGCCACCTGACCTCGTGGTTTACGCTGCCTGGGATGACCTGCCGGCTTGGCAGTCTCCCCGAGTCCCGCGAGCTCTGGAGCTGCGAGAGCGCCCAGAGCTCGCACCATCTTGCGGACTTCGAGGCCCACCGGGCCTTCGGTCACCTTCGCCAATGCGTCGAGAAGGGGGGGATCGGGGAGGTCCTCCCACGACCGTGGGGCACCTTCTCGCTGAATCGATGGGTGGTCCGGGTCTCGGCGGCGCACACAGCCGCAGCTGTCGCGGAGGGCGCCCACACCTGGCGGGTCTGGGCGACGCCAAGGTAGCACCCCGAATACGCCCAAACCCCCGCGCGTACAACTGCTCGAAGGCGCGGATCCTCCGCTCCTCAACCGAGGTTGCCATGTTCTCCACCCTGCTGCTCGCCATGCTCCTGACCCCCAATGCCGACGCCGGTGTGACGGTGTCGGTCGGCATTCCCGGCGTGTACGTCGAGATCAACCCTTGGGCCCGGGACTACCGCCCCGCGCCGCGCGCCGGGTACACCTGGATCGAAGGCACGTACAGCCCCGATGGCGCCTGGATCCCCGGTCGTTGGATCCCTGCATACACCCGCCCCGGCTACGCTTGGGTGGACGGGTACTGGAACGGCGCGGTCTGGGTGGACGGGTCCTGGCGTGCCGCGATGCGTGCCGGCTACGGCTGGGTCGAGGGCTACTATGCGCATGGCCGCTGGGTCTCCGGCTACTGGGCGACGCATTCGCCCTCGCACGCGGCGCATGTGTACGCCGCCGGATCGGCGGTCGCCGCACGGGTCGGTGAGCGCTCCGACCGGGCTGAGGATCGGGCGGATCACGCCGAGGACCACGCGGATCGGGCAGAGGACCGCCGCGATGCGCAGACCCATACCGGTGCCGCGGATGCCCGGGAGGATCGCGGGGATCGGGCGGAGGATCGCGGGGATCGGGCGGAGGATCGCGGGGATCGGCGGCGGTAGCGTGGGTCGTGCGGCGGGGAGAGGGCGGCCTCGCCCCCGCCGGGAGTCGTTCGCTGCCGCCGGGGGACGGCCGTGGGCATCCGCGGGCGGCGCGCCTGCGGGCGCGCAAGCTCTTCGAGATCGGTTGCGCAGCGGCGCCGCTCAGGCCCGCCAGATGATCAGCGGCGTCCTGCGGCCAGGGTTGGCGGCGCTGCGGTGGGGATGGTGGTGACCTGCACCGGCGACTCAGGCTCCGGGCCGACGGAGTCCCCGGTCGTGGGGGACACCGCCTCGTGCCTCTTTCCCTGCCCGCGGCTCGACGAGGGATCCGGGGGAAAGGCGTTCGTAATGAGCATGGGGGTGGTGGCGTCGGGCAACTCGGACTACGCCTACACCAAGATCGCCGTCTATCCGCAGGGATACGGGCTTTACGATCCCTTCGTGGCTCGGGGGCTGGGGCGGTGAGGATCCCTCCTCGCGCCCCGCCCTACCGAAACCCCGCCCGAAGCACCGGCGACTCGCCCCCTTCGTAGAGCGCGATCTGCTCGATGACGTCATTGTCATACCGTGCGTCGACCGCCGTCAGCACAACGGCCATCGCCGGGCGCGTCGCTACGCAGAGGCCGCGGCGCTCGTCCCGGGACGTGAACACCCACGCCCGCGCCTCCACGCCGGTTCGTTCCGCGAGCGCGTTGACAGCTCGGGCGAGCTCGATCACGCCGCCGGGCGCCCCGTAGGAGCTGTAAGCGTCGGGCAGGATGGGCTCGTCGTGTTCGCCTGAGCGGAGGGTCTCCCCCATCGCCACCAGGGGCATGCCCAGGGTGCGACCGAGGGTCGCTGTCACGCCGGCGAGCGCCTCGGCCCGGGCGGGTCCGGCCTCCCCGTCGAGCGGCGCACCGCTCAGATCCAGTACGAACGAAGCGCCCAGCGCACGGACGAGGCCACTCCAGAGCGCCTCGTCCGGCGCCAGGGTCACGAGCACCCGCTGGTCCCCCCACACGTCATGCACTTCAGGCACGTCCCGTTTCGCACCATCGTCATGGCGCTGCACTCCGGGCAGGCGTCGCCCTCGTAGCCCTGGGCCTTGGCGTCCCGGATCGCAGAGGCGGCCCGGCTGAACGAGCGACCCGCGGAGGCCCCCAGCTCGGCCGCACGCGCCTCCTGACGGGCCGCGACGACCGCGCTCACCTTCGGGGCCTCGTCCACGTTGAGCGCCGACTCGTTGATCATCACGCTTCGGACGGGCATGACCTCCTCATCGGTCCAGGTCGGCTCGGTCGCGGAGTGCAGCGTGTCGCCACGAAGCGACTCGGGATCCACGTGCGCGAGGTCGTTCCTTCCCAGGTAGTTGATGGCCAGCTCGCGGAACAAGTAGTCGATCACGCTGGTGGAGAGCTTGATGCGGGCGTTGCCCTTCACCATGCCGTTGGGCTCAAAACGGCTGAAGAGGAACTGGTCCACGAAGCGCTCGAGCGGGACGCCGTGCTGCAGGCCGATGCTGATGGCGATCGCGAAGCTGTTCATCAAGCTGCGGAAGGCGGCGCCTTCCTTGTGCATGTCGATGAAGATCTCGCCGAGCGCACCATCGTCGTACTCGCCGGTCCGCAAGAACACCTTGTGGCCGCCGACCGTCGCCTTCTGGGTGTAGCCCTTGCGACGGTCTGGGAGCCGGCGGCGCTTGGCGAGGTAGCGGACGATGACGCGCTCGGCCATCTGCATCGCCTGCTCGGCGGGCGCCTGCTGGAAGAACGCCTCCTGGCTGGGGAGCTCGCCGGGCATGGCGACCGGCTCGGCTTCATCGACGGCGCCGAAGAGATCGCTGGCGAACATCGAGGACAGCGGCTGCGAGAGCTTCGAGCCATCCCGGTAGATGGCGTTCGCCTTGATCGCGAGGCGCCAGGACATCAGGTAGGCCTGCTTGACGTCTTCAATCGTGGCGTCATTGGGCATGTTGATGGTCTTCGAGATCGCGCCGGAGATGAACGGCTGGCAGGCGGCCATCATGCGGATGTGGGCTTCGTAGCTGATGTATCGAACGCCCTTGCGCCCGCAACGATTGGCGCAGTCGAACACCGACTGGTGCTCGGGCTTGAGCGCGGGCGCCCCTTCGAGGGTCATGGTCCCGGTGGCGAAGGCGTTGGCGGCCTCGATCTGGCCGGTGGTGAAACCGATGCTCTCCAAGAGATCGGCGTTCGGATCATTCAGGTTCGCTGCGGACAGTCCGAGCACATCCCGACAGAACGCCTCGCCGAGGTTGTGGCGGTTGAACACGAACTTGATGTCGAAGGCGCTGGGGAGGGCCTTCTCGACCTTGCCGAGCGTGCCGTCGTCGAAACCCTTCGCGCGCAACGTCTCGTGGTTGATGCCCGGGGCGCCCTTGAGCGTGCCGCGGCCGAGCGCGTAGTGCAGGATGTCCTGGACCTGCGCGGTGTCGTAGCCGAGGCGCAAAAGTGCAGGCTGGACCGACTCGTTCGCGATTTTGAAGTAGCCGCCGCCAGCGAGCTTCTTGAACTTGACGAGCGCAAAGTCGGGTTCTACGCCGGTGGTGTCGCAGTCCATCAAGAGGCCGATGGTGCCGGTGGGCGCGATCACCGTGGTCTGGGCGTTGCGGTAGCCATGGGCCTCGCCGAGGGTGACCGCCGTGTCCCAGGCGTTGCGCGCGGCGGCGAGCAGATCGGCGGGGCACTTCTCCGCGGAGAGGCCCACGGGGCGGATCGTGAGCCCCTCGTAGTCGGTGGCCGGCGCGTTGTAGGCGGCCCGACGGTGGTTGCGCATGACGCGGAGCATGTGCTCGCGGTTGCGCTTGTACCCGGGGAAGGGGCCGCGCTCCTTCGCGATCCGCGCGCTGGAGCTGTAGCTGTCGCCCGTGAGCACCGCAGAGAGCGCCCCGCAGATGGCGCGGGCTTCAGCCGAGTCGTAGGGCACGCCCATGACCATGAGCATCGCGCCAAGGTTGGCATACCCGAGGCCCAACGTGCGGAAGTCGTAGGAGAGCTTCGCGATCTGGGGGCTCGGGTATTGCGCCATGCCGACCGAGATCTCGAGCACGATGGTCCACAAGTGGATCGCGTGCCGGTAGCCGGCGATGTCGAACGCGCCGGTCTTCACATCGTAGAACTTCATCAGGTTCAACGAGGCGAGATTGCACGCTGTATCGTCCAGGAACATGTACTCTGAGCAGGGATTCGAAGCGTTGATCCGACCATCCTCGGGGCAGGTGTGCCACTCGTTGATGGTCGAGTCGAACTGGAGCCCGGGATCGGCGCAAGCCCAGGCCGCCATGGCGATCTCGTCCCAGAGCTCTTTCGCCTGCATGGACTTCACGATCTTGCCGTTGTTCCGCGTGCGGAGGTGCCACTCCTCGTCGCGCAACATGGCGTCCATGAAGCTGTTCGGCACCCGGACCGAGTTGTTCGAGTTCTGGCCCGACACGGTCGCGTAGCCCTCGCCATCCCAGTCGGTGTCGTAGGCAGGAAAGTCGATCCCGGTGTAGCCCTGCTTCGCAAATTGCAGCGTGCGCACGACATAGTTGTCGTTCACCCCCACGGCGCGGGCCTCACGCATCGCCTTGCGGAGGGCGGCGTTCTTGCGGGGGTCGAAACGCCGGGCGCCTTGCAGATCCTCGGTCTCCTTGCAGGCCGCGAGGATGTTGTTGAGGTGCGCCTGGTTGAGCCGGGACCCGGTGACCAGCGCCGCGACCTTCTGCTCCTCGTGCACCTTCCAGTCGATGAACCGCTCCACATCGGGATGATCGAGGTCGAGGCAGACCATCTTGGCCGCCCGGCGGGTGGTGCCGCCCGACTTGATCGCGCCCGCCGCCCGGTCGCCGATCTTCAGGAAGCTCATCAACCCCGAGCTGCGGCCGCCGCCCGAGAGCTTCTCCCCTTCGCCGCGGATCTTCGAGAAGTTCGTTCCCGTGCCGGAGCCATACTTGAACAGCCGGGCCTCCCGCGTCCACAGGTCCATGATCCCGCCATCGTTCACCAGATCGTCCGACACCGACTGGATGAAGCAGGCGTGGGGCTGCGGGCGCTCATAGGAGCTGGTGCTGGCCTTCACCTTTCCGGTGCGTTCGTCGAAGTAGTAGTGGCCCTGCGCGGGGCCATCGACTCCGTAGGCCCAGTGCAGCCCGGTGTTGAACCATTGTGGGGAGTTCGGCGCGCACATCTGCGTGGCGAGCATGAACCGGAGCTCGTCGTAGAACGCCTTCGCGTCCTCCTCCGTCGAGAAGATGCCGTCCTTCCAGCCCCAGTAGGTCCAGCAGCCGGCGAGGCGGTCGAAGACCTGGCGGCTGTCGCGCTCCGGCCCGAGCCGCCGGTCTTCGCTCACGCCCGCGAGGGCGTCATCATCGGCGACACGGCGAGAGAGCCACGCGGGCATGCCCTTCTCCTCGACCGGCTTCGTCGCCGCGGGAATGCCCGCCTTGCGGAAGTACTTCTGCGCGAGGATGTCGACGGCGACCTGGGACCAGGAGGCGGGGACCTTCACATCGTCGGCCTCGAAGACGAGGCTGCCATCCGGGTTGCGGATCTCGGAGTGCCGGCCGATGAATTCCATGCCGGCGTAGGGGTTCTGGGTCTCGGCGGTGAAGCGGCGGGCGATCTGCATGGGGACTCCGAGGGGACAAGCGGGCGAAAGGGGGAGAGGGATCCTGGTGCCATCGGCCTGCGAGCCCTGTCGATCGATCGACGGGGCAGGGGGCATCGACGACGTGGCCGGGGAGAGATCAGTCTATGGGAGGCGGGCTCGGAATTCAAGGGCTGAGCCCCAACATGTTGTGTTCAGTACCCATCGCGAACACTACATAATGTGTCCATAGGTTATCCATGGACAACATGCCGGTTATCCACAGCTTCTCCACAAATTCTGTCCAGATCGCGCGAAACGTTGGAGAATGTGGGGTTTTTGCGGTTCGGGCGGGACCGCGAGGATCGCGGGGTGGCGGCGGATCTCAACGCGCCCCTCCGGGGTGGCGTTGATGCCCCCCGTCGCCCCGTAGCCCCCAGCCCCCTCCCCGAAT
>CANKNP010000163.1 GCA_947483545.1 Deltaproteobacteria bacterium | reverse complement strand
TGGTTGGTAGAGGCATAGCCTGCCTGCAACACCAACAGATTGGCGACGGTCAGGCGTGCGGTCGGGCTCGGCTCAGTCAACGGCATCTGGATTCCGGGGTGGCGCGTCAGGTAGCCACCGGAACCGCTTGCGGCCATTGTCCGGCGGTGGCTACGTTGCGCTATGCGTCCGACCTTTTGCCCCACCGTGCTTCTGCCCGCCCTCCTCGCCGGGTGCGTGCCCGTGCTCACCAGCCCCGACGGCCCCGAATTGTGCGGCGAGGAGGCCTACGTTGCGCCTGAGAACGCCTGGACTGTCGGCGAGGTCCCCGCGGATCTTTGCGGCGAAGGCTGGGGCGAGGGCGAGACCGTGGAGGACGCGCGCTGGACCGATCAGAACGGCCAGGAGGTCTCGATGTGGCAGTTCTACGGCAACGTCGTGCTGCTCGACCTCTCCACGCTGTGGTGCGCCCCCTGCAAGGACCTCGCCGCGGAGGTTCAAGCCACCGCAGACGACTACCGCGACGAAGGCTTCGTCTACATGACCATCCTTGTGGAGGATCTGGAGGCGGACGTGCCCGACCAGGAGGAGTTGCAGGAGTGGGGCACGTACTTCGGCATTGCCGAGCCCATCGTATCGGACACCGCCAACGTAGCGCCCACGCTGCTGCCGGAGAGCAACTACCCAGGTGTTTTCTTGATCTCCCGGGACATGGTGAACCTTGGGCGGATCGACCCGGCGGATGATCCGACCATCCGCGCGGCGGTGGAGGCGGAGCTCTGACCGGATCTGACCCGCTCAGTTCTGTTACATCATAGCACAATTCTGAGCCCCTCAGTTTTGATACATACGGGACCCTCAGGGAAATGGGCGGCTCACCGCCAATGTTGCGCGGTTCACGCGGGCCGGGGAGGCCGCTTCGCATCGGGCGGGCAGGGGTTGTGAATCGGCGGGGGTGTGGATGAACCCCCCTCCGCCCTTCGGGCACCCCAACCCGCCTCGCGGACCCGGTGGGGGGAGGGGGGGGCGCAGCTCACCTCGACGGTGTCGGCATCCCCGAAGGTGTCGCCGTCGGCGTCGGCGAACCACGTGGAGGCATCGACGGCCGTGGGTTCGTCGATGGTGCCGTCGCAATTGTTGTCGTCGCCGTCGCAATACTCTTCAGCGCCGGGAAAGTTGGACGGGTTGGCGTCGTCGCACTCCTCGCAGGCGGCGAACGCGTCGCCATCGGCGTTCTCGTAGCCGGTGCCGCCGTCGCAGTTGTGGTCGTTGGGGTCGGTACAGTCGGACTCGGGGGCCCCGGGGTTGTAGTTGGCGTCGGTCGTCGCAGTCACCCTCCGCCGCGGCGGTTCCCGAGGGTTGGGTGCAACCGTCGCTGTCGTAGCCATCGCCGTAGCCCTCATGTCATCGCAGACCTCGGTGCCACCGGGGTTTGCGGCTGCGTCTTCGTCGTCGCAATCGACGCACGCCGGATAGCGATCTCCGTCGGCGTCCGTTGGATCGCCGGGACCAACGGTGCGGTCACTGTCGTCGCAATCGGAGTTGTCGGTCACGCCGTTGGGCACGGCGCACGCTTGCGTCCCGCCGGAGGTGGCGTCGCCGAGCCCGTCGCCATCCTCGTCGGGGTACCAAACCGGCGCGTCCGCCACATCCTCGTCGATCTGACCATCGCAGTCCTGATCCAAATCGTCGCAGATCTCGGGGGCGCCGGGGAAAATAAACCATCCTCGGGCGCGCAATCCTCGGGGTAGGGCACCCCATCGCCGTCCAGATCCAGCCGTTCGGCGAGCGTCTGCTTGTCGATGTAGATGCAGGCCGAGAGCAGCAGGCAGAGCATGTCGGCGTTGTAACTTGCGAGGGGGCTGGGGGCCCCTCCCCCCTACCCGTCCCGCCCCATCCCGTACACCGCCGTGCTGGACCAGAGCGCGGTCGCCTTCTTCACCATCTCCTCCAACTGACCGTCATCGCGGCCCGTGCGGCGTGCGCCCTGGAGGATGCTCGCCACCTGGCCGAAGGTGAGCTCGCCGGTGTACTGGCTGTGGCGGAGCAATTCCGCGAAGCCGGCCATTCCCACGGCGGCGCGGAAGTCGGCGCTCGCCAGGTCGAACGACTGCCGGACGGAGCCGACGTTCAACGAGGTCTTCCACTCTTTGGCGGCGCTCTCCACGCCGGGCTTTTTGGCGCGGAAGCTCACGGTGGCGAGGGTGGTCTCGCCGGCGGGCGGGGTGTTGAGCACGACGTCGTAGAGCACCGTGACGCGCTGGCCGCTGCCCATCTCGCCGCCATCGACCTTGTCATTTCGGAAGTCCCGGTCCGCGACGTCGCGGTTCTCGTACCCGACCAGGCGCCAAGCGTGTACGATCTCCGGGTCGAACGCGATCTGCACCTTCACGTCGCGTGCGACCGTCTGAACCGTCCCGGCGAGGTTCTGGGTGAACACACGTTCGGCTTCGTCCAGGGAGTCGATGTAATAGTAGTTTCCATCGCCCTTGTTCGCGAACTGCTCCATCATCGCGTCCTGGTAGTTGCCGACCCCGAAGCCGATGGTGGACAGCGTGATGCCCTGGCCGGCGTACTGCTTGATCTGGCCGAGCAAAGCCTCTGGTGTGCTGTTCCCGATGTTGGCGTCGCCATCGGAGAGCACGATGACGCGGCTCTCAGCGCCGGTCCGCATCGACGCCTTGGCGAGCCCGTAGGCGAGATCGATACCGGCTGCCATCGCGGTGCCGCCCCCGGAGGAGAGGCCGTCGATCCCAGCGTGGATCCTCGCCTTCTGGTCGCCGCGCGTGGGCTCCAAGACGACGCCGGTGGAACCTGCGTAGGTGACGAGCGCGACGGAGTCGGCGGGCCCGAGCGAATCGACGAGGGTGTGCAGCGCGGCCCGGGCCCGGGGGAGGCGATCGGGGCCCGACATCGATCCCGACACGTCCACGAGGAACACGAGGTTCGCAGGCGCACGTTCGCCCTTCATGTCATCGGCGCGCAGACCAACGCGCACCAAGTGGTGGCCGGGCTGCCAGGGGTGGGGTGCGGCCTCGAGCGTGACGGCGACCGGCGAATCGGTCTTGGCCACGACGGGGGTTGGGTAGGCCCAATTCGGGTAGTTGATGAATTCTTCGACGCGCACGCCTGCCTTCTCGGGGAGCCGACCCTCTTCGAGCAAGAGGCGTCGGGCGAGCGTGAAGCTGCCGGTGTCCACGTCGGTCGCGAAGGTGGAGAGCGGATCCTCGCTCGAGAGCGTGAGCGGGTTCACGCCGGCGTCCCGGTAGCCTTCGCCGCTCGCCAACGCTTCGGTTTGGACCTCGGGGCGCTTGAGCTTTACGCGGAGTTCGGCGGCGTCCATCTCCTTGGGGCGCGAGACTATCGTGCTTGCACGGACCGCCCGCATCGTGGGGACGGATTGGACCTCCCCGCCGCCCTCCACGCCGCCGGCGCGCAGCCCGAGCCCACCGGAACCCACGGTCAGGCCGTTCCCTTGCTCGGCCGTCTTCACGCCCATCAGCGCGTCCGCGGCGGGCATCGGTGCGGCGGCCAGGGGGCGTTCGCGCGCCGCGTCGGGCTTGTTCTCCTCCTTCTTGACCCGCTCGGCCATCGGGACTTCGACGGGTTCGGGGGCAGGCTGGACGGCGCGCGCCTGGTCGTTCTCTCCAGCGGGCGCTTCCGCGGGTTGGAACGAACAGGAGAGCGCGAGGGTGGGCAGGGCAAGGCAAAGCAAGGCCGAAAGACGAGGGGAAAGCATGGAGAAGCTCCGAGTGTGGGTGCTCGGACAACGGCGGGAGGGAGAGGTTCCTTACAGGGAAGTTCTGGGCTGGAGGTGACGCGCGCGGAGGCGGTTGGGTCGTTGCACTGTTTTGTCGAAATGTGACAGAAACGCGCCCCGCGTTTCTGTCACATTTCGACGGGTCCGTCGAATCTCACCATCCGGAATAGGCTCCGCCCCCGTGTTCTTCGTGCTCTTCCCGCTCTACCGGCTCCTGCTCTGGGGTCTGTCCCCCGCACTGGGGTTCGTGACCGCGGTTCACCCACGGCTACGGGGGCAGTTGGCGGAGCGTTGGGGTTTTGGGCGCCCGGAGGTCGAGCCCGGCGCGGTCTGGATTCACGCCGCGAGCTTGGGGGAGGGGAGGGCCGCATCCGCGTTGATCGTCGGCGTTCGCCAGGACCTCGGTGATGTCGAGATTGTGCGGACGTGTACATCCCCGACAGCCCGGGATCAGGCGGTGGGGGCCGACCAGACGCTGTATGCACCGATCGACCACCCGGTGGCGGTGGGGGCTTTCCTCGATCGGCTGCGCCCGCGGTGCCTGGTCCTTGTTGAGGCGGAGCTTTGGCCCGTCACGTTGGAGGCTTGCCGGGCGCGGGGGATCCCCATCGCCGTGGTGAATGCCAGGCTTGGTCCCGGCCAGTTACGACTCCTTCGTCTCCCGACCCTTTTTGCATGGTTGACCCGGGGCATCCTTTGGACCGCGCCGGACGCGGCGACGGCGGCGACCTTGGGAGGCCTCCCGGTCGGGGATCTGAAGGCGGAAGCGCCGGCTGCCGTGCCGACCCTGGTGTGGTCGCGCCCGACCATCGTCGCAGGCAGCACCCACGACGGCGAAGAGCAGGCGTTGGTCCGTGCGGTTGCCGGGCTGTTGCCCCGGCCGATGCTGGTGCTCGCGCCGCGCGATCCTCGGCGGTTTGACGCGGTCTGGGACGGCCTCGACCAGGTGGGTGCGGCGCGGCGCACGCAGCTCGACGGGGTCGTGCCCCCCGAGGTGGACGTGCTGCTGTTGGACACCATCGGCGAATTGGGCGCGCTGTACGGTCCGGCCTCGGCCGCGTTCGTGGGAGGCACGTTTCTGAAGGATGTCGGCGGACATTCGCCTGCCGAGGCCATCGCGGCGGGGTGTCCGGTGGTGCACGGGCCGCACACCCACGCGAATGTGGGCGCCTGGGCCGGGATCTCGGGGTTCCTGGCGGCGTCACCGGACGAGTTGGGGATCGCGTTGGCGGCGGCGTTGGGGGCGGGGCGGAAGGCGCCGGGGGAGGGCGGGGCGGTGGCCTCTACGGTCCGGGCCTTGCGGCCGCTATGGGCGGCGGAGGCCGGTCCGGAGAGGATGTTGAGGCCGTGGCTGTGGCCATGGACGCTGGGGTGGCGGGCGGCCCTGTGGTGGCGGGCGTGGCGGAGAACGCCGGTGCGGGTGCCTGGAGGCAAGGTTGTATCGGTGGGATCGCTCGCCGCGGGGGGGGCCGGAAAGACGCCGGTGGCGGCCTGGATCGCGGAGGTGGTCGGGGGGGTGGTGGTGGCCCGGGGGTACGGGCGCGACGACGGTGGTGACGTGCGCACCGAGGGGGAAGCGGCACAGTTGGGCGACGAGATGGCGATGCTCTCGCGGCGGGGGGCGGGGGTGGTCTCGAGCCCGGACCGGGTGCGCGGGGTCGCGAGGGTGTTTGGGGGGGGGGCGAAGGTGGCGGTGCTGGACGACGGGCTGCAGGTGGTGGAGGTGGCGCGGGATCTGGAGGTCGTGGTGGTGGATGTGCGGTTTCCGGGCGGCGACGGGATGGTGCCAGCGGGGACGAGGCGGCTGCCGCTTCGGTGGCTTCGCCGCGCGGATGTGGTCTGGCTGTCCCACGCCACGGCCGAGACCCCCGTGCCGAAGTTGTTGCGCCCGTTCGTCCGGTCGGACGCCTTGATCGTGCGGGCCAACTACGAGCCTTTGTGCTGGCTGTTTCATGGCGAGCGGAGGCCTTTGGACGCGATCCCATGCGGGCCGATCGCGGTGTTCGTTGGCATCGCCCGGCCGGAGGGCTTTTTCCGACAGCTGCGGAGGCTGGGACTCCGGGTGGATCACCGTAGGGTATTCCCGGATCACCATCGCTTCAGTGAGGCCGAATTGGAGGCGTTGGAAGCGTGGCGGGGGGACCGCCTGCTGGTCACCACGGAGAAGGACTCAGCGCGGTTGCCGTCCGGCTTCCCGGTGTGGGCGCTCTGCGTCGCGGTTCGGGTGCACGGGGGGGAGCAGGCGCTGCGGGAGCGGCTGGGGGGGATGTCCAGAGCGGGTTGAACTACCCGCAGAGTTCCTCGTGCCGTGCGCGAATCTTGACCCGGTGCAGACGCCGAACGGCAGCCCCGCGGCCCTTCAGGCCGCGAGGAGGGGGGAGGCCGCGTGTCGCGGCCGGCGCCGGGGGGAGGACGTGTCCTCCCCCCGCCCAGCAAGGAGCAGCGCGGGCCCTCGGCGCTCCGGGTTGGGTTGCGGGCGGCGCCCGGGTTGAGCCCTCTACCCGTACTTCCAACACGCCCAGACGATTTTGGCCCCCGCGCGCGCGACACCCTGGACAGTGCCGGAGATCTTGCTCACGCCGATGCGGGGTCGGTACCGTACCGGGACCTCGATCACGCGAAGTCCAGTATGGAGCGCCTTGAAATGCATCTCCACGTTCCAACCCCAGGTGCGATCTTCCATCCGGAGGTCCTCCAGCGCGGTCCACCGGATCGCGCGGAAGGGGCCCATGTCGCGGAAGCGCTGGCCGCTGCGGGCGCGGATGTAGGCGGTGGCGATGGCGTTCCCCGCGCGTTGGGGCGGCGTGAGGGAGCCGCGCTCGCCGAGGGTCAGGCGTTCGCCGAGCACCAGATCGGCCTCGCCGCGCAGGATCGGGCCGGTCAACGCTGGTAGATCCTCCGCAAAGCTGGAGTGATCGGCGTCCATGATGACGACGATGTCGGGCGGGTCGGACCGGAGGTGCGCCATTCCGGCCAGCACCGCGCCCCCGTACCCGCGCTGCGGCTCGTTGACGACCTCGGCCCCCAGCGAACGCGCGATGCCTGCGCTGCCGTCGCTGGATCCGTTGTCGCTGACCACCAGCCGGGCGCCTGACCCCTGCAGCCCGGCGATCACCGCGGGGAGCGCCCGGGCCTCGTCCAAGCAGGGCATGAGGATCGCAACGCGCATCGCCGCCGCCGTATCACCGGTGATATTCGGGGGCATGCCCTCGACCGAACCCCTCCCTCACGATCTCCTCGGCGCCATCGACGATCTCCGCAAGGAGCGCAACGCCGTGATCCTCGCGCACTATTACCAGGAGCCGGACATTCAGGACGTCGCAGACTTCATCGGGGACTCGTTGCAACTTGCCCGGGCGGCGCAGGGCACGAAGGCGGACGTGATCCTGTTCTGCGGCGTACATTTCATGGCCGAGACCGCGAAGATCCTGAACCCGACGCGCCGGGTGCTGATCCCCGACATGAAGGCGGGTTGTTCGCTGTCGGATGCCTGCCCCGCGCCGATGCTCGCGCGCTGGCGGGAGAAGTACCCAGACCACAAGGTCGTGAGCTACATCAACTGCTCGGCGGGGGTGAAGGCGCTCTCGGACATCATCTGCACGTCGTCGAACGCTGAGCGGGTGGTTGCCAGCTTTCCAAGGGATCAACCCCTGATCTTCGCGCCGGACCGGAACCTCGGCGGCTACATCGCAAAACGCATGAACCGGCCGATGAAGCTCTGGCCCGGCACCTGCATGGTCCACGAGACGTTCAATGAGCGGCGGATGATCGAGCTCTCGCTCAAGCACCCCGGGTCGAAGATCATCGCGCACCCGGAGTGTGAGCCTTCGCTGTTGGAGAAGGCCGACTTCATTGGGTCTACCTCGGCTTTGCTCGACTACGTGACCAAGAGCCCAGCGACGACGTTCATCGTCGCGACCGAGCCGGGCATCCTGCATCAGATGGCCAAATCTGCGCCTGGAAAGCTGCTGGTGCCGCTCCCTGGCATGGACGAGAATTGTGCGTGCAACGAGTGCCCGCACATGAAGCGCAACACGCTTGAGAAGATGTACCTGGCGCTCCGCGACATGACGCCGGAGCTGACGATGGACGAGGGGCTACGACTCGCGGCGTTGAAACCCCTGGAAGCGATGTTGGCGGTGGGCTAGGAGTCCCCTTTCACGACCAGACAACGTCCGGTTCGTTGCGCTTCTGCCCGCTCCGAACCCGCTCCCGCCGGACCGCTCCGAGGGGTGAACCCCGGTACTGATCGGCGCGGAACAGCGACTCGTCGTCGGAGATGTCCTGGTAGCGGGGCTGGGTCCGGGAGAGCACGACGACGCGGTCCGCGATCAACTCCAGGGGCTCGATGGCCTCGGGGGGAAGCCAGGGCGAGGCAACGACGAGGCGCAACGCTCCAGAGGCGCGCATCGAGCAGGCGAGGCTGACGATGGCGGCGGCGGCCAGGCACCCATCGTCCAACAGGATGACGGTGCGAAGGTCGCCCGGCAGCAGGCCGGGGACGCCGGGGGCACAGGATGCCCACTGCGCGAACTCGGTGCTTCGAAAGAGGGGCATCGTCGCGTCGGGCCGGTTGGGGTCGGGGGTGAGGGGGATGCAATCGGCGCCCATGAGCAGCGCCGCGGGGCAGGCAACATGCTGCGCTTTGTCGGAGCAGGTGACGAAGAGCGCGCCGGGGCCCTCTCCCATCAGCTTGAGATAGAGGCGTTCACCCTCAATAAAACGGTTCGTAAGCGGGGCGGGGCGGCGGGGCTGGGACATCGGTGACCTCGGGTCTGGCCGCGGAGATTCGCGGTGCAGCCCTCCAGAGCACAGTCCGTGCCAATGGAACAATACAGGTTTGTCCGTGATCGTGGGGGGTGACGGACGTCCGACAGTTGTCGGTGACAGTTGTCAGCCTCAGTTTTCCAACGTCACCGGAGGAAACTCGAACGTCACCACATCGTTCACCACGCCGACGATCACTCGCCCGCCCTTCTTCAGCCGCCCAAACAGCAGCTCGTCTGCGAGCGGCTTCTTGAGGTGCTCCGAGATGACGCGGGACATCTCCCGCGCGCCGAATTCGGGTTTGTAGCCCCGCTCGCCGAGCCAGGCCCGCAGCTCGGGGGTGGTCTCGATCACCACGTCGCGGGCGACCAACTGGCCGCCCAGCTCCACGAGGAATTTGTCCACGACCTTGAGCACGATGTCCTTGCCCAGCGGCCCGAACATCACGTGTCCATCGAGGCGATTGCGGAATTCCGGCGGGAACGTGCGGGACACCGCGGTGTCCACTTTGTGATCGGTGTTGTCCCCGGCGCCAAAACCCAGGTTGTGCTTCCCGCCCTCCCGCGCGCCCGCGTTGGTGGTCAACACCAGGATGATGTTGCGGAAGTCCGCTTTCTTGCCGTTGTTGTCGGTGAGGGATGCGTGGTCCATCACCTGCAACAGGATGTTGTAGATGTCCGGGTGCGCCTTCTCGATCTCGTCGAGCACGAGCACCGCGTGGGGGGTCCGGGACACCGCGCCGGTGAGCATTCCCTCCTGCTCGAAGCCGACGTAGCCCGGAGGCGCACCTATCAGCCGGCTCACCGTGTGCTTCTCCATGTACTCGCTCATGTCGAACCGCAAGAAGGCGACGCCGAGCACCTCCGCGATCTGCTTGGCCAGCTCGGTCTTTCCGACCCCGGTGGGGCCGGAGAACAGGAACGAGCCGACCGGCTTTGTCGGCTGGCCGAGGCCCGCTCGGTTGAGCTTGATCGTCGCCGTGACGGCGTCTACCGCCTTGTCCTGGCCGAAGATCCTCGACTTCAACGTTTCGCTCAACGTCGCGAGGTTGCTCTGCTCCTCCACGGTCACCGAGCGAGGTGGGATGCGGGCCATCTTCGCGATCGTGGCCTCGACATGCTCGACCGTGACGTGACCGCCCGGCGTCGCGAGGCGCATCGCAGCGCCCGACTCGTCGATGACGTCGATCGCCTTGTCTGGGAGGAACCGGTCGTTGATGAACCGGGCGGCGAGGCGGGCCGCGGCGTCCACAGCGTCGGAAGCGTAGGTGATGCCGTGGTGTTTTTCGTAGTCGGCCTTCAAGCCGTGCAGGATGAGGATGGTCTCGTCTACGGAGGGCTCACCGACGTCGATGGTCTGAAAGCGGCGTTGAAGCGCGCGATCCTTGCCGAACGCGAGGCGGTATTCCTGGTGGGTGGTGGACCCGATGCAGCGGAGATCGCCGTTCGAGAGCGGGGCCTTCAGGATGTTGGAGGCGTCCATCGAGCCGCCTTGCGTAGCGCCCGCCCCGACGATGGTGTGGATCTCGTCGATGAACAGGATGGCGCCTTCCTTTTCGGTCACCGCGCCGATCACCTGCTTGAGGCGCTCTTCAAAATCGCCGCGGTACCTGGTGCCGGCCAGCAGCGCGCTCATATCGAGGGTGTAGACCGTGCAGGTCTTGAGCATCTCGGGGACTTCGCCGAGGTGAATTCGCCGGGCGAGGCCCTCGACGATCGCGGTCTTGCCCACCCCCGGGTCGCCCAACAACAGCGGGTTGTTCTTGCGGCGCCGCGCCAGCACCTGCACCATGCGGTCCACCTCGCTGCTGCGCCCGATCAACGGGTCGATCTTGCCCGCCTTCGCCCGGGCGTTGAGGTCCACGCAGTACGCGCTCAGCGGGTCTTTGGAGGGGCGGGCCTCGCCCTCCGCACCGCCTGCGGGCTCGCTCTGCTTGAGCGGGTTCTTCCGCGTTCCGTGGCTCACGAAGCTCGTGACATCGAGCTTCTGCACGCCTTCCCCCTGCAACATCGCGACGGCCTGGCTGTCCGACTCGGAGAACAGCGCGATCAGCACGTTCGGGCCCTGCACCTCGGTCTTGCCGGAGCTGGACACATGCGCGACCGCCCGCGAGATCACGCGCTTGACCGCCTGGGTCTGCGTGGGCTCGTCCTCGTCATCAAGCTTGTCCATCTTGCTCAGGTGGTCAGCGACCTTGGACTCAAGGGTCTTCAGATTTGCGCCGCAAGCATCCAGCGCCTCGGACGAGACGGGATCCGTGAGCAACGCGTACAAGACGTGCTCCAGGGTCAGGAACTCGTGGCGGCTCTGCACGGCAAAGTCGTGCGCGAGCTGAAGGGCGATGAGGAGCTCTTTCGAGAAGGTCATGGGCTACCGGGGATGCCTGAAACGTATGGCGTTGGCGTGCGTTTGCCACCTGTCTGAACGGGTAGGGAGTGGGGCGGCTGCGTGCCTTTGGGCCGCCGTCCACGCGGGCCGTGACACGCCGCTGCACCCCTGGTGGGCGTCGGGTTACCAGCCCGGCACCGTTGGAGTCCCCCATGTCCTCGCACCCCACAGATTTTCAAGGTTCCGTCGTCGATGCCGTCCGCGATGCGATCCAGGCCGGGATCCCGGGATCCACCGCAGAAGTGACCGGCGGAGGCGGGCATTTCAACCTGGTCGTGGTCGCGCCTGTGTTCGCGGGCAAGGGCATGCTGGCGAACCATCGGCTCGTGC
>CANKNP010000162.1 GCA_947483545.1 Deltaproteobacteria bacterium | reverse complement strand
TCCCCGCTCCGTGTCCTCCGTGCGCTCCGTGGTGCCGTTCCGGGGAGGTGTCGACGTGGGGTCAATGGGTGAAGGCGCAGCAGGAACCGGGTCCAGTCCCCCGGGGTGAACGCGCCGGGGGAAGGGTTCTATGCCCTCCGGGCTCCTAGGCTCGTGTCCCTGCCGGCTCACCCGCACTCGCGGTCGCCGTTGTCATCTTCGCAGCCTGCCCCGCGAACGTTTCGCTCCAGCGTGGTCCCATCGTCGAAGGTGACCACGAGCGTCCCGTAGAAGATCCCGTTGTCCTGCGGCTCGAAGTTCACCTCAAACCCAATGTCCTCCCCGGGCTCAAGCCGCTTCGGGAACGGAAGCGCGCCCACAAAGAACACGTTGGGATCGGTCACCTCCACCCAGGCCTCCTCGACCGTGATGGGCATGTCCCCTACAGAGGCGACGAGGATCTCCTCCGAAGCGCCGAACCCCACGGGCCGATCCTCAAACTCCACCATGCCATCCGGCGCAACGCGCGCCATTCCCATGCCGCCGAGAGGAGCCTGCTCGTCAAGGCCGATGGTCCCGCAGCCGGTGATCGCGAGAAGGAGCCAGAATGGAAGGTGCCACGAAGTGAGCGCCTTCAACGCTGGCTCCCTTGTTCGCGGCTCGGGTGGGACCGGCGCGGGAGCGCCGGACCCGGCCGAATCGACGCGAACACAAGCCCGCCGCTGCGGGCGTTCGTGGCCAACACTGGCCGATAATCCCGGCGCGCGCCCTCGCGCGGCGGGAGAATCGGCGAGGGGGGTGAGAGTGCGGGACATAGGCATGAAATACCACCATCGAGGATCGAGAGTCAAGCAAGTGTCATGCCGGACGGCCCCTGGGGCCCCCTGCGCCGAGAACATCCCGGGGCCACCGTCGTTCTTCACGCTCGCCTTCTCCTCGCTCCGCGTTTGGGGGAGGCGCTCGGCTGTCCCGTCGCGGCCTCAGTGGGGCGTGGATGCCCCACCACTCCGCCGCGTTTCAGATTACCCCGCGCGCATGGAACTACGGGTGCGATCTGGACCGCGCGGCGCGCGTTTTCCCCTCCCTCTGGAGGATACGCTCAACGGGATCGAACGGTCCGAGCGCGATGATGCCATCGGGCTCGCGGCGTGGCGCCTGCTGGCGGAGGCGCTCGGGCGCGGGCTGCCGCCTCCTGCGGTGCTGCTTTTGGGTTCCGATGTTGTGCATCTGGTCGACGTGGTGCCATTGCTGCGTGCGGGAGAAAAGCTCGACGGCCGGGGCGTGGCAGGCTTCGCGAGCCTGCCGAACGTCGAGGTCATGGCGCTGATCGGGGTGCTGCAGCGGCGGAGCCGTGGAGTCCCCAACGGACGGTTTGGCGTGGCGTTCCTGGAGTGGCCGGACGGGCGGTGGTGGCTCGCTCAGCGGCCGGTCCATGAGCAGCCGGAGGGCCGCCTCGCGCTGGATCCGCTGGTCGAGGTCAACGTCGAGCGGGCCGTGGACGGGCGAGGAAAGCCGGGGGGCATCGGCGGGTGGTTCCGCCGCGCGCGCGTAGAGGGACTACGGGCGTCGTTGTCCTCAGCCCTGGACAACTGACGCGCAGCGCGGGCACGGCCCGCAACCCACGTCCTCCCCCCCCCCGGCCGCGGCGTCGGCGCCGGGTCAAGATTCGCGCAAGTCACGCGTAACTCTGCGGGTAATAGATCAGCGGTCGAGGGGCTCGCGCTCCAGCATCTCGCGGAGCACGTCCTGGGCCCGCCGTTGCCCGCTGGCGACGGCACGCACACCCTGGGTGATCGGCAGGTCCTCAGCGCGGCGCAGGAGCGCGTCGCACAGGTCCACCAGACCGGGGTCGGATTCGCCCCTGGCCAGCGCTAATCCCCGCCGGAGCGCCGGGTGATCGGGGATGCTGGCCGCCGCGATCAGCTCCCCCACCCCCGCCAGCCCTGAAAAGGTCCGTGCCTGCCCGCCGACGCGGACGAACAACTGCGCGCCTTCTGCCACGCCTCTGGCGACCGCCAGGGCTTGCAACCCCACCCCCGCTCCGAGACCCCGCGCCGCACCCAACGCGGCGCACACGACCTCGACAAGGGCCTGCGCCAGCTCGGTCCCGGTCAGATCCTCCGTCTGGTAGACCTGGCACACCGGGGATCGCAGCGCCCCGTGCACCACCCGCCCGACGTCCGCGTACGCGGAGGCGATGAGCACCGCACAGGGCGCTCCGCGCTCAATCTCCCCGAGCAAGAGCGGCCCGGCGAGCGCACCCACGCGGACGCAGGCGCTCTCCTCCTCGACGATCTCTGAGAAGCGCTGGCCTGTCGCGCCCACCAGGCCGCGGGACGCGAACACCACGCGGTCCGCCGGCGTGGGCCGAAGCCGACGGATGGTCGCCCGGAGGTCCGTCGCGGACACGTCGATGAACACGACGTCGGCAGCCAGCTTCGCCGCGTCGTCTCCCTCCACGACCCCCGCCCCGCCGGCTTTCAGCAGGTGCCGGACCGCCGTGAGGCGCTCCCCCGATCCCACGAGCGCAACGCGGATCACGGGCGCTTCCCACGGAGCCCGAACACGTCAAGGCGGTTTCGGTAGTACAGCGTGAGCTCCCCCGCGAGACGCACGTCGGCGTGCGTCGGGCCCGTGACCTCCAGCGCGCGCACTCGGTGGAAGTTCGCGAACAGCGTGATCGCCTCGTCCAGAATGCGGCCCGGGGTCGCCGGGCCTGTGCGCGGCTGCGCGCCCAACTGTTGGACCGCGCTGGCGATCCGGAGCTCTACCTCGGTCCGTGGCACGACCTTTTGCTCGGGAGCCAGCCGAACGAGCCTGTACACGTCGAGTCCAGGGTTTTGCGCACGCAGCGCCTCCCACGCGGCCCATGCAGCGAGATGGGTGGACTGTACGACGAAGTCCCGACGATACGCATCACACAGCCGGGCTGCGAGTCGCTCGGTGTAGAGCTGATCTCGCTGTCCATCGGCGACCGGCGCGCCGCTCCGATCCGTCACATAGCCCCGCCGGTCCACGGGGCGCCCCTCGGGGTCCAACGAGCGGAGGTCGGTGTCCACGGGGTTGCCCAACACGTCCATCGGCTGTCCGAACGTCACATGAACGCGGGCGTCTAACCGCAACAGTTGACGAATGAAGGCGGCGACCGTGCGCGCTTCGCTGAACTCGTCGTCCATGATGATGTACCGCTGCTTGCCCTCGTCGGCGAGCGCGTCCGCGATCAGGCTCTCGGCCTCCAGGACCACGCCAATCGAGAGCGTGCAAGGGACGATGAACACGTCGCCGTCCGTAGTCCGAGCAGGGTCCGCGAGGTTCTCCTGCCACGCTGCGAGCCCCGTGCCGAGCAGGCCCTTCTTGAGCCTGGACTCCAGCCTCCCGCTTCGCGACCGCGTTCCCCCAGGGAAGAACAGCGAATGACAGCGCCGCCGGAGGACCTCGATGGAGTAGTCCTTCAGCGTCTCCTTGTAGAGCGCGTTCCGTTTGCGCCGATCGACGGTGTACGCCCCCAGCCGACGCATGAAGAAGCCCATGGCGGGGTTGGAGAAGAGGTTGAGACCCGCGCCATAGGCGAACGGCGGAAGGCCGGCGGCGTAGAGCGCGTAGCCGATGAGCGGCGAGTCCAGGTTCGACACATGCGTGGGCGCCAGGATCACCGTCCCCCGCCGCGTGAGCGCCCGGATGTCATCGATGGGGCCCGCGATGGCGATGCGCGAGCTAGGGTCCGCCCCGCCCGTTCCGGTGACGGGACCCAGCACCAGGTCCCGGCCGCGCGAAGCCGACAGGAGGCGTGTCAGCGCGCTGGGTAGGATCTTCGTGGCGAACTTGTACGTGCGGGGGGAGAACGGGTTGTGGATCTCCCGCGCGTAGCTGTCCACGAGCAGCAGCAGCGCTGTCTCCATCTCCCCGCGCTGGAGCCCCCGGAGCGTATGGGCTGCCGCGTCGACCCTCTCGCCGTAGGCGACCTCGGCGGGCGTGAGCTTCCGCGTCTGCTCCAGGCGCTTCCGTTCGAAGAACACCGTGTCCGCCAGCGATTCCGCGAGCCCAACGTCGGTGACCCCCGCAAGCCGCCGCCTCGCGCGGGTCACCAGCGCGCCGGCGATGACCTCCGCGGAGGGGGCATCAAACAGCGCGGGGCTGTCCCCGCCTCGACCCGCCGCCAACGCCTACTTTTTCCGGACGGTGAGCCGGTAGCTGGTGAACTGGGCCCGGCCAGCGACCCCGAGCACGCCGGCCAAGACACCGTACGGCGTGTCCTCGTCGGCCACCACCATCAGGATGCCGTCGAAATCGCCGGTCTTCGTGCGCTGCGCGATCGCCTTGATGTCATCGACCCGCTTGCGAAGCGCCGTGTCGAGCGGTGCGTACATCTTGGACGGGTCGTCGGCCTGTACCTGACCGTCCTTGATCTTGAGGACAAGCTTGTCATCTACCGTGATCGCGCTCTGGGTGATCATCACGCGCACGGCCGGCACAACGGTATCCGGTGCGGTGGAGGCGGGCGGCCGAAGATCGTCGTTCAGCGTGATGTTCTCCGGCGCGCTGGCGTACACCTTGATCAGGTACACGAGCAAGATGGTCATGATGTCCATCATCGCCGTCAGGTTGAGCCCGGTGATCTCCCCGGAATGGGCGTGCTTCCGCCGGAGGAACAGCATTTCGTCATCGGCGTTGGGCTCGGCTTCCACGTCGCTCATGGCGCCACCGCCAACTGCACGCCCGGAAACAGCGATTTGCCCTTCAGGTCTTTGCGCGCGGCGTCCATGGTGCCGATGACCTCGGAGTAGGGAGTGGTCTTGTCGGCGACGATCTGCAACGCCTCCTCAAGCTTGGCGTCCGGATTGTTCTTGTAGCGCGCGAGCACTTCGGTCAGCTCGTTGTAGTTCAGGCCCTTGGAGTTCCGCAGCACCTCGGAAGGCGGCGTGCCATCGCTGGAGAGCACGGAGTGACCGCGAGGGGTAATCGCGACAGTCAGATAGCTCTTCTTGTCTTCTGGGTTCGGCGGGGGCTCGGACGAGCTGCCCGAGTTCAGCTCGGGCACGATGACCGGGGCCTCCTTCAGCTCGACGATGAACGCGGTGACCACAAGCAGGAACATGATCAAGTTGATCATGATGTCGAGGTATGGAACGAGGTTGAGCTCGCTCTCCCCACCGCCGCCGCCAGCCATCGGGCTAGGCCTTTGCCGACGCGGGCTCGGCGGAGCGGGGGCCCCGACGCTGCTGCGCGTACACGTTCATGAAGTGGAACAGGGAGTGCTCGGTCTTCTCGATGAGGCTGCCTGCCTTGCTGTTGACCACAAGGTGGCCCAGGATGCAGATGACCGCGATGGAGAGGCCGAAAAACGTGTTGTTCATGGCCTCGGCGATGGCGCCTGCGAGCGCCGCCGCCTTCTGGTCCGCCGCCAGGGCGTTCATGGAGAGGAAGGCGTTGATGAGGCCGGAGACCGTCCCGATCAGGCCGACGAGCGTGGCGATGTTCGCGATCGCCCAGAGCCAGGCCACGCGGGTGTTCACCACGGATCGTGCCTCGCCCATCGCCTCTTCGATGGCGATCATGGGGCTCTCAAATCCGTTCTTCATCAGCCCGAGCAGCGTGCGGGTCGCGCGGGAGAGGGCGGGTTTAGGTGCTACCTGGCACGCCTTGGCCGCAGCCTCCACGTTGCCGGCCTTCAAGTACTTCTCCACCGAGGCGACGAAGGTCTTCTCGTTGATATCGAGAAAATGGAAGATCATGATGTACCGCTCAAGGACGACGGCCAGCCCGAACATCAAGAAGACGACGTTGATGATCATAAAAGGCCCGCCATCGTGGAAGAAGGCAATAACGCTATCCATTTACATCTCCGGGACTGCGGGGGGGAGTGGCAGGGGCGGCAACGTCACCCGATTTCACAGCAGCGACAACGTGTGCAGGTACAGAATCTTTGAGAAGCTTGCCGTCCGGCGTGCGACCGCGAGCCGGACCGAGCGAAAGGGGAGGGGGAGGCACGCCGGGAAGGTAGCACACTCCCTGGTCTCGTGAGGCACTCCGCGCCACATCTGATCACGAAACGACGGTAGGTCGTTGGAAACTCTCAAATGTGAAGGAGTCGTCAGGGGATCGACAGGGTTCAGACAGTGCCCCACTTGCCGATCCCGACGCTCGGGATGCGGTTGAACATCGTGCTCTTCACGATCTCGGTGAGCACAGTCGCCCCCCCAAGCATCTCCATCAGCTCCGCGCGGCCTTCGGACTTCGAGAGCTTGCGCCGGATGAGGTCGGGGCGCATGTAGAAGTTCAGGTAGGCCTTCGTCCTGTACTGCCTCAGGCGCTCTGCGGTGAACGTCTCGGTTTCAAGCTGTGGAATTGGACCACCACCGTTGATCGTGTACCGGCGCCAGAAGTCGCCATCCACGTAGCCTCGCTCCTGGGCGATGCGGTAAAGGTCCGTCGCGGGCAGGGCCGTGGCCACCGAGTAGCTCGCCCAATCCAGGCCAAGACCAGCGGAGAACTTGATCATCTCCTCTACATCCGCCGGCGTCGTGTCGTAGTACCCCACCATGAAATAGCCCCGGGTCTCCAGGCCCACTTCCCGTGCGATCCGGAACGCCTCCTCGGTCTGCTCGCGGGTGATCTGCTTGTTCATGATCTTGAGCACCCGGTCCGTCCCGGCCTCCACACCCATGTGGATCGAGCGCAGCCCGGCCTTCTTGAGCCAGGTCAGCACCTCGCGATCCACGGTGTCCACCCGCGCCCGGATGTTGAAGTTCACCTTCAAGTTGCGGCGCAGGATCTCTTCCGCCAACGTGCGCATTCGCTTCTTGCCGATGGTGAACGTCTCGTCGAACATGACGATCTCGCGCACGCCGTAGGTCTTGACCAGGTACTCCATCTCGTCCACGACGAGGTGGGGCGACCGAAACTTCAGCTTGTCCGAGTAGACCTGCGAGCAGTAGCCGCAGTGCCAGGGGCAGCCGCGCGTCGTCACCATCGTCGCAAAGGGCTTGAGCAGCGTGAGGCAGTGGTATCGGTCCATCGGGAGCAGATCCCAGGCCGGGATCGGGTACTTGTCGATGTCCTTCGACGCCGCCCGCGTGGGGTTCTGGTCGATCTCGCCGTTCGCGTGCCGGTAGAGGGTCCCCGGGATCTTGTCCAGCTCCGAGCCCGATTCTACGTGGTCGCAGATGTCCAAGAAGGTGTCCTCGCCATCGCCCACCACCGCGATGTCAAAGCAGTCCCACGTCAGCGACTCGCGCGGGTAGATGGACATCTGCGGGCCACCGCAGACGATGATCGCTTTTGGGCAGGCCTGACGCACGACCTGAGCGATCTCGATGACAGCGGGCCAGCCGAGGGTCTTCGCGGTCAGCGCCACGATGTCCGGCTTCTCATCCGCGAACCGCTGCGCCGCGTCTTTGGGGAGCAGATTTTCGGCGTGGAGATCGATGAGCCCGACCTTGTACCCGTTCTGCCGGACCCAAGCGGCGAGCTGGGCCAGCGCCAGGGAGGGGAAGATCCCCAACTTCTCGGCGGCCTTCTGCGACAGAGGCTGTTGATCGGCGGCTTCGTGGTACTTGACGAAGAGGATCTTGGTCTTCTTCATGCGGGCCTCTGAGGGTGGCCTTGATCTTAGCGCACCTGTCTGGTCCGGAGGCCCTATTGCGCTGCAGGCCTCGCACGAATGGGCTACAGATTCAAGGATTGCTGGAGTTCGGATGACGGTGTCGAAGTCTTGGATGTCTGTGTGGCCCTTTCTCCTTGCCTGCTCGGGCAGCGTCGCCGTGGATGACACGGCGGACACCCAGGTCGAGACCGGCGATCCCCCCGTGGCGCCGCTGCTCGTCATCAACGAGTTCCTGGCCAGCAACGACACCATCCTCGCCGACAGCGCTGGGGAGTATGACGATTGGCTGGAGCTCTACAACGCGGGCGACACACTGGTGAACTTCGAGGGGCTCTACCTCACGGACGATCTGGCAACGCCGACGATGTGGCCGCTCCCGGCCGGCGAAGGCCTGGATGCGGGTGAGTTCTTGCTCATCTGGGGGGATGGCGACACGGAGCAGGGCGTGGACCACACCTCGTTCAAGATCGACAAAGAGGCGGGGGTGCTCGCGCTCTACATCGTGGCGGATGGCTACGACCCCGTGCGCGTGGATGGCATCAACTACGAGAGTCAACCGGCGGATCTCTCGGCCGCGCGCGTGCCGGACGGCTCCGATGGGTGGGAGGCCGGGCAAACGCCCAGCCCGGGCACGACGAACGGCACCTGACAGGCTCGCCGCTTGACTCGTCAATAGATGCGTTAGGCCAACCCGTTGCCGGGTTGTGTCACCATGCTCCTCCCCACCCTCGTCGCGCTCTCCTCCGCCCTTGCGGCCGACCCTGAGGTCTGGAGCACGCTCGCTCCGACCGCGTTTTCGCCGGTCCTGCCGCTGCCTCCACCGCTGCTGGCGGCGCTGACTGACCGCGATCACACCGTTGCGCTCGGGCTCCTGGCGCAGGTGAGCCCCTCCCAACTGCACGGCAACCAGGCCGCGGATCTCGCGTTCGTGCGTGCTTGGAGCCTGCAGCGCGCCGGTCGGGGTGCCGAGGCGGTCACCCTGCTCGATGTGCTCGCCAAGGCCGAGAACGCCCCTCCCGCCTATGTTGATCTCGTGATGGGCGAGGTGCTCATCGCCGCTGGGCGACCGACCGAGGCGATCGTTCCGCTGGAGCGTGTGCTTGGAGCCGGCCCGATCGAGGTCCGCGCGCGACTGGCGCTGGCCGATGCCTACCAGAAGACGACCCGTACGCAGGATGCCCGGCGCGTCTGGACCGAGCTGGCTGCGCGGCCGGACCCGTCGCCCGGCTCGTCGGAGGCGCTCTGGGCGCTCGCCGAGAAAGATGGGCTCTCGAGCGACGCCGGAAGGGCCGGACTACGGCGTATCTACCGCTACTATCCGGGGTCCCGGGAGGATGGTCTCGCCACGCCGTCGTTGCCCTCGCCGACCCTGGAGGATCTCGCCCTACGCGCGGACGTGCTCCAAGAGCGGGGCAGCTACTCCCAGGCCAAAGACCTGCTCGATGACCGACTCGGCGAGGTGCCAGCCAACACGGGCGTCGCCTGCATCTACCGATATGCGTACGGCCGTGCGCAGCACAAGCTGAACAACATCACCGATGCCGCGGCGGTGCTGATCCCGCTCGGCACCGGGTGCAAAGGCGTGGACGACGACCGCGGCGCAAAAGCGCTTTATATCGCTGGAAAGTCTCTGGAGCGGAAGAAGGACTGGGCCGGCGCGGCGAGCGCCTACGCCGCGATCCCGAAGCACTACCCAACCCACAGCATGGCCGACGACGGCTACGCGCTTGGCGGCATCGCCCGCCAAGAATCCGGGGACCTCTCCTCGGCCCGGACCCTTTGGGCCGCCGGTTTTGACGCCTACCCGAGCGGCGACCTGGCCGGGGAGACCGCCTGGCGTCTGGCTTGGGGCGCCTGGCTCGCCGGCGACGTCCCCGGTGCCGTGCAATGGGCCGACGCCTGTGCCGACCGCGTGCCGCTCGCGGCCTCCCCCACGGATGTGCTCGGCTGCCGCTATTGGGCTGCGCGCTGGCGGGCTTTTCCCGATCCCAAAGCGCCCGCCACCCGCTCGTCCGACCCTGCTGTCCTCGCCGACGCGGTGCAGCGCTTCGACGCCCTCGCGCGGCAGGAGGGCTGGCACTACTACGCCATCCTGGCGGCCTCCCGCCTGGTGCAGCTGGCGCCCGATCATGCTGTGATCGCGCGTCCTCCGATGGATCCCGCAGAGGCCCCCTGGCAAGTTCGCGAGCGCTGGCTGCGCTCCCCCAGCGTGCAGAACGCCCAGGGCCTCGTCCGCGTCGGGCTGATCGGGGATGCGCTGGTCGAATTCGGCCAGTGGTCGGATGGCGACCTGTCCGGCTCGGAGATGGCCATCGTGACCGGCGCGCAGACCCTCGGGGATGACTTTCTGGTCGCACATGATCGGCTCCGCGCCTACCTCAAGGCCCATCCGCCGAGTGCCCTCGGACCGAACGCCTGGAAGGTGATGCGGCAGGCGTACCCGGAGGTCTGGTGGCCCGAGGTGCAGGTGGCGACCACCGGCTACACCTGGGACGGTCGCCTTTTTCACGGGCTTGTGCGTGAGGAGTCGAACTTCAACCAGAAGATCAAGTCCCACGCGGGGGCGTGCGGCCTGTCCCAGTTGATGCCCACGACTGCGTCAGGGGTTGCCTCGCGGATGGGGTTGAGGTTCAGCTCCTCGGACATCTGGACGCCGGAGGTGAACCTCAAGATTGGGGCGTACTACCTGAATATGCTGCACGCCCGCTACAGAGACGACAGCGCGCTCACGCTCGCGGCCTACAACGCCGGCGAGGGCAACGTAGACAAGTGGCTCGCCTTGCGGCCGAACGCGCCGGTGGACGAGGTCGTCGAAGCGATCCCCTTTCGCGAGACCCGCATGTACGTCAAGCGGGTGAGCTCGACGTGGCAGACCTACCGGATGATCTACGGTGCGGATCGCCTGTTCGTCGACTGGTCGAAGTACCTCGTGGACGCCGTGCCGGATACGCCCGCGGGATGAACGTGCGCGCCTGCTTCGTCGATGCCGCAGGCACGCTGCTCAAGCCCCGGGAGCCGGTGGGCGTGACCTACGCGCGGGCGGCCCGGGCGCGGGGCATCGACGCAGATCCCGTGGTCGTTGAACAGCGCTTTCGTCAGGCCTTTCGTGATCACGCGGCGCGTGGAAACGTCCAGCGGGGCGATGGACGCGCGTTTTGGAGCCCCGTCGTCAAGATCGCGTGTGATGCCGATGATGACCGGCTCGTAGAGGACCTCTGGGCCCACTACCTGGACCCTCGGGCCTGGTGGATCGATGTGCAGGCGTTGAACGTGCTTGGACAGATCGCGCGCACCGGGGTCAAGCTCGGCATCATCTCCAACTGGGACACGCGGCTCCGGATCCTCTACAACCGGTTCGCCCTGGATCGGATGTTCCCGATCCTGGTCTGTTCGGCCGAGCTGGACGTCGAGAAGCCCAGCGTAGAGATCTTCCGCGCGGCGACGACTGCGGCAGGGGTTCGCCCGTGTGAGGCGGTGCACATCGGCGACGATCCGGTCAACGACGTCGAGGGTGCCAACCGTGCGGGGCTCGTCGGACTGCTCTACGACGAGGACATGGGCTGGGGCTCGCTGCCGGAGCGCATCGCGAGGCTCCGCAGGTTCCGGTGAGCCGGGCCGGCTACGGCGCCGATCCGCGCGCTCGGCGAACCTCGCGCGCGGATCGGCGGTCTCTTTGCACCGTTCCTACCGGCGGAATGCGACGGTTCGTCGAAG
>CANKNP010000161.1 GCA_947483545.1 Deltaproteobacteria bacterium | reverse complement strand
GAGGCGCATCAACGTCTGAGAGTCGGCGTCCTGGATTGGTTTTGCAAGCACCGCATCGGTCTGAGAGACAATGCGGCGGGCCTCGTCCACAAAGAGCGCGCGGTAACGGCTGGTATCCACGATCCGGAGCCTACCAGCTTTTCGTTCGCGCGGCTCTCCTGTGTGTGGGCAAGCCCCCCGGTTCAGGGGTGCCTTTGCGGGCGTGGCTCGGTCCTGCGGGGTTCCGGACCTGAGCGCACCGATCCGAGGCCCTCACTTTGGTCCTCGCTCTCGCCCTTGATAGCTCCCCGCCGTGCGCGTCCTGCTGATCCACTCGTTCTGGCACCCCCGAGGGGGCGACACGACCTCCCTCCAGATCCAGCGGGAAGCGCTCCAGGCGCGCGGCCATGACGTCGTCGCCTTCGGCATGCGGCACCCGGACAACGTGCCTGAGCCCGGCGACGCCGCGTGGCCCGGATGGCGGGACGCGCAGCCCTGGGGTGTGGCGAGCGCGCTCTGGTCGCGCGCGGCCGCGCGCGCGCTGTGCCGCGTGCTGCGGGCAGCCCCCGTGGACGTCGCGCATGTCCACCACCTCCACCGCCACCTCACGCTCTCAGTTCTGCCGGTCCTCGCCGCCGCGCGCGTCCCGGTGGTTTGGACGCTGCACGACTACGAGTGGTCGTGCCCGACCGGTCGGCACTACCGCGCAGGCGCCCCGTGCTTTGCCTGCACCCCTGACACCCTTCTGCCCGCGCTGCGGCACGGGTGCACCCGTGGCCTTGAGCGGCCGGTGCCTGTCGAGTCCGCCATGCTCGTCGCGGAGAAGCGCATCCACCGCGTCTTGCGCCCCGAGCGCGACGTCGCCGCCTTCATCGCCCCCAGTCGGTTCCTGGCCGAGCAGGTTCGTGGGGTACTCCCAGGCGCTCGGCTCGTTCACCTGCCGAACCCCGTTTTGCTCCCCCCCTCGTCCGAACTGCAAAGGCGGGGCGTCGTGTTCGCCTCGCGGTTCGTCGAGGAGAAGGGCGTGGACGAGACGATCACCCTCGCGGCGGCCTTCCCCGAAACCTCCTTCACCCTGCTCGGCGACGGCCCGCTGCTCGCTTCTGTCCGGGCGCGCCGCCTCCCGAACGTGGCGGCGCCCGGGGCGGTGCCGCGCGAGGCGGTGGGGGCGGCCTTGCTGCGTGCCCAGGCCGTCCTCGTCCCGTCCCGTTGGCCGGAGAACGACCCCTACGCCGTGACAGAGGCCCAGGCCGCTGGCGCGGTGGTGCTCGCCTCTTCCATCGGCGGGATCCCGGAGCAGATCGACGATGGAAGGGACGGCCTGCTGTGCCCTGCCGGGGCGGTCACGGGGTGGATTGCCCCGCTTCGGCAGATCCTCGGCGATCCGGCGCTGGCCGCGCAGATAGGGGATCGTGCGCGCGCCCGGATCGCCCGGGAGCGCGACCCCGTCGCGACCGCGATAGCCCTGGAAGAGCTGTACAACTCCCTGCGTTTCCCCGGAGCCTCCCCGTGAAGGCGATTTTCTACATCCCGCCGCCCCAGTACAACCGGCGCGGCATGCCCATCGATCGGCTCTACGGGTGCAACTTCGGGTACGACTACAAGCCGCCCGTGCACCTTTTGCAGCTCGCCACGTACCTCCGTGACCGGGCCGGCTGGGACATCCGGTTCCTCGATTGCCCGGCCGAGGGCATCGACGCTCGTGGCTTCGAGCGCCACGTCGCCGACCACCGCTACGATGTGTCGGTCTCCTGGTCTACGTACCTCTCGGCGGAGGAGGACCTGAGGGCGTCCAAGGTCCTCCGCCAGCGCAACCCTGGCATCCAGTCGGTCTATGCGGCGACCGCCCCGACGTGGAAGCCGGCGGAGTTCGTGACCCATGGCCAGTCGTGGGCGCTGCTCGGGGAGCCGGAGAACACGCTCCTGGAGCTCGGCGAGGTCTGGGCGGGCACGCGCACCCCTGAGTCGGTGGCGGGCCTCGCCTACTGGGACCAGGGTCAGAAGCGCACGGGGTTCCGCGACCTGCTGGACGTGCCCGGCCTCCCAATTCCAGACCGGCGCCTTCTCCTCGGAAAGTACAGGGCGAACCGCCTGGACCGCTACCCGATCACGGCCGCCGTTTTCAGCCGGGGCTGCGGGTTCCGGTGCACGTTCTGCACCCCGAACGCGGTCGATCAGACCATCGAGCTGGAGTTCAAGCGCCTACAGCCGACGTACAAGGATCGCCCCCCGTTGCGCAAGCGTACTGTGGACCAGATCGTGGCCGAGATGGAGGAGATCCACGCCCTCGGCTACCGAGCCGTCGAGATCGCGGACAACGTGCTCACCTGGGGAAAGGCGCGCACCACCGAGATCTGCGAGCGCATCACGCCCCTCGGGCTGCAGTGGATCGGCCTCGCCCGCGCCAACATGCTGCACGATGTGAACATGGTGCGTGCGATGGGCAAGGCTGGCTGTTCGATGGTCTACATGGGCTCAGAGAGCTTCGACGATGGGCTGCTGGACGACATGGCGAAGGATCTGAAGGTCAAAGACGTGGTGAAGGCTGTCCAGGTGTGCCGCGAGGCCGGCGTGGAGCCCGAGGTGAGCGTGCTCATGGGCGCCTCCCCGCGCGAGACCTGGAAGACCCTCTTCCACTCCTGGCGCGCGGCCCGACAACTTGGCACGCGGTTTGTCCACTTCTCCGTGGCGCTGCCCTCGCCCTCCACGGAGCTCTATGACCAGGCGATCGAGAACGGCTGGTTCATCGACGGCGACTTCGTGCCGGCGGACAACAGCAAAGAGGTCATCGTGAACCTGCCGCACCTCTCGGCGTGGGAGCTGCGGCTGGCGTTGAAGCTCGCGTATGCCACCCAGTACCTCTCGCCCCGTGGGCTCCTGCAGCAGGTCGATCACGTCGGCTCGCTGACGGACGTGCGCCACAAGGCGAAGAGCGCGGTGAACCTGCTCAGGTTCTTGGGGGAGCGGGATCAGGCGCGCGGCGGGGCGATCCCCGCGGGGCGTGTCACGGTCACGTAAGGCTTTCTCGCCGTCCGCACGTCTGTCGGACGACTCCGCTCAAAACGCGGTATCCTTCCCCCGAACCGGTAGACTGCCTGTGTACTGCTTGCCCTCGCGCGCCCTGACCCTGCTCCTCCCCACGCTTGTGCTGTTCCCCGGCTGCGGCTTTGGGCTCGACTACCTCGTCACGGGCGACAGCGGCTTCCCCGATGGGGACGCGGACACCGACGCGGACTCCGATGTGGATGCGGACACCGATGCGGACGGCGACACGGACACCGATGCCGACTCGGACGCCGACTCGCTGAGGATTTCGAGCGTGAGCCCAGCGTACGGCACCACGGCGGGCAACGCTGCGGTGGTGATCACGGGGGCAGGGTTTGACAACACCGCCTCGGTCCGATTTGGGGGGAGCGCGGCGACGGTCCAGTCGGTGACCGCGACGGAGATCCGCGTGATCACGCCGACCGCTTCGGGAGAGGGCGCGGTGGATGTCAAGGTCACGACGGATACGAATGATGGGACGTTGACGAGCGGGTTTTATTATGTGGCGGATGCGACGGGGAAGATGGGGGTCCTCGGTGAAATCTCTTGGTACCACTATGTGGGGGAGGGGTGGTTGTCGTCCGTGCAGGACGAGGGCTACGCCTGGTACGTGTACACCGAACCGAGCTCGACCAAATACTGGCAACTCCTGACCTCCACGATGGACAGTTGCAGCTCCGGCTATTCGTCGACCGCCGAAATCTACACCTCAAGCGTGGTTGGGGGGACCAACGCAACCTGGCAGGCCTCCAACGGGGAGACATTGACATTTGGCTGGCAGAGCAGCTACAGCAATTACGACCTGCCCACGCTCACGAACAATCAGTTCGTGCAGTCGGGCACCTACGACCAGGACATCATTGCGAGCGGGGGGGTATTTCCGGATTTTGCGATGCCGAACATCGCCCGCACGCCGTCGTCCTTCACGGTGACCAGCCCGAACATCTCGGGGAGCAACCTGCCCTACGTCTCGCGCAACGCCTTCACCCTCGGATGGAACGGCTCGGGGGGTGACTACATGACCGCGAGTTTCCAACTCTACGATGCAGCGGGGACCAGCGTGGTGGAGTCCGTGAGCTGCGCGCTCAACGACGACGGGTCGTTTACGATCCCATCGGGCGTTTGGCGATCCTGGGCGAGCAATCGGGCCCTCGTCATCTTGCTCGGACGTACCCAGACGGGCACCGGCAAGGTGCCGTACAACAACGGCGACTCTGAGGTCGCCGGGACCTATTTCATCGCCGGCGTGGCCATCACTTCCAACTAGCCCCGTGCCCCCCGTCCACCTCCTCGGCGTCCGCGTCGATGCCTTCGACATCCTCGGGCTCCTCGCCCGCGTGGACGAGCTGATCCTCCGGGGCGCCGCCACGGTCGCCTATGCCAACGTCCACGTCCTCAACGAATGCGCGCGCACCCCCGCCCTCCGCGATTTTCTGAACGCCGCCGACATCTGCTTCTGCGACGGCTCCGGCGTGGTCCTCGGCGCGCGGATGTTGGGCACCGATCTCCCCCAGCGCATGACCGGCGCCGATTGGATCTGGGACTTCGCTGCGCACTGTGAGGGTCGGCACCGGGTGTTCTGGGTCGCCGGGGAGCCCGGCGTGACGGCCGCCGCCGCCGAGAAGCTTCGTGAGCGACACCCGAACCTCGACGTCATCTCCGAGCATGGCTACCACCCGAAGTCTGGGCCGGAGAATGACGCGCTGATCGCCAGGATCAATGCGGCCAGCCCGGCGATCGTGCTGGTCGGCATGGGCACGCCGACGCAGGAGATCTGGGTCGCTGAAAACCGCGCCAGGATTCAAGCGCCGGTGGTCTGGGTGGTGGGCGCCACGGCCGATTTTGTCAGCGGCAAGGTCAGTCGGGGACCGGCGTGGCTGCACAACAACCAGGAGTGGCTTGCGCGGCTGATTACGGAACCCCGGCGGCTTTGGAGGCGGTACCTGATCGGCAATGCCCTGTTTTTGGGGCGCGTGGTCAAGCAGCGGGTGAGTGGCTGACCCAGGCCGCCCTGGCATTACGGGCAATTCGCTGCCCGAACCGCAGCGGTTCGGCTCGATCTGTCCGCTCCGAGCCGCCGTTGGCGGTGCGCACAGCACGTTTCTGAGCCCCTCAGTTATGTTACATACAAGGGGGTGGCTCGGTTCCATCGCTCCCGTGCAGGCCCGGGCCGTGACACGCCGCTTCGCATCGGCTGGCCCCACGCCCCCGATCCCGCCCATCCACCTTGACTCCGTCCCTCCGACAGGGTAAACGGCGGCGCTTTCCAAGGATTCCAGATGGTCCGTATTCGTCTCACCCGCCTCGGCGCGAAGAAGAAGCCCTTCTACCGCGTCGTCGTCGCCGACAGCCGCGCGCCGCGCGACGGCAACAACATCGAGCAGATCGGCTACTTCGACCCGCTCACCAACCCGCCGACGATCAAGCTGGACCTCGCGCGCGTGGATCACTGGATCGGCGTGGGCGCCCAGCCCTCTGACACGGTGTCCGACTTGATCAAGAAGGCCCGCGCGGCCGGGGTCGCGGCGTGACTGAGCTGGTCCGGTTCCTGGTGCAGGGCGTTGTCCGGCATCCTGATGCCGTCGTCGTCACCGCCCAGGAGGGTGATGCCTCCGTGGTGATCGAGCTCCAGGTGGATCCCAGCGACCTCTCCCGGGTCAACGGCCCGGATGGCGACACGCTCCGCGCGATCCGTCAGGTGCTCTCGGCCTCTGCGGGCCAGCGCAAGGCGATCCTTGAGCTCGTTCAGCCGGGCACCGAGGTGGCCGGTGCCCTCGACGAGCCGCCGACCGACGAGCGCTGATGCTCGGGCCCGACGAAGTCCTCGTCGCGTCGATCAACGGGGTGTTCGGAGTCAAAGGCGAAGTCCGCCTTTTCCTGCATGACCGTCAGAGCCGTACGCTGTCCAAGCCGGTGAAGGTCACCATGATCTCGCCCGACGGGGAGCGTCGCATCGTCGGCATCTCTGTGCGCTCCGGGGCGGGCAAGCGCATCATCGCGAAGATCGACGGCATCGAGAGCCCCGAGGTCGCCCACACCTACATCGGGTGGAACATCGTCGTGCGCCGGGAATCGTTACCGCCGACCGCTCCGGGCGAGTTCTACATCCACGACATGCTGGATCTGCCCGTCTTTGAGGATGACGGCGTACAGCTCGGCAAGCTGGACGATGTCGTCTCCGGGGAGCGGGACGTCTGGGTCGTCACCGGGTTGGACGGCGGCGAGTGGTACGTCCTGTCGTCGCCGGAGAACATCGTCTCCGTGGACCTTGCAGGCGGGCGCATCGTCCTGCGGAAGGGCGCCGCCCAGCGCGCAGAGTAGGCGTGCGGTTCGACGTCCTCACGCTCTTCCCGGAGATGGTCACGGGGCCGTTGTCGGTCTCCATCGTCGGCCGCGCGCAGGCGAGCGGCTGCATCTCGCTCGCGGTGCATGACATCCGCGTGCACGGCGTCGGCAAGCACCGCACCGTCGATGACACCCCCTACGGCGGTGGTAGCGGTATGGTCATGCGGTGCGACGTCGTGGCCGAGAGCCTCCGGGCCGTTCGCGGTGACCGAGAGCGTGTGCCCATCGTGGTCTTCGAGCCCAGCGGCGCGCGCTTCGACCAGCGGATGGCCGAGCGTTTCGCCGCCGCGCCCGAGGTCATCCTCGTGTGTGGCCATTACGAGGGCATCGACGCACGGTTCGCCGAAGCGTTCGCGCCCGACGTGGAGGTCATCAGCATCGGGGACTTTGTGCTCACCGGCGGGGAGTACGCCGCGCTCGTGTTCATCGACGCCGTAGCGCGCTTGCTCCCCGGGGTGCTCGGCAACGCAGACAGCACCCGCATCGAGAGCTTTGCCCCCGGTCGAGGCCTCGAATTCCCGCAGTACACCCGCCCGCGGGTCTGGGAGGATCTCGCGGTCCCGGAGATCTTGTTCTCCGGTCACCACGCGAAGATCGACGCTTGGCGGGATGAGCGATCTGCCGCGAAGACCCAGGCGGTTCGGCCCGATCTGGCCCTTCTCAGCCCCCGTCCGGACCCGCCACGGACGCCGCGGGGTCCCCGCCCCGCTGAACCCTCCGCCCCGGGGGCTTCAAGCCATCCCCCCTCCGCCCCTCCGGGGCACCTCCCCCCGGCGCGCGGAGGGCAGAAGTAGCGTCCCTCAAATACTGACGCCCGTCTCCAAATTCATCGGGTTGAACGTCTCGCAGGGCCAGGGCCGCTCCGGATCCGCTGCCCTGCGCTGGTTCGCCGCCTGAATGTGCCCCGCCAGCTCCGAAAGCTCCGCATGAAAGCTCGCGAAGGCGGCGCGACCCCTCCGGTCTCCCCCGAAGATTCCCTGTGCATCGCCGATGTCCATGAGCGCGGGCATCTCAAGCCCGGTGAGCGCCATGATCAGGAGGTATTGCATCGAGGCCTGCACGTCGGCCATCTCCTGGCCGGGCCGGATCTTCGTGCCCATGAACGTCGGGTCCATCACGTACTCGTGCACGGTGCCGACGGCCTCGTGCAGGCCGGTCACGCTCCAGATGAACTGTGCGAGGATGTCGATGAGCCCCTCCGGCGAACGCGAGGGAAACATCACGGTGGCTGGTGCGGTGTTCAGGTGCGACCAGAAGCCGTTGATCTCGGTGTCGGCCATGATCTCGGAGTCGCTGGCGTACGAGGCGACGTAGCGGGTGACGAAGCGGTGGATGACCTCAAACAGCGCGAGCGCGTCGGTGGCCCAGGGGAAGCGATCGCCCATGTGTTGGGCGCCTTTGCGTGCGACAAGCTCCCGGACGGTGTGAAAACGCAGGGAGCCGACGGAGTCCGCGAAGGCCTTGGTGAGCGCGTCGTACTCAAGGGCAGAGGCCCGGTGGACGAACCCGCGCTCCGGGCAAAGGCTGTCGCTGGCACCATAGTTGATGGTCAACGTACGCCACGTGAACGGTTTGAGCAGCAGCCGCAGGTAGTGGGTCGGGGAGAGCTGGGTGCGGGACGCCGTCGTGACGTAGTTGCCGATGAGCCAGTGAACGCCCACGAGGTGGTCCGCGACGGTGGTGCCGACCATCAGCGTGCAGCGCCACGCCCATTTGGCGTGCTGCCAGCCGGAATCGCCCGGACGAACCCAAGCGTCCCCGTGGCACCAGTAGATCGCGATGGGGCGCTGATCCTCGTCGAAGTAGGCGCGGGCGCCGTAGCGCTCGAAGCCGGGGCGGACCGCGTAGTTTCGGAGGAAGCTGAGATCGTGGGCCCATCGGGCGCGCTCGACCAGGTCGGCGGGATCGGCGGGATCGGCGGCGTAGGGCATGAGCCGCAACGCCCCGAGGCCAGCGAACGCGAGGCGCGACATCGCGGCGTCGGAGCGCATCTCCGGCCAGTGGTGGTAGGGCCGGCTCATGTAGACGCCGAGCGGGAGCACGGTCTGGAAGGTATCGCGGGCCTCTTCGGCGCAGACCCAGCGCTCATCGCGGTCCCGGATGGGGAACAGCCAGCGGTTGCGGAGCAGCGCGAGCATCCAGACGCGCTTGAAGTCGGCGGCGGGCCAGTCCTCGTCCACCGTCGGGAGCGAGATCTCGGCACCGCCGACGGTGAACGGCAGGGTCTTGGTTGGGAGGGGGCCACGCAGACGTGGCGGGCGCACCTTGTCAATTCCCGGCAGCGCAGACTTCCACTTCCGGACGGCGGCCTTGATCATCTTGAGGAGCAGCTTCGTGTGGGTGTCGAACGTTTGGATGCGCAGGGAAGGCGCGCCGTAGAGGGGCACGAGGGCATTCTCAGCGGTCATCGGCTTCTCGGCGTCGGAGGAGGAGAGTCGCCGCGATCATCGCGGCAGGCCATGGTGATACATCCTGCTGACCGCAGCCGCATGGTTCAGACGTATCGGAGGTATCAGATGTATCCGCAGTGTCGGGCCCGTCCCCGCTCGGTCCGACCTCCAACATCACCCGGACCCACCCCTGCACATCCGCGCGCGGCTCCTGGTTGGGCTCGGGCCAGCCGTCGCGTTGAACCTCGACGTTTTCGGCGATCGCGACGGCGATCACCTCGTGGATGTCGCCTTCGTCGCCTTCCACCGCCACGCTTGCTTGATCCCCCTCTACCCCACCGACATAGGCGCCATCAATGTAAACGCGGATCTCCGCCACACCGTCCGGATGTGTCGCGGTCACCAGCAGCGGCTCGCCGCGCGGGATGGTCTGCGTCGCCGAGAGCGTAACGACCGGCCGTTCCCCGTAGGGCGTGGCCAGAGGATCCCCGAGGAACAGGTTCTGCCAGTACAGGTATCGGAGCGCCATCATCTGGCTCTCCCCGAGGTTGTACCCGAAGGTGTAGAACAGTAGGGCCGAAGCCAAGGGGAACGAATTGTTCAGCGGCTCGTTGACCGCTCCATGCGCGCCGGTCGCCCCCGCCCGGATGTATCGGGCGATCGAGGTCTGTGCCTCGCTCGCCGGGCAGGTGAGCCCATCGTCGGAGCAGTAGAAGTTCTGCGGGTATGCGCCGGTGGACGTCAGATTGTCGGCGATGGCGCCTGGCACATATTCGTTGCCCGCGATGCCCTCGGTCAGGGTCTGCGTCCCGGTAAAGTAGGCGGCGAGGCTGAACCCGGCCAGCGCTGCATCGTGCGTGTCCACCCATGTGCCTGAGAACCCCGCAGCCGTCAGCATCCGCGTTGTGTACTCGCACTCGGGGTCCCGGGCGGCACGCGCCTCGTCCGCGCCCCGCATACACAGGATGTCCGCGGTCGGGAACGTGCCATCCGCTGCGGCGCCCCGGTCCACAAGGTCCATGGCATCGTCGTAGTCGAACCCATCGAGCCGGGTGACGACGAACAGGTGGCCCGTGAACTCCGCCCCGCCGCTCGCCCACCCCGCGCTTCGCCGGAAGGACTTGGGCTGGCGCGCCGTCTTCACAACTTCGGGCGCCGACTGGTACGACCCCGCGTACGGGTTCTCCTCCGTGAAGTCACCCTCGCTCGCATACCCGGCGACGAACGCGGGATTGTCGATCGACGCGAGGTAGAGGCCTGAGCTGTACGCCTGGGCCTGGCCCGCGATCTCCAAACCATTGCCGTCGGTCGCCCCGTCGATCTGGAGCATCGCCTCCAGACTGGCGGAGTAGCCGTCGGTGATGTCGACGCGGTACGGCAGGCCGCGGATCGTCACGATGTAGTCGATCTCGTCGGCTGCTGGGATGCCGGCGAGGCACGTCCGGAGGGCCGGTTGGACCGTCGCGGCGTAGTCCTCGAAGGTCAGGCTCTGGGCGAGCGGATCCACGCCTGCGACCGGGCAGAGCTGCGCCGCGGGGATCGAGCGAACATCGGCGTAGTAGCTGGCGACGCCGGCAGCTTCCGAATCCTGGCCGTTGTACAATACCAGGACGTTCATCGGGCCCCCGCCGGCGACTGCGGGCAGGCACCAGACGAGCCAGAGCATCAGTGTGCGGTGTAGCAACTGTGCAGGAACACCCCGAGGGAGCTGGCGACGCGCGCCGCGAGCTCAAAGTCCACCGAGCTGAAGGGGCGCGGGGGGTTGAGCAGCTCCAGCACGCCATAGGTCGCGCCAGAGTCGGAGCGCACAGGGACCGCGAGGATCGCCTTGGTGGTGAAGCCCGTGGACCGATCCACCTTGCTGTTGTGCCGGACGTCGCCTCGCACATCCTCGACAAGGATGCCCACGCCGAGGTGGTACACGTTTCCGGCGATTCCCTGCTTGAGCGGGATCACGGTGTCGATCAACGCCTGGCAGGCGGGGCCGGACGCGGCCCGGAACCGAAGGCCTTCGCCGGTCTGTGTGCGGATGAGCACGGCACCTGCGCCCGCAGGGACATGCCCCAGCACGATGCGGAGCGCCATGCCCGAGGCTTCGGCGATGCCCTCGGCCATGGACAGCTCGCCCAACTCCAGGAAGAGCATCTCCATCATGTCGTCGGTCATCACCGCTGCTTCCAGGCGATAGGCCTCGGATGGGGGCGGGGCGGGGGCCGCGACGGGCGGCGGGAGCGTCATCCGCGAGGGAGGCAGCGCCACCGGCGGCATCGTCATGCGGGGGCCGGGGCCGGCGGGGGGGAGATCGTCTTCCTCCATCGGCATGGTGAACGTCGGCGCCGGCGGGAGCCGCTGAACGGACTCCACGCGGGACTCGGGCGCGGGCATCGTGAACGCCGGCGGTGGCATCATTGGGGGCTCGATGGCCGGCGGGGGCGCCACCTCGGTGGCCTCGGCCAACACCTCCGGCTCGTCGTTGGGCGGGGGCGGAGGCTCGGTCTCGGAAGCTTCGACCTCGCCTTCGTCGTCATCGGGGGCCGG
>CANKNP010000160.1 GCA_947483545.1 Deltaproteobacteria bacterium | reverse complement strand
CCATCCCGCTCATTCCGCCCCGCACGTCGAGGGCCGAGCGCTCCCGAGGGGCCCGATACGCGGGGGGCAAAGCGAACATCTGCTCGAACCCGACCATGAACATGGTCGGGTCCACCGCGTCGGGCATCGCGCCCAGCGCTTCGGCGCCGAACATCCACTGGAGGTCCATCGGACGGCCCGCCGCCGTAGTTCGCGCACGGGCGGCCTCCGCATCCAGGTCAAACGCGGCGATCTCGGGGTGGCGCTCCAGCGCCAGCGCGGTCAACCCCAAGAGGGTCTCGGGTTCAGCCCCCCACGTTTCCCCGATCCCGCAGAGGAGCAGCGTGACCCCTGTGCTGCGGAGCACGCTCACGGGTGAACTGCGCAGGGCAGGTGTGTGTTTTCCAACACCCCGCTCGGGGAGCCAGAATGGAAGGCGGGGAGCGCCGGACCCGGCCGAATCGACGCGAACACAAGCCCGCGGATGCGGGCGTTCTTGGCCAACACTGGCCGATAATCCCGGCGCGCGCCCCCGCGCGACGGGAGAATCGGGGAGCCAGCTTTGAAGGCGGCACGAAGTGCGGGCCTTCCAAGCTGGCTCCCGTGTTTGCGCCTCGGGCGGGAACGGCGCGGGAGCGCCGGACCCGGCCGAATCGACGCGAACACAAGCCCGCGGATGCGGGCGTTCTTGGCCAACACTGGCCGATAATCCCGGCGCGCGCCCCCGCGCGACGGGAGAATCGGGGAGGCTGGCTCAGGCAGGTGAAGGGACGGCGGGGAACACATCGGAGATCTCGAGATCGAGCGGGGTCAAGCAATCGCCGTGCCACGCTCAGGATCGTGGCCAACGGCAGTGAGCCGGTCGGAGAATGATCGCGGACTGCACCAGGATGACAAAGGGGCCATCCATTTGATGGGGCGACGGGCGGCTCGGTCGGATCCCGGCGCCGTTCCCGCCGGGAGCCGCCCGGGCGCAACCGATCTCGAAGAGCTTGGGCGCGCTCGGGGAGTTCGGTTGCTGTGGGCAACCGATCTCGAAGAGCTTGGGCGCGCTCGGGGAGTTCGGTTGCTGGGAGCTTTCTTCCGACATTTTTCGTCGCTTCCTTTCCTCCTGCCTTCCGGGAACGGCTTCCGTTCGACGTCGGGCACGTTGTTTCCCAGGCTCACAGGGGGCCGCCCCTACGCAGTGTCTAATCTAAAGTCAGGCGTGCGAAAAGTCTGCGCCTGTGCCTCTCACTCCCCCCGCACCACCACATCCTGCCCCGAAAACGCAATCCCAAGCCGGCAGATGGGCGCGGCACCTGCCGACTCCAGCTCGGTGACGTACGCCCGATCCTGGATCTGCTCCAATGCCGCCTTTGCCAACCCCTCCAGCTCCCCCTCGGCCGGCGGCGGTTGCGGCTCCCCTATCTTGACCCTCACGCGCTGTCGGCGTTTGAACTCCAACGCCACGCCCGCCAGCCCGGGCCGCTTCGGGATGATCAAGAGATCCGGCCGGCCGCGGCCAGACTCCCGGTTGGAGCGAACCGCGTGGGATTTCTCCAGGGTCACCAATAATCCGAGCACGAAGGCATGGTAAAATGCTTCGTCCTGATTGGCTGCGGTGTCGTGAAAGGAGACGTGCCGGAGCAACATTGTTTGGAGGATTTCCTCCACCGCGGGGGCGTCGCCGGTCAAGACGGCGCGGTGAAGGGGCTCTACGCTACCGGCCTGCTGCTCCAGCCAGCCCGAGAAAGTATCCTGCCACAACCCACGCACTTCCCGATTGGGGATGCGAAGGTCTGCGAAAGTGCGTGCTTCCTCCACGCGCACGTTTTCCGCCCGCAAGTAGCCCGAGAACAACAACAGCCCCCAAACGTGCCTGCCGTTCAGATCTCGAAGGGGAACTTCCTCCTGGATCTGGCTCTCGACACTGCCGCCACCGAGCAGCATGGCCACGCCCGCATCGATCTCCATGTGCGCCAGCAACAACTTGCGCACCAGGAGATTCGCGGAAGTATTGAGCCAGTACGGCAACAGTGGCTCGTCAGGATACGCCAACATGCTCATGATCGAGATCGGGTTGTACACGGTTGCCCTCCCGAATCGATAGCCGTTGTACCAATCCCGAACCTCCGTTGCTTCCTCCGACCGGCCGAACTCCCCCAACACACCGATCACCTCATCTTCGGTGAACCCAAACTGCTCGTCCGCCCGATTCTTCAGCAACGAGTAGACCTCCACATTGTTGAGCCCGGAGAACATCGACTCCCGCGCCAACTGCAAAATGCCGGTCATCACCCCGCGAAAGAGCCAGTCGTTTCCCTTGAGCCCGCTCGACAAGAGGCTCCGGAAAAAGAGCACCGCTTCGTCGTAGTACCCCAGGTCCCAGGCGGTGAGCACGACGGCGTCGTACTCGTCGATCAGCAGGATTGCCTTCTCCCCGTGGTGAATCTCCAGGGCTTGACACAAGTCCAGCAGCACACGGCCCTGGTGGTCGGTCCCGGCGATCACCGCCTCCAGGCGAGCCCGGAGCCCCGGAGGAACCCGCGGATCCGCCACTGCCGCCGCATGGCGCTCGACCTCGGCGGAGAGCAGGGCGTTCAACGCCCGCCGCGCCTCCGGCCAGGTAGGCTCCACGACGTCTTTGAACGTGAGCGAGATCACCGGGTGCCGTTGAAAGTGCGTGCACGCCTCCACGTCCTTCCAGATGGACAGGTCCTCAAAAAGCCCGCTGCGGTCGGGTCCAATCTCGAAGAACGCGCGGAGCATCGTCATGTTCAGCGTCTTGCCGAAGCGCCGGGGCCGGGGGTACAGGGCGACCTGCATCGGCGCGGTCAGCACCTCGGAGACGAAGCTGGATTTGTCCACGTAGTACCCACCCTCCTCGCGGAGTTGGGTGAACGAGGATTGGCCGAGGCGGATGGGGCGGGGCACGGGGGGCCTTTATCCCGAACGACTCGCCCGGTCCGAACGAAGCGGGAGCGCCCGCGGCGGGGGTGACACACGCATGGATGGCCCCCCTCAAAACCGAAAAAACCCCCTGGTGTTCACCGCCGCGATCTCCGCGACCGCCTCCGCCGTCATGCCCCGGACCTCGCCGACCTTGGCCGCCACGTAGCCAACATACGCCGGCTCGTTCTTGCGTCCGCGGAACGGCACGGGCGTGAGGAACGGGCTGTCTGTCTCGATCAGGATGCGGTCGATGGGCGCGCGTGCGGCGACCTCGCGCATGACCTCGCCGGTCTTGAACGTGACGATGCCGGGGATCGAGATGAAGCCGCCGCGCTCGGTGATGGCCTGCATGTACGCGACGTCGCCGGTGTAGCAGTGAAAGAGCACGCCGGTGTCCCACGCGGCGGTGTCGTCGAGGATGTCCAGGGTCTCGCCGCCCGACTCGCGGTCGTGGATGATGACGGGGAGGTTGAGCTCCTTCGCCGCGGCAAGTTGGGCGCGGAAGGCGACCCGCTGCGCTTCCCTCGGGGAGTAGGTGTAGTGGTAGTCGAGGCCCATCTCGCCGAGCGCGACGAGCCCGGGGCCTTGTTGGTGGAGCGCGAGCATGTCGGCGAGGCGCTCGTCGGTGAACTCGGAGGCGTCGTGCGGGTGCAGACCGGCGGCGCAGCGGACGTTGGGGTGGCGCGTCGCGACGGCGTGGGCACGTTCGGCGCTTTGGAAGCCGTAGCCTGACCCGATGGCGACCATGTGGCTGACGCCTGCGGCGTGGGCGCGGGCGACGACGGCATCGACGCCGGCGTCGTCCTCCCAGACGCGGGTGTCGAGGTGGCAGTGCGAGTCGATGAGGGGGGTGCCGGGGAGGACCGGAGGAGCTTCAGGAGGTTTCATGCGGGTAGATGCGCGAGCTCAAGGTTGAGGTGGGCGAGCAGGGGTTCGAGCACGACGCGGGTCTGCACGTTGAGGCGCAGCCGGTCGCGGGCCAGCGCGATCTCGACCTGGAGCCGGCCGACGCCCCCGGGCCAGAGGCCGCGCACCCATCGACGGAGCAGGACCTCGCGCTCAAGGTGACGCACCGGGCGGCCGCTGGCCATGGCGACCGTGTCCGCCAGCAGCTCTTCGAAGACCTGAAGGACCAGCTCGGCGCTGTCGCCCTCCGCCTTGGCCTGCGCCTCGGTGAACGCGAAGAGCACGTGCAGGGGCTGCCCGACGACGGCGCAGAGCGCGTCCAACAGCTCAGCCCGCGCGTCCGCCTCGCCCTCCGCGAGCGCCAGGGCTCGACCTGGGCTGCCGGCCGCCGGCTCCAGCAGGTCGGGGGGGAGGGAGCGGGAGGTCAGCCAGACGCGCATCTCGTCGTCGCTGAGCGGGCCGAAGCGCACCCGCTGGCTGCGCGAGCGAACGGTCTGCAAGAGTGAGGCAGGGCGCGATGTGACGAGGATGAACTGGGTGCCGGGCGGCGGCTCCTCGAGGGTCTTGAGCAGGATGTTCGCGGCGTCCTCGCCCAATGCATCCGCAGGGTGCAGGATCACGACGCGGTAGCGGGCGGAGTGGCGTTGAACGAGCAGGCCGTTCACGATCTCGCGGGCCTGGGCCGCCGTGAGGATCGCCGTTGCCCTCGAAGGGTCAGGCTCCACGATCACGATGTCCGGATGGGTACCTGCCAGGATCCACCGGCACTGTTCACACTCGCCGCAGGGGCGTTCCACGGGGGTGGGCGGGCCGAACATGGAAGGCTGGGCCGTCGCGACGCAGTTGATCTCCATCGCAAAACGCTGGGCATAGGCGAACTTGCCGACGCCTTCGGGGCCCTCGAAAACAAAGCAATGATGGAGGCGCTGCTCCTCGGCCGCGCGGGCGAGTCGGGCGCGGACGGTCGCGTTCCCATGGAGGGGTTGGAGGATGGCTCGGTCCATGGGCGGGGGCTAACGTTGTGGGGGGGAGGGGGCGGGCTCCGGGCGTCCGCCCCGGCTTCCAAGCGGGCCGTGGACCGCCCGTGGAGATCGGGGGGCCGGCGTCCATCAAGCGGTCCACCACGCCTCACGCTGACAGCGGCGTCGCAAGGCGGCAAGCTCGCCTCCTCGCGCCAGCAGGTCGAGCGCATCATCCTTGCGACCAACCGCCCAACCGCGAGCCGAGCCATCGACACGCTCACGGACGCCGGCATCCTCGTGGAAACCACCGGGAGGCGCCGAGATCGCGCTTTCGCCTAGGACGCCTACCTTCGACGGCTCCGCCATGGAACCGAGATCGGCGAGGCGTAGACACGCTCATGGCGGGCTCCGCGCGTCCGCCGCGGCTTCCGAGCGGGCCGAGGACCGCCCGTGGAGATCGGCGGGCCGGGTGTTTGCTCAGTCCTTTTCTTACGGGTGCGCTCCGGTACGAGCGCATACCCGGCGTCGGCGGGAGTACCCGCCGACGCCGGGACATCGGCTGCGGGGGCCAAGCCCCCGGTTCAGGGGTCCCCACCGTGTCTCCATGTCTCCGTGGTGGATTCTCCTGGTTCGTCCTCGGCGCTTCGCCCCGCCCGCAGCCCGCAGCCCGTAGCCCCGCCCGCCCGGGTCCCAGCCCGCAGCCCGCAGCCCGCAGCCCGTACCCTTACCCACCCGTCCCCCACCGTTTCAGGTTAGCCCCCGGCCCCGCCGGCATCTTCAAGGCGCCGGCGGTCCACCCTACGAGGTCTCGCGTGAACACCTGGGTTTATTCCTTCGGAAACGGTCAGTCGGATGGTGACGGCACGATGAAGGCGCTCCTGGGCGGCAAGGGCGCGGGGCTCGCGGAGATGACCCGCATCGGGCTCCCGGTGCCCCCCGGCTTCACCCTCACAACCGCGGCCTGCAACCACTGGTTCAAGCACGACGGCGCCTACCCCGATGGGCTCTGGGCCGAAGCCCAGGCGGCGCTCGCCCTGGTCGAGGAACGCACGGGCAAGCGCTTCGGCGATGCCCACAACCCGCTGCTGTTCTCGGTTCGGTCCGGCGCCGCGGCCTCGATGCCCGGCATGATGGACACCGTCCTGAACCTCGGCTTGAACGATACGACGGTGCTCGGGCTCGCTGCGAAGACCGGCCGCACGGCCTTCGCGTGGGACAGCTACCGCCGCTTCGTGATGATGTTCGGCGACGTCGTCTTGGAGATCCCCTACACGCGGTTTCAACGCGTCGTCGACGAAGCTACGAAGGGCCGTCAGCCCCGCGATCTGCCCGTGGACGAGCTGATCGCCCTGGTCGGGCGGCTCAAGGCCGTCGTCGCGGACGCCTGGGGCGAATTCCCCCAGGATCCCCAGGTACAGTTGAAGCTCGCGATCGAGGCGGTGTTCCGGAGCTTCAACGGCCAGCGGGCGCGCTACTATCGGCGTATGAACAACATCCCCGATGACTGCGGCACCGCGGTCAACGTGCAGTCGATGGTGTTCGGGAACATGGGGGAGGCGTCCGCCACGGGGGTCTGCTTCACGCGGAACCCGAAGTCTGGCGCGCGGATGTTCTTTGGGGAGTGGCTCGCCAACGCACAGGGCGAGGACGTCGTCGCGGGGACCCACAACCCGAACCCGATCAACCGGGAGGGCGGCGCCACCGATGGGGTGACGCTGCAAGAGGCGATGCCCGTCATCTACGACGAGCTGTACAAGCTGCAGAAGCAGCTTGAGCTCCACTACCGGGACATGCAGGACATCGAGTTCACCATCGAAGAAGGGAAGCTGTACCTGCTGCAGACGCGGAATGGGAAGCGCACGCCGGCGGCCTCGGTGCAGATCGTCGTCGATCTCGTGGCCGAGGGCCTGATCACCGAGGAGGAAGCGATCCGCCGCGTGAAAGCGAGCGAGCTGGAGCTGGTGCTCCGGCCGGTGCTGGATCCGGACGCGCGGAAGAAGCGGATCGCGAAGGGGTTGGACGCGAGCCCGGGGGCGGCGAGCGGCCGGGTGGTGTTCCACTCCGAAGAGGCACAAGAGCTCGCGGACAAAGGCGAGAGCGTGATCCTCGTGCGGTTGGAGACCAGCCCGGAGGACATCCAGGGTATGAACATGTCGCGGGGGATCCTGACGGCGCGAGGGGGTCAGACGAGCCACGCGGCGGTGGTCGCGCGCGGGATGGGCAAGCCTTGCGTGGTCGGATGCACGGAGATCCTGGTGGACTACGGGCGCCAGCTCTTCTACGCGGGCGACACCGTCGTGAAGCGTGGCGACTTCATCACCATCGACGGCGGGACGGGCGAGGTGTTCGAGGGCGAGATCCCGACACTGGCGCCGCCGACGGACGCAGGCGCGATGGGGCAGCTGCTGGCCTGGGCAGACAAGCGGGCGCGGCTGAAGGTGCGGGCGAACGCGGACACCGGGGCGGACGCGGCCAACGCGCGGCGCTTGGGGGCGGTCGGCATCGGCCTGTGCCGCACCGAGCACATGTTTTTTGAGGTCACAGCACTTCGGGCGATGCGCCAGATGATCCTCGCCGACGACGAGCGCTCTCGCCAGCGGGCGTTGAACGCAGTCCTGCCAATTCAACGCCAGGATTTCATGGAGATCTTTCGCGCGATGGACGGCCTGCCGGTCACGATCCGGCTGCTGGATCCCCCGCTCCACGAGTTCCTGCCCTCGCGGCCCGAAGAGGTCTCCGCGGTCGCCAAAGATCTGGGCGTCCGCACGGAGGCGTTGCAGGAGCGCCTGAAGCAACTGCACGAGTCGAACCCGATGATGGGGCATCGGGGCTGTCGCATCGGCGTGACCACCCCCGAGATCTACAACACCCAGGTGCGCGCGATGTTCGAGGCCGCCGTGGCGGTCACGCGCGAGGGCATCGAGGTCATCCCCGAGGTGATGATCCCGCTGGTGTCGATGCCTGCGGAGCTCGAGCGCTGCCGCAAGCAGGTCGAGGACACCGCAGAGCAGGTGCTGCTGGAGAACAACGTCCGGATCAACTACCGGGTGGGCACGATGATCGAGCTGCCACGGGCTTGTGTGCTCGCGGACAAGATCGCGGTGCACGCGGACTTCTTCAGCTTCGGCACGAACGATTTGACGCAGATGACGTACGGATTCTCCCGCGATGACATGGGCAAGTTCTTCACCGAGTACCAGCAGCGCGGCGTGATCCGCGACTCGCCGCTGGCGGTGTTCGACGTCGAGGGCGTGGGCGAGCTGGTGAAGATGGCGACGCGGCTCGGCAAAGCGGCCCGGCCCCAGCTCAAAGTTGGCGTGTGCGGAGAGCACGGCGGCGACCCGACGGGCGTCGCGTTCTTCCATCACGTAGGTCTCGACTACGTGAGCTGCTCGCCGTTCCGCGTGCCCGTGGCCCGTTTGGCGGCGGCGCATGCCGCCCTGGGCGTGCTCTGATCGCGACACCCCCGCCCCCGGCCGCCACGCGCTATAGTTGACCGTTGTGCCGGAGCTGCTGGAGCCCAGATGAAGATCTGTCCCTTGTGCCATACCACCTACGAGGACTGGATTGACTTCTGCTTCAACGACGGCATGCCGCTCGTCTCGAAGGGTGGGGTGTCCTCGCCCCTGCCGGTCAAGCCTGCGTCCCAGAGCATCGCCCCCGCCCCCCGGCTCGCCGATGAGGCGGATCTGCCGTCCCCGGGATCCTTGCGCCCGCCCGTGGCCCCCCAGGCTCCCGCCGGGGCAGGGGACTCAGCCCCCGCGAGGCCGCCCACCGCTGACGTGCCCCGCGACATCACCGGGATCTTCACGGGGCCGATCACGGACGAAGATGGCCACGAGTTCCGCAGGGAGCCCCCCCGCATGTCCAACAACCTCGCGGATCTGACGGCAGCGCCCGACTACGAGCGGGACGCCACCCGCCCGCTGGGGACCGCCCTGGCGGATGCGTTGGACGAGCAGGACGCCACCCGCCCGCTGGGCACCGCCCTTCCGGGTGCGCCGGACGAGCAGGACAGCGCCACGGTCCCACTGTCTTCCTCCGCCCTCGTCGACATTGAGCTGCCGGCGGTCGCGGGCGCCGCCGTCTCCACGCCTCCGGTCGCGGTCGTCCTGCCCGCGACCCCCGTCGAGGTCGTGTCCGACGTGTCCCGCATTCTGCCCGGGGCGCCGATGGGCGATGTCGTGGACCCCACGGCGAGCGCTCCGATGCCTCGCCGCCCAGCCCCCACGATCGCCCCGCCCATGGAGCCGATCCCGGCGGCGGCCCCGATCCCGCCCGCGGCCCCGAAGCCCGCCCGCAAGACCCCGGCCGAAGAGCCCTCGGTGCTCGACGAGCCTGCACCGTCCTCCGGAACGCTCGGCGTCGGGCTGCTCGCAGCAGGCTTGGTCGTCGGGGGGGCCCTGCTGCTGGCCGCCGTGGCCGCCGCAGCGTATTTCATGGGCGGGAACGAGCCCCAAAAAACGCCCGTGGCCGTGGTTGAACCGAAGCCACCCGCGCCCGCCGTCCCTCTTCCGGTCGCCGCTGCCCCTCCGCCCGTCGTCGAGCCCGTGCTGCCAGAGCCGCTACTGCCCGCCGAACCGCCCGTGGCGCTGACCCCGTCCGGTCCTCCGGCCGGGTCGCCGGTTGGCACACCTCCCACCTCTCCCCCACCGAAACAGCAGACGCCGGCCTCCGAGCCCACCGCGACGCCCGTCAGCACCAAGCCGACGGCCGCGCCGCAGGTGACCGCGGATGCCAGCCCGTGGGGTGCCCCGGCGCCGGCCACCTCGGGTGTCCTGAAGATCGTGACCGATCCCGATGGCGCGACCGTCTATATCGACGAGCAGCAGCGTGGTCGCACTCCGCTCACTGTGGAGCTGGCGTACGGCGCCCACAACATCCGGGTGGTGCGGAGCGGGTACAAGACCGAGGTGCGCGAGGTCACGATCCGCGTCGCCGAGCTCAACGTGCCGTTCATCCTGAAGCCCGAGGTCGTCACCGGGCAGGTGAACGTGTACGGTCCGGCCGGCTTTCGGGTGTTCATCGATGGCGTCGATCGCGGCGCCATGCCGGTCACCGCGCAGGTAAGCGAGGGAGTACGCCAGTTCAAGCTCGTGAGCGATGCGGACGGTGCGGGCTGCTCCTTGCCGAAAGAGATCACCTTCCGGTCCCCAGGGCGGCCTGAGACCGTCACGTTGGCCTGTCCGTAATTTGTGGGGGGCAGGGCCCGCCATCGGGTGCTTGGGCGCGAAACTGTGGCTGCGTGCGGCGCAATTCGCCGGCCGGCCCGACGATACCCTTGACGGTGGGGAAGTATGATCATACTATTCAGCATACCTGCGAGGCATCCGTGGTGAACACCGAACGCGTGACTGTGACCCTCCCGTCGAACCTGCTCGACGGTATCGACCGGTTCGAGCAAAACCGAAGCCGCTTCATCGCCCAGGCCGTGGAGCGCGAGCTTGAGCACCGCCGTCGTGAGGAGTTGCTGCGTTCCGTCAGCTCGCCGCACCCCGGCGGGGACGACCTGTCGGAGCTCGGGACGGGCGACTGGTTGCCCGATCTGGTGGAGGACGCAGCTGAGTTGGTTGACCTCGCCGGTGGGACGCCCGTTCGTTGGGTCAGCGGCGACGGATGGAAGGCGGGGAACCTATGATCCTGAGTCGCGGATCGGTCGTGCTGGTCGAACTCGATCCGACTGTGGGCAACGAACAACGGGGAGTGCGCCCCTGCGTCGTCGTGAGCGACCCCGTCGTCAACCAAGACCAACGGTTTCCCGTGCTTTGCGTGGTTCCGGTGACTGGCACGCTCGGAGTCGGAGCGCTCTACCCACAGCTCTCCCCCACCGGCAGCGGACTCACGAAGGTGTCCTGTGCGCTCGTGGATCACCTGCGCTCCATCGACAAGGGCCGGATTCGTCGCGTGTACGGTGTCCTGCCGGCCAACGAGCTCGCCGCACTCGATGAGGCGCTTCGCCTGTTCCTCGGGTTGCAGGGTTCGGGCGCGCGCTGAGGCAAACGAACGCATACCCGTCCTCGGCGGGAGTACCCGCCGTCGCCGGGACCCGGCTCGGGTGCGGTTGAGCATCGACCCGGCGGGGGGCAGCCCGGGCGCTGCGCAAACAGCAACGTCCTAAGTCACTGGAAGGACTTGACCTGGAGCCGGGCTGGCCCCCACCCGCACCGTTCCAGGTGGAAGGCGGCGGGCCCGGCGTCTTCGCCGGACCGTCGCATTCCACCGGTAGGAACGGTGCAAAGAGACCGCCGAGCCGCGAGCGAGGTTCGCCGAGCGCGCGGATCGGCGGGGCTTCGCCCCCCGTTTCGAGGGTTGCCACGTCGGAGTTGCGCCCGCAGCCCGCAGCCCGCTCCTCGTAGCTCGTAGCCCGTACATTTCCAGAACAGCACTGGCCGATCCCCCGCATTTTCTCTATACTCGCGCCCATGTACGAACCCCGTCGCGCGGTCTCCCTGTTCGCCGATTCTCCCGCCCCGCGAGGGCGCGGGCCGGGCGCATCGGCCAGTGTTGGCCAAGAACGCCCGCATCCGCGGGCTTGTGTTCGCGTCGATTCGGCCGGGTCCGGCGCTACCGCGCCGTTCCCGCCCGAGACGCAAACACGGGAGCCAGCTTTGAAGGCGCGCACTTCGTGCCGCCTT
>CANKNP010000159.1 GCA_947483545.1 Deltaproteobacteria bacterium | reverse complement strand
GCCTGATGGGCAAGTCTGACGGCGGCATCCTCGTCGACAACTTCACCCGGCGCGCCGCGGACGGACGGGTCGGGTTTGAGAGCGCGGGGAGCGCCAAGGTCAAGGGGTTCGCGCAGCCCATCGACACCTTCCGGCCGACGGCTATCACGAAGGAGGCTGACGCCCGCCCGATCCTCGGCCGGGCGAAAGAGCGAGCCGACATGTTGGCCAGGCTGGAGCACGGCGCCCTCCGCGTGCTCGTGATGGGCGAGCCCGGCATCGGAAAGTCCTCCCTGCTCTCAAGTGTGATGGCGGAGACGGAGGCCCGGGGGATCCGTGTGCTCTACGGGGAGGGAGGCGCCATCGAGCGCTTCACCCCGTGGCACATCTGGAGGTCGGTGCTGGCGCAGTTGGTCGGCGGTCGAACTGCAGAGGTTGTTCTGGCGGAGCTGGAGGACGCTGACTTGGGGATGCGCGCGCCCCTGTTGGACGGCTTGTGGCCGCTGACCCTGCCGTCGAACCCCCTGGTCGAGCAGATGGAGCCCGTCGCGCGTGCCGCCGCGATCCGGGCAATCACGGTGCGGCTGCTCACCGCCGCGGTGAACGCGGGCCCCGTGCTCCTCGTGCTGGACGACGCCCACTGGCTCGACACCCCCTCGACCGGGCTGGCCCGAGAGGTGCTGGCTGCGGTGCCGGAGCTTCACGTCATCGTTGGATCCCGGCCGATCGCGGCCTCCCCCCCTTCGGACCTGACGCGGCTCCTGCACGGGGATGGTCTGGCGCCCATTTTGCTCGGTGCGATGTCCATCAGCGAGGTCGGCTCGGTGGTCGCCCGTGCGCTGGGGGGCGCCGTCCCAGAGGCGCTCGTCGCCTTCGTCCATGGCCGATCCGGCGGCCATCCGTTCTACAGCGAGCAGCTCACGCTGGCGCTGCGGGACGCCGCGATTGTCACTGTCGAGGAGGGCGGGGCCTGCGCATTTGACGCCGCTCGCGCGATCGGCACGGTGCCCGTGACCGTCGAGGGGGTCGTCACCGCCCGGATCGACGCTCTGCCACCCGGCGCCCAGCTCACCGCCAAGGTGGCGAGCGTGATCGGGCGCGTCTTTCCCGCGCGCGCGGTGCAGGCGGCCTACCCGGTGACGGCGGACGGGGAGAGCCTGCCGGAATGGCTGCGAGCGCTGGAGACCCAGGAGCTGATCCAATCGGAGACCTCGCTCGACTGGTCGTTCAAGCACGCGATTACGCAGGAGGTCGCGTACAACCTGCTGGCGTTCGCCCAACGCCGCGATCTTCATCGGCGCGTCGCCCACTGGTACGTCGAAGCACCCCAGACGGCCTGGCCAACCCTCGCGTGGCATTGGGAGCACGCCGGGGACGTGCCAGAGGCGCTCGTCTCCCTGGAACACGCCGCCGCGACCGCCCTCCGAGAATACGCCAACGCGGAGTGCCTCGCGTTCCTGGAGAGGGCACGCGCCCTCGCGAAGAGCGTGCCGCAGCCTGCATCCCGGCTCGCGGACTGGGAGGCGATGTCCGGCGCTGCCCGCCTCAAGCTCGTCGCCTACCCGCAGGCGCGGGCGCACTTTCGCAGCGCGCTCGCCCAGCTCGGCATGCGGGTGCCCACCGCCAAGGTCTGGCTCGGGCTCGACTTGCTGGTCGGCTGCGTTCGGCTTGCATGGACGCTCGCCTTGGGAGTGACGGTCGCGGACCCCGGACCCGAGCGGAGCCGCCTACGGGCCGCAGCGGAGGCCCACCAAGGGCTCGCCGAGGTCGAGTATTTCTCTCTCGACCTGCTCGGCCTGCTCCATGCCGACGTCTACGCGATCCTCGCCGCGGAACGCGCCGGCGAACCCCGCGAGATCGCGATCGCCTGCGCGAGCGGGGCGATCGGCGCGGGGCTTGGCGGATTGCACCGCCTCGGCTGGCGCTGGAACCGGCAGGCCCTGGCCGCAGCGGAGGCCAGCGACCATCTCCCGACGTTGGCCTACGTCAACCTTTTGAGTTCGGTGTTCACCAACACCCTGGGGGCGCTGGCCGCTGGCGCGGCCTCCAACGCCAAGGCCACCCGCATCTTCCTTCAGCTTGGCGATCCCTTCCGCGCGGCGAGCAGCCTTTGCGGCGAGGCGTTCGGCTGTCTGGCCGCTGGAGACCCCGCGGGCGCCGTCCTGGCTGTGGCCCACGCCCGGCGCATCGCCCCCCGCGAAGGCGCGCTTCAGGTCCAGGTCTGGTGCGCCACGATCGAGCTCTTCCTGGGCACGCTGGCCCGCGCCGATCTGCAGTCCACCGTCGCTGAGCTGGAGGCTCGCCTCGCCGACCAGCCGCACCACGCCGAGCGGGTGCTCGCCCTCGGTGCGTTGGCCTCGGGGCGACACACGTTGGGCCGCAGCGCCGCGTCAGCGGAGGCCGCCCGCGAGGCCGTTGTTCTGGCCGGACTGGCTCCGCCCACGAATTGGTTCTGCGTGTGGTCCCTCGCCGCGGCAGCGGAGGTAATATTATCGGCGTTTGAAGCCAAGAGCGCTACGCTCGCGGAGGCCAAGGCCGCGGTGAAGATCGTCCGAACCTTCGGAGGCATGCTGCCCGTCGGAGAGCCGCGGGCGCTCCTGACGGCGGCGGCCTTCGCGGCTACCCAGGGGGAGGCGGCGAGGGCGAAGGGGCTCGCCGCGAAGGCAAAGGGAAGGGCAACGGCCTTGGGCATGGCCTGGGAGGCGGCGTTGGCCGAGGAGATCACCACCGGGTCGGCCGGCGCGTTGGAGGGGTTGCAGCGCGCGGCGTCTTCGGCGCTGGCGGCGGGGGTCGAGGGAGCGGTGGCGGGGTAGCGGGTCGGGACGTAGGAGGGCTACCACACCGCCGTCCGCTCCCCCACGACATCTCCGACCACATTCGGCACGACCGACCACGGCCACTCCGAGGGCAGAAACATCCCCGGGAACAGTTGGTCCAGCACCGCCCGCACAGCGATGGCGAGCGCCGCGTCGTTCCCGGTGTGGCACTTGATCACGAGCCCCGCACGCCGCTGCGGCATGGCGATGGTGAACAGCCCCTCCGCCCCGATCTTGACCGTGAGCGGCTCAGTCGCGCCCTCGACCACGGCGAGATCCAGGCGTCCCTCGCCGCTCATGTGCCGCGGCTCGCGGTGCATGGCCCAGCCGATACGGCCTGCGAGGGAGCCAGTTGCGCCGGACCCGGCCGAATTGACGCGAACACCAGCCCGCGGATGCGGGCGTTCTTGGCCAACACTGGCCGATAATCCCGGCGCGCGCCCTCGCGCGGCGGGAGAATCGGCGGAGGGGGTGCCCATCTCGGTCGCGAGCCGGGCGACCGCGCGGGCCATCGCGGAGAGCGGATGATGAAAACTGGGCACGCCGCACCCATCGACGGCGATCCCGGGCGTCAAACCGGCCCATTCGGTCATTCGCCTAAGGTTCGCCTGCTGGAGGGGATGGCCGATGGGCCGGTAGTCTGGCGCCCAACCGGCGAACCGGGCAGCGGCCCGCATAAACGTGTGTTTGCCGGAGCAATTGCTGTGGAGTTGGGAGGGGGCGAGCCCCGCGATGTCGAGGGCTCGGGCGCTCGGCTCGTGCATCGGGCGGTGAGCACCACAGCGGAGGTCCGCCTCGGTCAGCTCAAACCGCGCGAGCAGGCCCTGGACGTGCGCGACGTGAAAGGGCTCAGCGGAGTGGGACGCCGCGCCGATGGCCAGATCTGTGTCGGTCAGCGTGGCGATCACGTCGGCAGGAACGTGCTCAAGCGAGGTCGTGAGCTGCATCGCCTTGCAGCCCGAGCGCCAGAAGGAGGAGACGTCCGGGCCGACCGACCAGCGGATCGCGCCATCCGCGTAGAGCGCGGCCGACACGGGGTGAACGGTCTCCAGGTGGCCACCACGACGTTGCTCGATGTGCATGCGGCCCTTTACCGTGCACGGCGGACTGAGCGCGTCCGGCCGGTCCTTGATAGCCCCCGCCCCTCCCGGAGTCCGCCGTGCTCGTGTCCGCCCTGATCCTCCTCGCCTGTACCGACTCCGCCATGATGGAGGAGAACGCGCATCTCAAGCAGCGCGTGGCCGACCTGGAGCGCGCAAACAAGCGCTTGGAGGGTGACAACGAGGCCGCGCTGGCCAAGTCCAAGGCGGATCGCGAGGCTGCGGAGGCCGCGCGCAAGGCTGCGATGTTCGAAAAGCTCGGCGTGAGCGGCGGCAAGAAGCTGCACGCGACGTTCGTCACCAGCCAGGGAGACATCCATTGCACCTTGCGCCACGAGCAGGCGCCGGAGACCGTTCTGAACTTTGTCGAGCTGGCCCGAGGGGACCGCGAATGGGTGGACCCCCGCACCGAGCAGAAGAGCACCGCGAAGCTCTACGATGGCACGATCTTCCACCGGGTGATCTCCGACTTCATGATCCAGGGTGGCGATCCCCTGGGCAAGGGCATCGGCGGCCCGGGCTACCAGTTTGCGGACGAGGTGGGCGACTTCACCGTGTTCGACCATCCCGGCATCCTGGCGATGGCCAACAGCGGGCCGGACACGAACGGCTCGCAGTTCTTCATCACCGAGGGCACGCCCGACCATCTGAACGGCAAACACTCGATCTTCGGGGATTGTGAGAACCTCGACGTGGTGAAGAAGATCACGAGCGTGCCCAAGAACCGGCAGGACAAGCCGGACACCGATGTGGTGCTCAAGACGGTTCAGATCTCGGTGCACTGATGCGTCTGCTCCTGCCGCTGGTGCTGCTCCTCGGCTCCGCCCTGGCGGCGGACAGCGGGACGACGGTGCCCAGCAAACGTCCGCCGGATCCCGAGCTTGCGCAGGCGTTGTGGTCCCAATCCTGTTCGGCGTGCCACGGTGCCAAGGGTCTCGGGGACGGTCCGATCGCGGCCGCGCTGGGCGGCGTCGAGAGCCTGAAAGGCCGCATCACCCGGGACAGTTTGGACGAAATGACGTCGGTCGTGCGCAACGGAAATCGAAAGATGCCGGCGTTCAGCGAGACCATCGACGCGGGCGACACCAAACGGATCCTGGAGTGGATTCGGGATGTCTCGTCCGGCAAGATCGACCCCAAGCCTGGAAAGCCTGGCAAGCCGGATGCCAAGGCCGCGGAGCCCAAGGATCCGGAGCCGAAGGCCGAGGGCAACGATGAACCGTAATTCTGTCCTCCTGGCGGATGAGGGCTCCCCGCGGGTGCGCTTTGGCGTGTTCCCCTTCTCCCTCCGGGAGAAGGTGCCGCCGTACTCGGCGGCGGATGAGGGCTCCCCGCGGATGTCGAACCGCGCTCCGCTGCTCCTCCTCGCCCTCCTCGCCGGGTGCTGGGCGGACGTGGAGATCGCCGACTCCGACACCGTCCCGATCATCGACATCGACTGCACCTCGTTCTGCGAGGACACCTCGACGGACGAGGCGAAGGCGATCTGCTATTCCTGCCGCTGCAAGGACGCGATGGACGGCTGGCTCCCATCCGTGGAGGAGTACCAATGCAGCAACGGCGAGGAGATCGTGATCTACACGGCGGGAGAGGACGGGGAACTGTCAGCCGTGGACGGCCGGGTCACCACCTGCGCAAACCCCAGCTTGCTCTACGGCACCTGCGTGCCCGGAGGCCGCCTCGGCCAATTGACCCACGGCGACGTGACCGCCAAGTGGATTTGTCGTCGCAATTACTATACGACCGACGAGAGCGCGCCCTACGACGACGTGGGCATCATCCTCTACAACGAACGCACCGGCGCCTCCTGCTGGTACGATGACAGCGACGGTACCGGCATCGCCGACGACAACATGCCCGACATGGATCTGACCAAGGGCGACGAGGCCAACCTCTCCGCGTTCACCGGCTATTATTATTTTACGACGGGCGATGGTTGCACCGGCTGTCACGACAACGACCCGTTCAATTACACGCCTTTCCTTCAATCGGTGAATTGGGTGCCGGGGGCCTATACCCACGGCGCGTTCACCCGTGTGGAATTGGACGGGACGACCAGCAGCACCGGCGCGACCCACCTGGTCTCCCAGGAGGCCGCGGCCTGTACCGGGTGCCATCGGATCGCGTCGGCGTCTACGTGCTCGTCGTGGGCACCGGACTCCTACGGTGCGGCCAAGGGGGCGGGGCATGAGGACCGCGTGGTGGAGGCCAGCACCGATGCCCAGAGCGATCTGTGGTGGCTCGCCACCTGGATGCCGTATGTCTACAGCGGCGAGCAGGAGAAGAATCGGGACGATTGGGAGGCGACGTTTGGGTTGGCGCGCGACACGATCGAGACCTGCTGCGCGAGTCCTGGGTCGAACACGGACGGGTGTGAGTGGGAGGCGCTGCCGGAGTAGTCAGTCCAGGAAGATGAAGCTGTGGGTGAACGATTGTTCGCCGAGGGATTCGTCGAAGCGCCAGCGGGAGACCTCGCCTTGCACGCACGAGAGCAGCTCCGCGTCGAAGATCGCGTCGTGAAGCACCTCGATGCGCACCGGTCGGGAGGTGTGGAGGCGCAGGTCGAGGCGGCCCAGTGGTGGGCGATCCGCGGATCGGGCGAGCTCGGCGCAGGCTTGGATACCCGGGGTCTGCCTCGCTGCCACAGCCGCGACGGAGCCGCCGTCCCCCCCATCCTCGTCCGTTACGACGGGCGGGAGCGCATCCCCCGCCTCGAGCCGGGCGGCCATCTCCAGGGCCTCCTCGACGTGCGCCTCCAGCACTTTCCCCTGAGTCACGCGCCACATGGAGCCCGGGCCGTAGGTCTCTCCCATCCACTCGGCGATCGCCATCGCCCTCACCGGGTCGGGGATCGGCTCGGACAAGCTGAGCCGAGCGAGCCGCAGCGCGAGCACGGGTGCCTCCGCGTGCAACGGCCAATGATCCAGGGTGATTCGCCCCAGGTCCTGGGCCTTCGAGAAGCTCTGTCGCGCCGCCAACTGGTCTGTCGCCTCGACCAGCACAGCGCGCTGGAGATCGTCGTTCCCCAGCCGGTAAAGCGCCTCCCGAACCGCGGAGGCGCGGGGTGGGCCGATGCCGGCCGCCCCAAAACTCCCCCACAACGCCCGACCCGCCAACCACCGCTTCTCGCCGGCAAAGGGGTCGTCGGCGCCCGCCCGACCAAGCCCATCGAGGACGCAGGGGAGATCGTCAAGCCGCTCGCACGCACGGGCGAGGAGCACGTCGGCGTAGTCGCGGAGGGCGGGTTCCGTTTGGGAGACGGTGGCGAGATCGCGGGCGAACCCGGCGCGCTCTTTGTCCCCGCGCCCTTGGGGTTGCAGCGCATCCACGGTGAGCAGCACCCGCGCCCGCCCCGCCAGCGCCGCCGTGGGGTTGGCGCCGACGAGGGCCGACAACCTCTGAGCCCCTGAGGCGGGGTCGAAGGTCGTGGCCTCCGGAGCGAGCAGCAAAAAGCCCGCTCTCCACGCCCCAAGCTCTGCTGCGGCCGGCTCCGTGCCATGAGCCACCGCCGCGAAGGCCCGCCAAGCTGGCTCGTCCTCCCAGACCGGGCGTTCTGCAGCCGCGCCAACCGCGCCAGCGGCCACAACGGCCAGTCGATAGGCCGCGTAGTCGGCCATCCAAGCGTCGTGGGACGCGCGCTCCATGAGCAGCCCGAACACAAGCAGATGCCACCAACCGAGCGCGGGGTCCACGGCCGCGGCGAGCGCCCCAGCCCGCCGAGCCTCCTCCGCCTTGTGATCCTGAACTTCGTCCACGAGCCGGGCACGCCAGGCTTCCAGACGCTCCTGGGCCAGGGGGAGCCCAGGTTCGCGTGCCGCCACGGTCAGCTCCCCGGTCAGCACCAGCGGATCGATGCGCTCTCCGAGCGCCGGATTTCGCGCCACCGCTTGGGAGAGCGCCGCGTGAAGCACCGCGATCTCGTCGGCGCCCGGGGAGGACCGGGACCCCTCAGCCGTGGCGATCGCGCGGTCCAACGCACGAAGTTCACGGGCGACCTCTCCCGCCGCCTGGTCTGCCGCGAGCCAGGCCTTGTAGTTCACCGCGATCTCGCCCTCCAACGCACCCTCCGGGATCTCGGGGAGCGGCAATGGGCCGAGGATCACCGTGGACTTTGGCCACGAGGGCGTCGCCGCGACGCGCGGCTCCGGTTTGAACGGGGAACGCGCCGCCCACGCCGGAGTACAAACCAACAGCGCTACAATCGCGACGACTCTTGACGCCCTCACTTCGGCGCCTCACCCGCGGGCATCTCCGGTACCAACACCCCACCCACAAACCGCTCCTCCCTATCCATCGTCCCGTCCCCGTCCGAATCGATCTCCCGCAGCCTCAGCTCGCCGTGCATGTAGTGCTCCACAGTGTCGAACAGTCCGTCCAGATCCCCGTCCCGCTCGACCCGCGAAGCTCGCCCAACGGCGTCGAACTCGGTCTCCAGGTCGATCCGCCCGTCCCCGTTGGTGTCCACCGCTCTTCGCGAGAGCGCGGCAGGCGTTGCAAATTCGTTCCGAACGTCCACCCGCCCGTCCATGTCCCAGTCCACGAGCTGCGACAGCGAGCCATCTTCGCCGACAGTTGTGACCACCGACGGGTGAACGACCTGCGTGGGCGGCCGTTTTGCGCAAGCGAGCAGGGTGAGGAGCAGGAGCACCGCAACAACGTAGCATTGGCGCGTGTGGCGGGCGCCGTCCCACCACGCCGGTCGCCGACCTTGCCGTGAACCGCCCGTCAACCCCGGCGGGCCCTCAGTACGTATGATCAAACGCCAGATAGAACCCTAACGATGGCGCGGATCTCCCATCCTCGATGCGGTCCTGCCCGATCCCAACGTCCAGGCGTCCAACCAGCGTGGTCGCCCAAATCAATCGGATTCCCATCCCAGCGGCGGGGTGGAGGGGGATCTCGGCGTCGTAGAGCTCAGCCTCCCCGGCGAGGCTGGGGTCCAACCCCCAGACCGTGGCGACATCCCCGAAAGGCACCAGCTGCCAGCGGGTGTCGCGCTTGAACGCCCGGTGTTGAAGCACGTCGATGCGAAGCTCGCTCTGGGCGACCGCCTTGGCAGGGGCGTGCCAACGGCCAAACGAAGCCCCCCGCAGCGTGTCGGCGCCGCCCACCCCGGCGATCGGGACGAACCCACCCCAGTGCACCATCTCATAGAACGGCACGGGTCCAAACAGCCATTCTCCCATCAGGCGGGTCGCCCAGGTGAGCCGGGAGCCCAGCGGCAGATACCGGCGCGCGCTCAACATCGGCCCGCCAAACGCGGAGGGGGTGAACACGCCCAACTGTAGGTCCGCGCCGTCGGCCATGGCGACGACGCGGGCGGAGGCCTCCAACAAGGCGCCCCCTGTGGGCGTTGTCTCGGGGCTGCGGCTGTCCCAGAGCACGCCGAGCGTCAGTTGGGTAGCCGGGCCGCCGTTCACCCCGTAGGGCTGTTCCTGGGCGAGCAACGAACCCTCGTAGGGCCGGATGATGCTGTAGCGGCCCTCCCAGCTCCCGTAGGCGGACAGCGCCCCCTTGCCCAACGTCGCCACTTCGTTCCGCAGCGTCAGATGCGAGAACGGCTGGATCAGTTGGTAGTGGTAGAACTTCGAGAGCGGGTCGTCCGATTCCAAATCGTCGTAGGCGAGATCGTGGCGGCTCCCGTTGCCCAACCCCCAGTAGCCGTCATTCAGCCAGGCGCGAAAGGCAAAGTGTCCGGTGAGGCGCCCCCGGCCGCGCTCTCCGAGGCCGACCAGATCGAACTTGAAACGGTGGTGGTGGTAGCCCTTGGTCGTGAGGAACAAGTGGATGACGTAGCCCTGGCCGTAGGGCAGGACCCCTGGCTTGGGGGTGTCCCATTGGGCGCGCGCGCCAAATCCAAAACCGTCGTCGCTGTCCACCCCGGCGACGGGGAAAACGCTCCAGTTGGCTTTGGGCTCGGGTGGCGGAACCTCAGCGGGGTCTTCGGCGAGCGCCAGGCAGGTCAGGAGGGTCAGCACGTGGGGATCGGTCTCGCCGGCGGACAGAGATGGCTACCCTCGCGGCGAGGGTGGGCGCTTCGGTCCTGCCGGCGGACAGAGGTTGGCACCTTGGCAGCGAGGGTGGGTACTTCGGTCCGCTCGACGGACAGAGGTCGGTACCCTGGCGGCGAAGGTGGGTACTTCGGTGCACGCCCCGGGAAGGGTTGGTTGGAATCCCCCGGTTGGAGATCCCCGCGGCGTTGGACTGGGCGGCCACGGGGGGCCGCCCCTACGCGGGAGTTCCCCGGGGTGGAGGGCGGAGAGGGGCCCTTTGACATCGGCAGGGAGCCCTCATCCGCCGCCGAGTACGGCGGCACCTTCTCCCGGAGGGAGAAGGGGAAGAACAACCGACTCCAAGCCGCCCCCCTCAGTCGCACAGCCCCTCCGAGAGCACGAGCACATTGTTGTCCTCGTTGCACTCGGTGATAGCGCCGTTCCCTGCATCGTCGTCGGCGACGAAGGAGATTGCGCCATAGGGCAGATCGGCGGTGTTGAAGGTGAACGCGAGGGCAGGGGAGGTCTCCCCGCTGGGGATCACGTCCGGCACGTATTGGGTCTGCAGGTAGAGCGGTGCAGCGTCGGTGACGGCGTAGGCGGAGATGGCGACACCTGCGGGAAGGTCGGTCGTGCCTTGGTTTCCGACGCCGACCATGACGTACAGACGGCCGCTCTCACACTCCTCGACGCAGAGATCCCCAGCGATGGGCAGGGCGTCGGAGAGCGCGCCGCCGGTCGCAGCGGCCAAATCGCCGGAGCGGAAATTATTGTAGCTGAACCAATTCGTCTCGGGCACGGCGAGGATGGTGCCGTCGTCGTCTACGTTGGTGATCGAGTAGGCGTGCTGGTTCCAGATGTTCCGGGAGGGCATCCAGGAGTCGTCCGCATCGCCGATCACACGCACGCCGCGCTCATTTCCCGAGTAGGCGGAGGAGGTGTAGACGATCTCGGCGTGGCCGTCGTTGTCGATGTCCGCGACGGTCGGATATTCGGAGCAGGTGGCGCTGGAATGTTGGGTCTCTTTGAGCTTGACCGAGCCGGTGGCCCCGTCGAGCACGTAGACGTCGTTCTCGTCGGCGTACACGACCTCCGCGGCGCCATCGCCCTCGAAGTCGAACACCGTGCTGCCGGTGAACCCGGAGGAGGAGTCCTGCACGCGCACGGTCCATTTGGTCGTGCCGTCCGCCTCGAACACCAGGTAGACATTGTTGCCGGCGACGCCGATCTCAGGCTCGCCGTCGCCGTCAAAATCGGCGATGGTCGGGGGCCCGCTGGTGCTGCCGGTCACGTTCGGGCGGCTCCACAGGACCGTGCCGTCGTTGTCTTGCAAGCGGACCGTTCCGACGTTGGTGACGACGATCTCGCCGTAGGGATCCCCGTCGAAATCGGCGACCGCGACAAAGCCATCCGACTGGCCGTTGTTCCAAATCGGGGAGCCGTCCTTGCGGTAGAGGGCGTTCCCGACGACGACCTCGAGCATGCCGTCCTGGTCGATGTCCGCAGCGACGCCGAACGGGGAAAAGGCATAGTTTCCCGAGCCGTCGCCCGACCCTTGGGAGATTTGGCTCCCCGTCTGGCCGTTCATCACCATGCCGCCGATCACGATCTCCG
>CANKNP010000158.1 GCA_947483545.1 Deltaproteobacteria bacterium | reverse complement strand
TCGTCCCCATCGCGTAGTAGTTGTTCTCGCACAGGAACACGATGGCCAGCTTGTAAAGCTGCGCGAGGCACATCGCCTCCAAGAACGCCCCCTGGTTGGCCGCCCCGTCGCCGAAGAACACGACCGCCACGCCCCCCGTCTTCCGCTGCTTCAGCGCCCAGGCGACCCCCACGGCCAGCGGCATCTGCGCCCCGACGATCCCGTACCCGCCCATGAAGTTGACCTTCGCGTCGAACAGGTGCATCGACCCCCCCAGGCCCGCGGTGCACCCCGTCGCCTTGCCGAACAGCTCGGCCATCACCGCCCTCGCGGACACGCCCTTGGCCATCGCCTGACCGTGCTCTCGATACGCGGTGATCCAGTGGTCCTCAGGCCGACACGCGGCAGCGCAGCCAACGGCGACGGACTCCTGACCGATGTACAGGTGGCAGAAGCCCAGGATCTTACGCTGCGTGTAGGCTTTGGCAGCCAGCTCCTCCACACGGCGGATGAGCACCATCTCCCGGAACAGGTGGGTCAGCTCGGCCTGTGTGCAGGGAGCGAGCGGTGTGCCAGGGGGCAGCAGCATGGCGGTGGGGTCGGCGGGGCGGGTGTCTTGGACCATCTCGGGGCTCCTCGGTCAGTTGAGGGCGTAGGGCTCGACGAGCGTGAACGGGGCGATCTCGGCGTCGAAGCGCTCCCCGCGGGCGGTCACCATCTGGTAGGTGCCGTGCATCGTCCCCATCGGGGTCGAGAGCGGGCAACCGCTGCGGTAGCTGAACTTGGCGCCCGGCTCCAGCACCGGCTGCTCCCCCACCACGCCGGGACCCCGGACCTCTTCCACGCGGCCGGAGGCGTCGGTGATCGTCCAATGCCGACTGATCAACTGGACGCGATCGGCCCCTTCGTTCTGGATGGTCACATCGTAGGCGAACATCCAATGATTGTTCTTCGGATCCGAGTGCCCAGGCAGGAACTCGGGTGCGACATCGACACGGATGCCGCGGGTGGTGGCGGTGGACAAGTGCGGGCCTCTCCGGGGTGCAGTATCAAGAAACGCCCGTGCAGGGCTACCCGGCGCAGCTCTGCGCGATGTCGTAGGCGATGTCGATGTCCTGGTTCCACGTGAGGCCGGCGCCGGATGTGAACACCACGCTGCGGGTGGCGCTGTCGTAGGTCCAATCGAACGAAGCCTGCCCGTCGATGGTGACGGCGATGGAGCCCACATCGGGCTCGGAGGTCAGCGCATAGCTCGACGCCAGGCCAGCGCCCTTGTGAGCGAGGGCGGTCAGGTTCTCGGCCCACTGTTCGCCGTCCGCGCAGATCGAGTACAAGTCGCCCGACGTGAGCTGGGAGACAGTGGACCAGGTGACCGCCGCCGCGGCGTTCTCACACCCATCGGGCAGGTCGCCGCCGATGGCGCTGATGTGGACGCGGGAGGGGTCGGACTTGAGCGCGGTGAACGAGGCGACCCAAGAGGAGGGGTCCCCCGCCGACTGCTCATCCTCGTCGGAGATGCCCAGGAGGGTCAGCCCGCCATCGGAGCGCACCAGGCCCCGGTTGCAGCCGGCGTCGCCCGTCGCGTCGGGGTTCGTGGCCTCGTAGAGCGCGGTCAGCCCCTGCTCGGCCAGCTCGCCCCCGTAGTAGGTCGAGTCGAACATCACCGAGAGCGTAGACATTGCCTGCGTTCGCGGCGTGTCTTGGGTGATGTAATTGACGTTCCCGTTCACGCATCCATCGTCATCGGTGACCAACGCAAGCTGGAAATCGGTGCCGGCGTCGACCAGGGCGTCGAACAACGATGTCATGTTGGACCGGAAGCGGCTGACGTAGCCGTCTTGCTGCATCGACGTGGACTTGTCGATGAACACGACGAAGTCCACCACCCCGTCCGGCGTCGAGAAGGTGTCCAGCGCGGTGGGGGAGGCTTGGGCCGCGCCGAAATAGGTCCCGCTCACCGTCGGCGTGGTGGAGCTGGAGGTCTCGACCGAGAGGGTCCCGAACACGACGTGCTGAAGCGTGGGGGTGTAGCTCACGTTCACGAAGCGAGACTCCGCAGCCGCGAGGGTGAAGGGCAATGCGTCACTGCTGACCGTGAGCTCGCCGTTCGCCTCGTCCATGCGGACCGCGTCCACGGTGATGCTGCTGCCGCCGACGTTGGTGACCGCCACGTCTACGGTCGCCGTGCAGTCCAGGGAGAGCGTGCCGAAGTCGTAGGAGGCGGGGCTCAGGGCGACGCCGCCGTCCGCGGACTCGCCGACGAGCACGACCTCCCCGACACCGGCGGGGTCTGTCGAGGAGATGAGGAGGTTCGCTCCGAAGCTGCCGGGGTCCGAAGGGGTGAAGCTCAAGACGACACCGGTGGACTCGCCAGGATCGAGGTCGGTATCCCCGACATCGGTGATCGCGAAGGGGGCGGTGGGGTCATCGACCGAGAAGCCCAGGATTTGGAGGGTCTCGTCGCCGGTGTTCGAGATGTCCAACACCTTGGCCGACCCGCCCATCCCGGCGGCCACGGAGCCAAAATCAAGGAGCGTCGCCCCGAGCGTGAGGATCGGCCCGCCCGTGGGGATCTCCTCTCCGCCGATCTGGATTTTGGCGGACGAGCACCCGAACAAGGTCAGGGGGAGGAACATCCAGAAGGTGACGCGCATGGGATCTCCGGTGCTGGCGAAGGCTTGACGTCTCATCGTATCGCGGGATCGGACGGATCGCGTCGGTTACTCCGTTCCGTGGATGGCCCACCGATGTCTGACCCCCACGACCCCGCTGACCCCGCTGACCCCGCCGACCCCCACGCCGAGGAGCCGAAGCATGGGTCGGATGCCGATCGGCACGATGGCCCCGGTGGACGGTTTCGCAAGCTCGGCCGCCGCCTCATGGGTCAGGAGCGGGTGTCCGCGCGCGAGGTCGTCGGCGCCGTCTTGGAGGGCGGCGACAAGGCCAAGACCGAGGTCGTTCGCGCCATCGCCCGAGAGGTGCGCGCCTACCTGGAAGAGTTGGGTCTGCGCGAGGTCATGACCGACTACTCGTTGGAGGTTCGCGCCAGCTTCAACCTTCGGAAGCTCACAAATGCTGAGAAGGGCATGAGCGTGCCGGACGATCGTGCCCGGCAATCTTGAGCCCGCCGCCGAGCCGCGCGCTCGGCAAACCTCGCGCGCGGATCGGCGGTCTCTTTGCACCGTTCCTACCGGTGGAATGCGACGGTCCGTCGAAGACGCCGGGCCCGCCGCCTTCCACCTGGAACGGTGCGGTTCGGGGCCAGCCCGGCTCCGAGTCACGTCCTTCCAGGGACTTGTGGCAGTCCTGTTTGCGTAGCGCTCGTGCTGGCCCCGCTGAAGTTTCGCCGCGCGCCGACCCCTCCCGTGTCGTTGTGCTGCTCGGGCTGCTCGGACTCGTGGTCGGCTGGCAAGCCTTCCGCTTCCTCTGCGATGATGCCTTCATCGATTTTCGCTACGTGGCGAACGCCCGCGCCGGCTTCGGGCTGGTCTGGAACCTCCCCCCTTTTCAGCCCGTGGAGGGGTACACCAGCCTGCTGTGGGTCTTGATCCTGTGGGCCGCTTGGGCGCTCACAGGCCTGGATCCCACCCGCACCGCCGATTGGCTGGGCCTGTTGTTCTCCACGGGCTCGCTCCTGCTCACGGCGCGCTGGGCGTTGCGAGTCCTCGGGGGGGAGGCGAGCCCTGCGCGGCGGGCGATGCTCCTCGGGCTTGTGCTGGGCGGGACCTTGACCAATCGGACCTTCCTGGCCTGGACCAGCTCGGGGCTGGAGACCCCGCTGTGGACCTTCCTCCTGCTTGGTTGGGCAGACGCGATGTGGACCGCGCGTCGAAGCGTGGGGGTGTGGGCGATGCTGCTGTGTCTGACCCGGCCAGATGGGATTCTCTTCGCAGGAGCCACTGCGGTAGGGGTGGTCGGCGGTGCGGGGGCGTGGCGCACGCTGCTTCCGCTCCTCCTCGTGCCGGCACACCTCTTGTGGCGGCACGAGGTGTACGGTCAGTGGGTGCCCAACACCGCCTTCGCCAAGGTCACGGCGGCGTGGCCGGAGGCCGGCATTCGCTATCTCGCCGCTTTTGTCCTCGAATATGCGTGGTGGCTCGCTCCCGTGCTTGTCGCCACCCTGGGGCTCGCCGCGGTGCGGGAGGCACGCATCGGCCGTGCACACATCGTGGTGGGCTTGGCGTTCCTGGCGCACTTCGCCTGGTACACCTTCTGGGTCGGAGGCGACCACTTCGAGTTCCGCATCTACGCGCACCTGATCCCGCTTGGGTGGCTCCTGCTCCTCGGGCTGTTGTGGCGATCCCGCGGGGCGGTCCCCGCGCTCGCCACCCAACTGGCGCTCTCCTTGCCGATCCCTTGGGCGCACTTCGCCGCGACCCAGGGGCCGGGGCCGACCGGTCAGGTGCACGAGATCGTCGTCCCCGTCGCTCCGCTGCTCCCTGCACCCCTCTCGACGCTCGCCGGGCCCTGGGACGAGCTGCAAGCGTGGTTGATCCCACACTACATCGGGGTTCGACACCAGGAGCACAAGGCCTTTGCGCTGGGCACGCGCAGCGTGTTCGGGCCAAGGCGGGGCGAGCCTTCCCTCGACCCCGACAACATCCCGGTGTTCTCCGCCATCAGCATCGGCATCGCCGGCTGGACGTTGCCCACCGTCGCCGTGATCGACCCATGCGGGCTCGTTGACGCCGTCGTCGCGCGGAACCCCAATCTGCGGCCGGGCGACCGCATGGCGCATCAGCGACAACCCCCCGAGGGCTACGTCGAGTGCTTTCAGCCGGATGTCGGCTTCGCGGGAGATCGGCTGATGCGGCAGCCGCGGGCCTCCTCGCTCACCGCGGAGGATGTGACCCGCTGCGAGGGGCAGTTCTGGGCCGCTGCGGGCCTTGATCGCTTGTCGGAAGGTACCGCCGCGCGATAGCGCAGCCCGGTGAGCGCAAACCCCAACTCCCACATCCTCCAGTCCCTCGCAGCGAACGGAGTGATCGCCGTGGTCAAGGGGGTGGCTGCGTTTTTCACCGGCTCTGGCTCCATGGCCGCGGAGACGATTCACAGCGTCTCGGACTGCGCCAACCAGCTCTTGCTCCTGCTCGGCGTGAAGCAGGCCAAGCGCCCGGCCGATGCCCTTCACCCGCTGGGGTACGGGCGGTCCCTGTACTTCTGGTCGTTCATGGTGGCGATGCTGCTGTTCACCGGCGGTGGGGTGTTCTCGTTCTACGAGGGCGTCCACAAGGTTCGGCACCCCGCGGAGCTCGAGCACGTCGGGATCGCGATTGGGATCCTGCTCGTGTCGCTGCTCGTCGAGGGCGCCGCCACGCTCTCCAACGTGCGCGAGATGAACAAGCGCCGGGGAAAGACCACCTTTTATCGTTACCTCCGCGACTCGAAGGACTCCGACCTGGTCGTCGTGTTCGGCGAGAATGCGGCGGCCTCCTTGGGCCTGATGATCGCAGCGATGGCGCTCGCCATCGCCGAGGTCACGGGAGATCCGCGCTGGGACGGGGGCGGCAGCATCGCGATCGGCGTGGTGCTCATCGCGGTCGCGATTTTCCTTGCGCGCGAGGTGCAGTCGCTTCTCGTGGGCGAGAGCGCGGACGTGAAGATCGCAGCGGTGGTCGAGGAGGCCGCGCGGGAGCACCCGCAGATCCACAGCATCCTGCGACTGATCACGATCCAGCAGGGTCCTGGCGAGGTGCTCGTGCTCGCGAAGGTACAGATCACCGGCACGCTGACAGCCTCGGAGGTTTGCGCAGTGATCAACGAATTCGAGGCGAAGGTTCGTGATCGTTGCCCTGAGGCGCGATGGTTTTACGTGGAGCCGGGGATGGTTTAGGGTCCTGACGTGAACTTTGTCGCCGGGGCTGGCTTCCGAACCCGCCCTGCTTTGTGGGGGGCAAGCCCCCCACGCCCCTCGTGAGCCGGGGTGCGCTCGGGTACGAGCGCATACCCGCCGACGCCGGGACCCGGCTCGGGTGCCCCTTGGGGTGGCCCCGGGCCGCCCGTTGCCTCCGGCCTTCAGCCTCCGGCCTCCCCATCAGACCGGCGCGTCCGCCAGATAGCAGCTCGTGACCGCTTGTCTCGCGATGAGCACGACGGACGCGAACTCCCCCCCGCCCAACGAGGGAAGCTGAACCACCTCGGCGTCTGCGACCGCGAAAAAGGTGGCGCCTTCGGTCGCCAGTCGTGCCAGCAGCGCGACGGGGTCCACGCGGGTGGTGAGGTGAAGGTTCCCCAAGATCTCGGCGCCGGCCACGGTCACGAAGATCGGGAACGCGAGTTTTCGTTGCATGTAGGTCCGGCGCTTCTCTGGCGCTTCGTGCCGCTCCTCCAGCGGCGCGAGCAACGTCACCGCGGACTTCGGGATCACGATGCGGGGCAGCATCGTCAGCGGCTGGCGAAGGTCCGGCTCGGCGTGAACCCGCGCATCCGTCAGGGAGAAGAACTCGCTGGCGCGGTCGTTCGCGATCTCGTTCAACCGGCGGTTCTCCGTGTTCAGGAGGCCGACCACCCAGTGGGTTCCGGCGTATATGGCCACGCGGGTGGGCGGCATGGGGCTACTCCTGCGGGGAACTGTCCCCCGGCGGGGGCGTCCCGTCAAGCGGTGTCTCGTCGAGAGGTGCGACGATCGCGGGCGGGAGCGGTTGCCAGAACCCGATCCCGAGCCACGCCAGGTTGAGGTACCGTGGCGCCGCGTCGAGCCCCGCCTCCCACTTGAGGTCAAAGTCGATGAAGCCCTTGAGCGCTTTCACCTTGATCAGGCGGAGCTCAAAGCCGCCCGTGCCGTGCAGGCGGTCGCCTGAGAGCTCGGTTCGGCTCGGCTCCAAATAGCTCCCCGCGCGCAGGCGCAGTCGGTTGCTCATCACCTCGACTTGCGCCCCCACGTGCGGGGACACGGTCGTGGCGCGTCCCCGCGGGACCACCCGCCCGTCCAGGAGCGGCTCGAGCGCGTAGCCATCGGCCACCACCCCATCGACGACGAGGTCCACGACGAGCGTGGTGGCGGGAAAGCGCGACGCAACCGGGCTCCGGAAGGAGCGCCAGCCGATCCCCGAGGTCACCTGCCAGGGCACCCGCGCCGCACCCTCCTCGCTCCCGCCTGCATCGCGCGCGGTGACCCCGCTCCGGAACGTGGACCCGGTGTTGAACCCGCCCCAGAGGTCCGCCAAGACAAGCCCCGTCTCGATCCCACTCCCCCAGAGCTCCGTCGTGGTTTGCCCACTCACGACCTTCAGCGCGAGGAGCCTGTACCCTCCCCCGAACACCACGTGGTCGCCCCACACCGCCCCGGCCGCGGTCGCGTGCGCCTCGGTGGTGGTGATGGTCCGGTCGCCTTGGCTGTATGTCAGGGAGCTGGCCACAACGCCGAGGCCGGCGTGCCGGATCCCTGCGGACAGCCCGAGGTTGGACATCCCTCCCGTCCACCCCTCCGTGCTCCCGGTGTTGCCCACGTCCGAGGGGTGGCCGACCCCGAGCTTGAGGTTGCCGAAGGCGAACGAGAACGAAAAGGGCGCGGTTTGCCCCGGGTCTCGCAGCGCAGGCGCCGCGGGGTGGAAAAAGAGCCCGTTGGCGCCGGTCGCATAGGCGATCCCGGCTCCTCCCATGGAGGTCCGATCCGTCGTGGTCAGCACCACCAAGCGCGTCGCGTCGATGGTCTCAGCGCGGGCGGAGGGGCTGAACGCAAGAAGGCCCGCCAGGAAGAACCGGGCGGGCCTTCGCACCGAAGACTCGAAGCGCTACTCGCTCGCCATGTTGTAGGCCTTGTCGAGCACCTTCGAGTAATCGCTGTTCAGCTTCTCGATCGTCATGTCCTCGTTGAGGACCAGCAATGTGGGGTAGCCGACGAGCTCAAGGTAGTCGACCATCTCGCCGTCCATGTCGCCGAGGATCGCGACCTTCTCGTGGGGGTACTCCTCGTACCACTCCACGAGCTCCTCTTCGCTGAGCCCGCGGCCGTTCCAGTCGGAGTCCAGCACCGTCACCCAGATCAGGTCCCCGTTCTCCACCATCTCCGGGATTTCTTGGAACCAGGTCTCTTGCCCGTAGTAGTCCTCGAGGCCGTTGTTTTTGCCCTCCAGCCACTTCGCCATCTCGTTGCAGTAGTAGCACCACATCCCCGAGACATCGATGATGACGGGGACGCCCTGGTAGGCGAAGTCGTAGATGTCCACGGTGTCGCCGAACTGATCGGGCCACGCAAACCGCGCGATGGTCTCTCCGTTCGCGGTGCTCCCCCCGAAGCCGGGGTCCGAGATGCTGTCCTTGTCCGCATAGTAGGGCCAGCCCCCCGCGTAGATCATGCTGTCCGAGTCGGTCGGATCGGAGCCTTCGTTCACCTCGTCCAGGTCGTTGTAGCCGTCCGCGTCGGAGTCGATCTCGGTGCCGTCGGTCCCGAGGTCGAACTCCTCCTTGTCCGTCAGCCCGTCTTCGTCGGAGTCAACCGCCTCCGAGCTCGTACCGAAGGTCTCCTCCTGGTCGTCGGTGAGGCCGTCCCCATCGGAGTCTTTGTCACCACAGCCCGCGAAGAGGAACGGAGCCAGGGAGAGAACGAGGAGAGAGCGCATGGACACCTCAAAGGGGGGGAGAAGAGCGCCCCGAGTGTGGCACGAATCGCGTACTGTCGCCACCGGGAAGGCCGATGTTGGGCCGCTGAGCGGGTCAGATTTGTGTCAACGGGAGTCGGAGCGTCCACGTGCCGGGGTGCGCGGCCGGGTCGAGCCGGGCTCCGTGCGCGAGCCAGACCGCCTGGGTGACGGGGGGGAGGGGTGCCGGGCCCGTGAGCAAGAACCAACCGGGCTCGACCGTGTACAAGGCCCCCGGAGCCAGCGCGGCGCTTGTGGCGAGCGCTTTGGCGTACCCCACGAACCCGCCCATCGCCTCTCCATGCCGACCGGTCACTTCGATGGGCGAGCCCCACTGCGGGGGACCTACAACCCCAATGGCGGGCAGGATCGCAGCCAAGGCGACCATCGCGCGCTCAACGGCGTTGTTTGCTCCTCCGGTGTCGCGAACCTCGCGGACGAGGAGCGCGCGCCCCCCCTCCAGCCGCCGGAGCACCAGCCGCTTGCCCGTCCGGCCGGTCGCGTCCCCGCCCTTTCGGGTCAGGAACAACGTCGCGAGGTCGATTGCGCCGACAAAGTCGCCGACGAGCGCACGCAGATCCCCGCGGTGACCCACGACCCGATCCCCCTCCATCCACAGCACCGCGGCGTTCATGGTCGTGAGCGCGTGGTGATCGCCGAGATCCCGCTCTGCGGCCTGCGCGAGCTTCCCCGCCAACGCGAGGACGTGCGCGATCTGGGTCGCCAGCGTACCAGCGAAGGTGGGCCAGCCCCCGTCGCCGAGGTCGTGCTCTCCGGTCGCGAGCAGCAACACGCCGAGCCGGTGCTGGTCGGCCTCGAGCGGCTCGGCCCGCAGCGACATCGCCGCGAACGCTGAGGGCGGGGCGGGCGCGTGGACGATCCTCGCGCGGCCCGTGGCGAACGTGTCCGTCACGTCCGTCAGCACGTGGCCGGCGAGGGTGTCCACGGCTCCGGCTGCCGCGAGGATTTCCAAGCCACCGTCGGGTCCTGTGGGCGTGGCGATCAGCGCCCCCGAGAGCGGCACGGCGTCCATGCAGACGCTCAGCACGTCCGCGAGCGCGGCACGCCAGTCGCCGTTCGCGGCCAGGGAGGTGGCGGCGCGTTGCAACACGAGAAGCGCGGCATCGTGCAGGCCCGAGGGGCGATGGGCGTCGTTCACGCAGGACACGTATCGCGCCGCCCGCGTGCGCGTTCTCGGGGCTATGATGCCCGCATGTTGCTCCGTTCTGCTGTCCCCCTTCTGCTCGTCGGCTGCGGCGGGCCAACCCCGAGCGACACGACGCCCCCCGCCGATACCAGCATTCCAACGGTGATCGGGGGGGACGACTCCGAACAGGAGACGGCGGACACGTCTGTGGAGCCAGAGGTGAGCGACGTGGACTGGCAAGCCGCGTGGTTCGACGAGGCCCAGATCCACGAGGTGGTGCTCACGATCCCCACCGACTCCTGGGCCGATCTGCGTGCCGACCCCTACGAGTTCGTCGTCGCCAACGCGACCTTCGACGGCGAGCTGGTCGGTGAGCTGGGGCTCCGGCTCCGTGGCAAGGTCGGCTCCTTCCGGACGATCGATCAGAAGCCAAAGTTCAAAATGGACTTCGGCGAGTTCGTGGATGGGCAGGACCTGCACGGTCTGAAGTCGATGTCGTTGAACAACGAGGTGGTGGACTGCTCGTACCTCAAAGAGCCGTTGGGCTACCGCGTTTTTCGGGACGCTGGGCTCGCCGCCTCGCGCACCTCGTTCGCCCACGTGATGGTGAACGACGAGGACTACGGCCTCTACGTGGTCGTCGAGGTCCCGGACGCCAAATTCCTCACAGACCGGTTCCCCGGCGACGACACCGGCCAACTCTACGATGGCAAGTACCTCTACTACGACGATGGCTCCTACATCCTGCTGGACTTCGCCACCGGTGTCGATGCTCTGTTCCAGCTCGAAGAGGGCGAGGACACCGGCAACGCGGAGATCTTCGCCATCTCCGACGCCATCGGGGCCCACGGTCGCCCCGGCCCCGGCTTCGCGGAGGCGCTCGACGGACTCGTGGATTGGCAGGAGCTGCACACGAACTTCGCGGTCGAGCAGTGGATTGGCCACGTGGATGGCTACGCCATGAACCGCAACAATTACCGCGTCTACTTCCGGCCTTCGGACGGCAAGATGATCTTGATGCCGTGGGACTTCGACTACGCGTTCATCGAGGACTACGCCTGGGGCATGAGCTGGAATTCCCCGACAGGCATGATCGCGAACCACTGCTGGCGGGATCCCGACTGTCTGGCCGGGCAGCCTACGGCGATGGCGGCCGTGCTGGAGACGATCGACACCGAGGCGCTCTTGACCTGGTACGACGAGCTATCCAGCATGACCGGGCAGTTGGCAGAGGACGATCCGAAGCGGGAGTGCGGCATTCAATCGGTCCATCGGGAGCGCGCGGCGCTGCGCACATGGATCGAAACACGCTCCGATGCGATGCGCACGGCGTGGGGGCTGGAGTAGTTTCCCGTTAGTCTCCCGCCCCATGACCCCCCCGTTGAAAAAGGTGCTCGTCGCCAACCGCGGTGAGATCGCCGTGCGCGTCATCCGCGCCTGTCATGAGCTCGGCATCCCGACGGTCGCGGTGTTCTCCGAGGCCGATCGTGCTGCGCTGCACGTTCGGAACGCCGGGGAGGCCGTTTGCGTCGGACCCGCTCCCTCTGCGGAGAGCTACCTGCGGGGAGACCGCATCATCGAGGCCGCGCTCAAGACCGGCGCGACCGCGATCCACCCCGGGTACGGGTTTCTGTCGGAGAACGCCGCGTTCGCTCGGATGGTGGCCGAGGCTGGGCTCGTTTGGATTGGCCCGCCCGCGGCAGCGATCGAAGCGATGGGCTCGAAGACCCGCGCCCGCCAACACATGGTCGCCGCCGGCGTGCCGGTCGTGCCGGGGACGACCACCGCCATCGGCACCGAGGAGGAGGCGCTT
>CANKNP010000157.1 GCA_947483545.1 Deltaproteobacteria bacterium | reverse complement strand
TTCCCCCGCGCACCTTCGGCAGTTCGGCGACAAGCTCTCGGCCAAGGCTGCCGCCCGCGCCGCGGGTCTCCCCCTGCTCCCTGGCAGCCATGGCGCGGTCGAGGATCTCGACGAGGCCGTCACTGTCGCCCGGGCCGCCGGCTACCCGCTCATGCTCAAGGCTGCGGCTGGTGGCGGGGGCAAGGGCATGCGCATCGTCGAGGACGAGGACCAACTACGCAGGTTCTTCGTCATCACCTCGACAGAGGCCAGGGCTGCGTTCGGGTCTGGCCTGGTGTTCTTGGAGCGCTTGCTCCGGGCCCCCCGGCACGTCGAAGTCCAGGTCGCCGGGGACCGCTTCGGCAACGCGCTGCACATCGGCGACCGGGACTGCTCGATGCAGCGGCGCCACCAGAAGATCATCGAAGAGGCGCCCGCGCCGGATCTCTCCGCCGGCCTGCGGAACCGCATCCTGTCGGCCGCCGCCCGGCTGGTGTCCAGCACCGGCTATGTGACTGTCGGCACGTGTGAATTCCTCGTTGAAGGCGACCAGTTCTACTTTCTGGAGGTCAACCCCCGCATCCAGGTCGAGCACCCGGTCACCGAGATGGTCACCGGGATTGACCTCGTTCAGCTTCAGATTCGGCTGGCGGCCGGCGAGCGGATGCCGATGACCCAGGACCAGGTGCAGACCCGAGGCCACTCGATCGAGGTTCGGGTCAACGCGGAGGATCCCTGGAAGTTCACGCCTTCGCCGGGCCGAATCACGGGCTACCACGCGCCCGGGGGCCCGGGCGTCCGGGTGGACAGCGCCGTTCACGAAGGCGCGATGGTGCAGCCCTACTACGACTCGCTCGTCGCCAAGCTGATCGTGCATGCGCCGGACCGCGAGCTGGCGATCAAGAAGCTGTTGGGCGCGCTGGACGAGTATGTGGTCGAAGGCATCCGCACGTCGATCCCCCTTCAGAAGCTGTTGCTCGCGGATCCGGCGTTTAGGGAAGTGCGGTTTCATACGCGGTACATCGATGAGTGGTTGAAGAGTAGGTAGGAGGGGAGGCGATAGGCTTTAGGCTAATCCTCTTCGCCCCCTCACCGCGGCCGCCTCCCCCCCGAGCACTCCGCCCGCTGCCAATCCCCCGCCCAGCGGATCGTCTGCTCGTTCTCGACCCACAGGGTGTCCGTCAGCGTCGTGACATCCGCCGTGCAGAAGTCTGGCCTTGCTTTCCGCAGGTTTGGCAGGTGCACCTGCATCTCCTCGCGCGCGCCCTCGAAGCAGCGCGGGGTCGGGCACCCCGTCGGGTCGATGGCCACCCCGGACGCCAGCCGCTCGCGAAAGTACGCCTTCCAGAACAACCGCTCCGCATCGGGGGCGCGCGTCAGCTTCGCGTACGGCGCCGCCCGATCGCCGACCTCTGCCGGCGGCCTGTCGATGACGGTGCGCGCCACCTCGCGGATCAGGTGGTAGCTGCATTCCCGGCCGAACCGCTGGGTGCTGTCGCACGCTGCGAATGCGCTCTCGAGGTCTCCGGCCTTCGCCGCCCGCTCGGCGAACTGGAACCGGCACTCCTGGGCCCAGGTGTCCACGGCGACCTCGGCGCAGACCGAGATCGCCTGCTCATGCCGCTCGGAGATGGCGACGAGGCAGTCGGAGCGCGTCGGCTCCTCGGAGATGGCGACGCAGTGCGTGTGCGCGGCGTCGTAGGTCTCTGCCCCCAAGGCCGAGGCGTAGCTCTCGCTGGTGGAGGGGGAGCTGCAGCCCGCGAGGGCGAGGAGCGAGGCGATTGGCGCCTTGCGGAGGTGAAGCCCCCATGCTCTGTCCAAGAGTCGGATCACCACGGAGACACGGAGGCACGGAGAGAGGCGAGCGAAACGGCTGCGGTCGGAGGACAGCGGGTCGTCGTTGGGCAGGACACCTCTGTGTTCTCCGTGCCTCCGTGGTGAATTCTCTTCTGCGGCGTCCCGACATGCGGCTTGTCGCCGCTCATCCCCGCGCGGGGCTTCGCACCGCCACGCCCTTCCCCGAAAACGCGACCCCAAGCACCGAGATCGGCTCGGCGCCGGCAGCTTCCAGCTCTGCGCGGTACTGCTTGACCACCGCCTGCTTCACGGCCGCCCTCGCATGCGCGGCGAGCGTCGACCTGCCGCCTCCGCGCTTGAATTCCAGGACCACCCCCGGCAGACCCGGCCGTTTCGGGATGATCAGCAGGTCGGCGCGGCCATCCCCGGTCTCCCGGTTGGAGCGAACGGCGTGGGTCCGTTCCAGGGTGACGAGCAGGCCGAGCATGAAGGCATGGTAGAACGCCTCGTCCTGGTTCTCGGCCACGTCGTGGAAGGAGGCGTGGCGCAAGAGCATCTTTCCGAGAATCTCCTGCACCGCGGGGGCGTCGCCCGCAAGGATCGACCGGTGCAGCGGTTCGAGAGAGCCAGCGCCTTGCTCAAGCCAGCGGCGGAAGGTTTCCTCCCAGATGCCGCGCACCTCCAGATTCGGGATTGCCAGGGTGGCGCGCAAGCGGGTGCCTTCCCTCCAGAACCGCTCCGGCCTCAAGTAGCCCGCAAAGAGCAGCAGACTCCACGCGTTGTTCGGCTCGAGTTCGCGCAGGGGCACGTCCTCTTGGATGTCGGCCTCGATAGCGCCGCCCTCGATCAGCGTGGCGACGGCGGCGCGCACGCCCGAGGCCCGCAGCAGCAGCGACCGTACCAGGTCGTTCCCCGAGGTGTTGAGCCAGTATGGGCGGAACTCCCCCGGTCGCTCCGCGAGCAGGCTGACGATCGACCAGGGGTTGTACACGACGGCGTCACCGAAGCGGTAGCCGTTGTACCAGCGGCGCACCTCGTCCCGCTCACCCGCCCGGTCGAACTCATCGAGCAAGGCGAACACCTCTGACTCGGAGAACCCGAAGTGCTCGCTGGGCCGCGTGTGCAGCAGCGAGTAGACCTGGACGTTGTTGAGCCCCGAGAACATCGACTCGCGCCCCACCCGGAGGATGCCCGTGAGCACCCCCTTGAACAGGTAGGGGTTGTCCTTCAACACCGGAGCGAGGAGATCACGAAAGCAGCCGACGGCCTCGTCGTAGTGGCCGTGCTCCCAGCCGTTGAGGATGGCCGCATCGTATTCGTCGATCAGCAGGACCACGGGCGCGTCGTGATGGAGGTGAAGGGCCTGGCAGAGGTCGAGGAGCACCGCCTCGTGTGCCGACTCGCCGCTTGCAACCGCGGCCAATCGCGCCCGGACGGTGGGGTCCAGCCGCGGGTTGGCGAGGGCGGGGCGATGCTGACAGACTGCGTCCGTGAGCACGCGATCAACGGTTTTGCGCGCGTCCGCCCAGGCCCGTTGCTTCACATCCTTGAAGGACAACGCGATGACCGGGTGCTTCTGGAAGTGCGCCATCGTCGCGGCGTCCTGCCACACCAGGAGATCGCGGAAGAGCGCGCTCCGGTCGGGCCCGACCCCGAAGAAGGCCTGAAGCATCGACATGTTCAGGGTCTTGCCGAACCGGCGCGGGCGGGGGTAGAGCAAGACCTCGGCCGGAGCCTGAAGCACCTCCCTTGCGAAGAGCGACTTGTCGACGTACAAGAAGCCGCCCTCGCGGAGGGAGGGAAATTGCGAGCGGCCGAGGAGAATGGGGCGGGGCACCGTCAGCTCTCGCCGGACCCCGGCGTCTGCCCGCAGTGCCCACATCCGGCGGCCGGCGTGACCACCTCCTGGCCCGTGTCCGAGCGGTACCCTCGGGTCCCGCCGGACGACACATGCGCGGCTGTGACGGTTCGAGCGAGCTTTCCAGCCTTCATGCACCAGTCGCTCGCCTCGCCTGCCTCCTCGCAGTTCCCGGGTTCCTTGCCGTTGCGGACGAGCACATCGAGGCGCCGTCCGCAGTCACATTGGTATTCGAAGATGGGCATGGGCCAGTGTATCCACGAATCGGATACCTGCCCGCGCTCCCCGGATTTGGCATGCTCCTCCTGCTCGCTGGCGTCTCCCTCGCCGCAGAGATCCCCTACGAACGCTACGAGTTGGCGAACGGCCTTCAGGTCCTGCTGGTCGAGGATCACACCCTCCCGCAGGTCGTCGTGGACATCTGGTACCAGGTGGGCTCTGGCGAAGAGGCCCCGGGCCGGTCGGGCTTCGCGCACCTGTTCGAGCACCTCATGTTCATGGGCACCTTTCGGCTCCCCGGCAGCGGCATCGACCAGCTCATGGAGGCCAACGGCGGCTGGAACAACGCCTGGACGATGGAGGACGCGACGAACTACTACGACGTCGGGCCGCCAAACCTGCTCGAGACCTTGCTCTGGATCGAGGCGGATCGCATGCAGCAGCTCGGTCAGGCGATGAACCAGGAGAAGCTCGACCTGCAGCGCGATGTCGTCAAGAACGAGCGGCGCCAGTCCTACGAGGACGAGCCCTACGGGGTTGGCGAGCTTGAAGTCCCCGAGTTGATGTACCCGGCGGGCCATCCGTACGCCCACACAGTCATCGGCAGCCACGAGGATCTCACGGCCGCCTCGCTCGACGATGTCAAGCAGTTCTTCTCCACCTGGTACGCCCCGAACAACGCGAGCCTGGTGGTCGCCGGGGATTTCAAGCCCGCTGAGATGAAGGCCGTGATCGAGAAGTACTTCGGCACGCTCCCGCGCCAGACCCTGCCCGCGCGCCCGAACCCGACGCCAGTGGACAAGCCCCAGAAGGCCCGGGTCACCGTTTCGGACGAGGTGGACTACCCGCAGGTAAACCTGTTTTTCCACACTCCGGCCTCGTTCGCGCCCGGGGATGCGGAGCTGGTCCTGCTCGGAGATCTTCTGGCCGGCGGGGAGTCGAGCCGGCTCTACCGCAAGCTCGTGATCGAAGGCATCGCGCAAGAGGTCGAGGCTCGCCAGATGTCCACGTTGTACGGGAGCTTGTTCTACATCTCCGCGACCGCGGCCGAGGGTGTCACGGCCGCGCAGATGGAACGCGCCATCGAGGCTGAGCTGCGCCAGGTGATGGTCACCCCCGCGAGCGGCTCCGAGATGGAGCGGCTGCACAACCAGTTTGAGTATGAGTTCCTGGACAGTTTGCAGTCGCTCCAGAACCGGGCGGTGAAGCTCAACGAGTACTGGGCCTACACGGGATCGCCCGACTACCTCGCGAAGGATCTCGCACGATTCCGTGAGGCGACCGCCGAGGGCCTGCGGGACGCTGCAGCGAAGTGGCTGAAGCCCGATCTCGCGGGCGTCGTGGTGGTTGAGCCCAAGTCGGAGGGGTCCAAGTGATGTCGCGTTTCCTCCTCGTGAGCGTGTTGCTCTTCGCCTGCGCGCCGAAGCCCGTTCCTCCGCCGGCTCCGGTGTTCGAAGTGCCTGCGCCGGTCGATCCCCTCGCCGAGCGTCCGGTGATCGGGCCCAGCGTTCCTTTCATTCCTCCAACGCCTGAAGTTGGCGCGTTGTCCAACGGTGCGAAGCTGTGGGTCGTGCCTCGGCCGGGGCTCCCGCTGGTCAGCCTGGTCATCCACGTTCCGGGCGGCTCTGCGCTGGACCCCAAGGGGCACGAGGGCGCCGGCTGGCTCTCGGATCGCCTGATGACGCAGGGCTCCGGAAAGCTCGACGCCAAGGCATTCTCCGAGGTGATCGAGCGGCTCGGCGTGCAGCTCGAGATCACAACCGAGCTCGATGGATCCTACCTTCGTGCGTCGATGAAGAAGGACCAGTGGGGAACGGCGCTCGCGATGATCGCCGACGTGGTGATGTACCCCAACTGGAGCGTGGTGGACTTCAAGCGGGAGCGGGAGCTGGCCATCGGGGAGCTGACGCAGGCGCAGCAGGAGCCTCCGACGGTGGCGGCGCGCATGGCCCAGGCGCTCTGGTACGGCGCGAAGCACCCTTGGGGGCACCCGGCCGAGGGCACCGTCGCGGGGATGGCGAAGGTCACGGTGAAGGATGTGCAGCGTCATCACAAGCTGGCGTGGACCTCCACCGGCGCGACGATCACGATCGCAGGCGATATCACGAGGATTGAAGCGCAGAGTACCTTGGAGGGGGCGCTGGGGAACGGCTGGAAGCAGGGCAAGGCCGCTAACGTGGAGGCCAAGCCCGCTCCCGCCGAAAAGGACCGTCCGCTCTACCTCATCGACACGCCCGGAGCGGCGCAGACGATGTTCTACGTCACCTTTCCAGGACGGACCGCAGGGGCGCCTGAGCTCTCGGCGCTGAGGGCCGGCACGATCGTCTTGGGAGGCACCTTCACGTCACGGTTGAACGCCCTGCTGCGGGAAAAGAAGGGCTACACCTACGGCGCGAAGGCGCGGACCCAGCCGCGCAACGCGGACGGCACGGCCGTCGTCTTCTCGCGGATCCGCACGGACGTGACCGGTCCGGCCATGGCGGACTTGCTGGGCGAGCTGAAGTCCATCCAGGCGGGCATCACGCCCGAGGAGCTTGGCAAGGCAAAGGGCGCGTTCAAGCAGGACCAAGTCGAGGCGATGGAGAGCTGCGCGGGGGCTGCGGACGCGTTCGCCGCGTACCAGGCCGGCGGGTTCGGGGAGAACCAGCTCGCGCTTGATCTCGGCGCCATGCAGGCGGTCACCGCCGAGCAGGTGAAGGCAGAGATGGCCGCGTACGACGTGAAGAATGCGCTGTTCATGCTCGTCGGCGACAAGGCGAAGATCGAGGCGGGGCTCAAAGAGGCGGGGATCTCGAGGATCGAGGTCGTGGAGCCAGAGTAAATTGCCTTGGCGGACGTGACAACAACTCGGAACTTGCACATTGAAGCTCCAGGAGGTCATCTAGTGCTCACGCCCCGAAGTTCCTCGCCACCCCACCGCCGCGAACGGTCACCCTCGGAAGGGGGGGCTTGCCCCCCGCAGCCGATGCCCAACCGCACCCGAGCCGGGTCCCGGCTTCGGCGGGTACTCCCGCCGAGGGGTGCGCCGATGCTCCCAGCCGGTGCTCGGGTTCTTCCCTTCTCCCTCCGGGAGAAGGTGCCGCCGTACTCGGCGGCGGATGAGGGCTCCCTGGGGATATTGAACAGCCCTCATCCGTCCGCGAAGATCTGCGCACGCTTCGGACGCACGGCGGTGGCCAAGATCTCCGCCGAGGTCATCTAGTGCAGCGCCCCAAGCGCCCGAACCCGGCTCCGGCCCCGTCCCCCGAACGCCGGGTGGAATTACCCCGATCTCCGGGCGTATTTGTCGTCAATGGCTACAGCGAGAGGTGGCTGCGTCAAGGCTTTCCCTGGGTCTACCCTGCGGAGGTGACGGCCGGCACCGCCGCGATCGGCGCCGTCGTACGCCTGCAATCCCCTGCGGGGGATGACCTCGGCGTCGCCATCGCGGACGAGGGCTGGATCCGCGCGCGCCGTTACCGGACAGACCCCGGGAACATCGATTCCGCCTTGATCCTCGCCCGCTTGAACACCGCCTGGGACCTTCGCGCCGCGCTGGGTCTCGCCCCTGGATCCAGCGAGGCAACCACCTGCTGGCGCTGGGTCAACGGCGAGAACGACGACCTGCCAGGCATTCGGATCGACGTCTGGGGCGATCACGTCGTCGTGAGCTTGGATACCCCCAGCCTCTGCCGACTCCTCCCGATGCTCATCGAGGGCGTCCGGGAGCGGATCCCCGGGGTTCAGAGCGTTCACGCTGGCTGGCGTCCCGACACGCGGGACGGGCGCGTCTGGCCCGCTCCGCCGGGGTGCCTGTACGGCCAGTCGCCGGGCGCCTCGACCGTCTACGAGGATGGCCTCGCCTACGTTGTGGAGCCCGCCTCGAAGAAGGACATTGGCCTGTTCCCGGACCAGCGCGAGAACCGCCGCTGGCTCGCGCGCCACTACGCGGGCGCACGGGTGCTCAACTTGTTCTGTTACACCGGGGCGTTCTCGGTACACGCGCTGCACCACGGGGCTGTGAGCGTGACGAGCGTGGATCTCGGGAAGCCGGCGCTGGACCGCCTGGATGAAAACCTCGCGCTCAACCAACTGGCTGCGGAGAAGCACGAACGTTTGGAAGAGGACGCGCTCAAGGTCCTGGATCGGCTCCGGCGCCAGGGGCGGGTGTTCGACCGGATCGTCCTCGACCCGCCGGGGCACTCGCACTCGGCGGCGGGGGATTGGTCGGGGGAGCAGGACTACGCGCGGCTGGTGTCGGCGGCGGTTCGGGTCTGCGCGCCGGGCGGTTGGGTCATCGCGAGCTCGAATCTCGGGTCGGTCAGCCCCCGGCAGTTTCAAGGTGCGCTGGTCGATGGGGTACGCAAAGCCGGAGGGCTCGCGCAGGTTCTCTACCATGGGGGTCAAGCACCTGATTTTCCTTCCGCAACGCACTTTCCAGAGGGCACGTTCTTGAAGTTCGTGGTCATGGCGGTGCGGCGTGCGTGAAGGGCCGCGCTTTTCAGACACGGCGCTCGCCGTGCTCGGCTTCCTGGCGCTCGCGGTGATCTTCTCGCCAGAGGCCGCCACGGGCGAGGGCGTGTTCTGGCATCACGACCTGCGGCACCACCATTACCCCTGGCGCGTCTGGGCGGCGGAGCAGTGGTCCCAAGGCATCGTGCCCTGGTGGTCGAGTCAGTCGGCCAACGGCTTTCCCTTGCTCGCGGAGGGCGAGGGCGGGTTCCTCTACCCCCCGACGATGCTGTTGTTCACGCTGCTCCCGAGCGGTCTGGCGCTGAACTGGAGCGTGCTCGGGCACGAGGTTTTGGCCGCGCTCGGGCTCTACTTGTACCTGCGGACCCCGACTCCGAACGGGCGTGGGGCGACCGCTGGGCCCCTACCTCCGCTCGCTGCTTTCGCCGGCGGCGCGATCTGGGCGTTCTCTGGGCTGATGATCTCGCATACGCTCTACCTCGGGATGCAGAACGCGCTGGCGTGGCTGGGCGTCGCGCTCTGGGGTGCCCGCTCCCTTCGCTTCCCCGTCGTTGCGGTCGCCATCGGCATGATGGGCCTCGCTGGACATCCCCAGGCGGCGGCCTTCGGTGGGCTGCTATGCGCGTTGGACGCAGCACGTTGGGCGCTGGGCACGCAGCGCCCCTTGCGGTTCCTGGTTCCGTGGGGCCTGTCGGCCGGGCTCGGTGCGCTCGTCGCCTCGCCACAGCTCGTCGCGTCGTTGGAGCTCTCCCGGTTCTCCATCCGCGATGGCGGGGTCAACGCGGCGTTCGCGAACATCGGCAAGCTGCCGATCCTGGAGGTCTTCAACTTCGTCCTGCCGGCGCTGTTCGGGTTTGACCGCCCGGTGGATGTCCAGCAGACCTACTACCATCGGGGCCAGAGCTATTGGGGTCAGGGCGAGGATGCCTGGGAGATGTGCTTTTACCTAGGTTTTCCCGTCGTGGTGTTGGCGGTTCTGGGGGTGCGTCGGGAGCGGGTATGGGCGGTGATCGCCGGCGTCGCGATGGTCCTGATGATCGGCTCGCCCCTTTGGTGGCTGGTTCGCCAGCTCCCCGGCTTCGGCTATTTCCGCTTCCCCGTGCGTTTCTCGATCTGGTTCACCCTCGGTCTGGCTGTCTTGGCCGCGCACGGCCTGGAGCACGTGCGGCTCGCCCGCAACCTCGCTTTTCCCGCCTGGGCCGCCCGCTACGGCGCGTGGGCCCTCTTCCTTGGATTGGTCGGCGGCGGGTTTGCCCTCCGCGGCGCAGAAGCCCCGCTCCGGGCCGCATTGACCGCGCGCTACCTCGCCAAAGCCGAGCTTCCGCCGATGCCGCCGCTCGACGCGTTGCACACCGCGGCGCTCGCCCCCCCCGAGGTCATCCCCGCGCCTGAGGTGCCGGACAAGGTGGACCAGATCTTCGACGAGCTCTGGCGCACGACCTCGCTCACCTCCGATCGGATCTGGACCCCCGTGCTGTTCCTGCTCGCAACGGGCCTGTTGCTCCGCCGGCCCAAGGGGCTCATCGCCCTGGTTGTCCTCGATCTATGGGCGTTCGGGCACAACTATCACCCGACCGTCCCCGAGGTCGAGACCCGCGAACGCCCGGTGTGGTTGTCGGAGGAGATGACTGAGCCGGGCGGCTACCGAACCGCGATCCTCGACCGCCGCGTGCTTCCGACCATGGACACCCAGGTCGGAACCGCGAGCTTGAACCTGCTCTGGGGCAGCAACGAGGTGCTCATCCCGAGCCCCCTGCTGATCCTCCGCAACGACGCGATGCTCGGCATCGCCGGGATGGATGTGGGCGAGCGCGGTGCCATCAAGGTGCAGCGGTACGCCGAGAACATCGACGTCGCGCGGCGCATGGCGGTCAAATGGGTGGTCAGCACCTGGCCGATCACCGGCGTGCCGCTCTACCGCCAGGGGGATGTCCAGGTCGGCCTCGACGACGCGACGCTGCCCCGCGCGAGGATGGTGCCCTGCCACATTAGGGTGGCGGACGGGCCCGAAGAGGCGGTCGCCAACGTGGTCTTCGACAAGGTCCGGGCGACGAACCCCCGGGAGACCGTGGTGTTGGAGGGCGCGGTGGCGGATGGTTGTGGGAACCCCGGCGAGGCCGAGATCACAACGTACGCCGATCAACGTGTCGAGATCACCGCGGAGGGCCCGGGCACGCTCGTGCTGGCGGACTCCTGGTACCCCGGCTGGGTCGCGACGGTGGACGGTGCGGAGGTCCCTATCTGGCGGGCAGACCTGCTCTTTCGCGCGGTGGACGTCCCCGATGGGGAGCACACCGTGATTTTCACCTTCGATGCGGGTACGCCCGGGCGGCTCCTCGTCCCCGCGGGGGTTCTGCTGGGGATCATGACGGCGCTGTCGCTCGTCTGGAGGCGCTCATGGGTGACGTGAAGGTGCATACCGTCAGCGAACTGAACGGGTACATCGCCGAGTGTTTGAAGGACGTGTTCGGATCGCGCGTGGTGGAGGGCGAGGTCAGCGAGTTCCGAAACCACGCGTCTGGCCACTGGTACTTCACGCTCAAGGACCCCGGGAGCACGCTCTCGTGCACCATGTGGAAGACCGCGACCCAGCGGGTGAAGGCACCCCCACGGATTGGCGAGAAGGTGCGCTTGCACGGTGGTATTGAGGGCTATGCCGTGCGGGGGACGTACGCGTTCATCGTGCAGCGGATCGAGCGAACGGGCGAGGGGGATCTGGCGCAGCGGCTCGCCGAGCTACGCGCGAAGTTGGGCAAAGAAGGGCTGTTTGATCCTGGTAAGCGCAGGCCGCTCCCACCCTTTCCGCGCTGGGTCGGCATCGCCACGGGTCGGGACAGCGCGGCGCTGGCCGACCTGCTGCGGATCCTCGGGGATCGGTACCCGGTGAGCGTGCTTCTGGCGTATTGCAAGGTCCAGGGGGAGGGGGCGGCCGCAGACGTCGCCCGCGCGGTGCGGTGGCTGGGCAAGGATCCGCGCGTGGACGTCATCATCGTTGGCCGGGGCGGGGGTTCGGCGGAGGATTTGTTCGCGTTCAACGAGGAGGTCCTGGTTCGGGCGGTGGCCGCGAGCCCCGTGCCGATCGTCTCGGCGGTGGGCCACGAGTCGGACCAGTGCCTGTGTGATCTCGCGGCGGATCAGGCCGCGCCGACCCCCACAGCGGCCGCGACCATGGTCGTGCCGAAGGCCTCGGACATCGAGATCGGGCTCGACATCG
>CANKNP010000156.1 GCA_947483545.1 Deltaproteobacteria bacterium | reverse complement strand
CGGAGGGCACGCTGGGAATCGCACCGTCCGCGGTGGGGGCGGCGGGGGCGGGGGGGGAGGTGCAGGACTGGATCATCGCGGCGTAGGGGCTGTCGGAGACGTGGGCGGCGAGGGTCTCGGCGGTGGTCTCGGGGGCGGTGCGCAACGAGGCGGCGAGCAGGAGATCCGCGGGGGTGCTGTAGGGGCCGAGGAACAGCGAAGCATCCGTGATGGTGACGGAGGGCGAGACCTCGAGGATCATGTCGGGGTTGGATGCAATGCCCGCGCGCTCGCGCCAGGTCAAGGAGCGCTCGAAGGGGGCGGTGTGGGCGTCGATGATGGCGATGGCGCCGCCGTCGGGCGCGACACCCGTGGCCACGAGCGCCGCGCGATGGTGGGAGAGCGCGAGGGCCCAGATGGAGAGCAGGTCCACGGCGTCCACGGCGAGCTTCTCAGGGGTGCGCTCGGGAAGCAGGTAGTGGGGACCGGCGCCGAGGCCGGGCGCCTGGCCGGGGGCCAACTCGGCCTGGGGAACCCCGGGAAAGCCGCTCATCGGACAGGTCACGAGCCCGAAGGACGGCCAAACGTCCGCGGACAACCAGCCAACCAGCGCCGCCTCCCGATCCGCGAGTCCCGGCACCTTGGATCCGCTGGACTCGCCGAGCCGCTTCCGGAGCGCATCGTCCCCCAAAAGCAGGCCCGCCTGGCCGAGGAGGAAAGCGACCTCCGCGGGGTCCGTCGCCTGGCCGTCCACCCCATAGACCTGGCGAAGGCTCTGGGCCGCTACCATCGCGGCCTCGCGGTACATCGCGGAGAACTCCGCGTGCATCCTAGCAAGCCCGGCAGGATCGCTCTCCGCCGCCATCGCCTCCAACGCCGCCTTGCGATCCCCGTTGAAGTAGGCCGTCCAGCTTGCACGCCCCTCGAACCCGGCGCGCGCGCTGTCCGGCGCCAGACGCACCTGCCACGTCTGCTCCAAAAGCGGCGTGGGAACGGCGCTGCCGGGCGCCGCGGGCGCCGCCACTGCGGCGTCGGTAGGCTCTCCGCTGCACGCGAAGAGGAGCGTCCAGATCACCTACCCCTCACAGAATGCGGTTGTACCTGCTGCCGACACGCAGTACTGCATCGCCGACTTGGTGTCCTGGGTGCTGGCCTTGGCGTAGTCGAGCCACTCGCGGGCGAAGTCCTTGGTCATGCCACGGTATTTGGCGCTCTTGGCCTCGTTCTCATCCGTGTGCTCGGTCGTGTAGGTCGCCTCGGCGTCCTGCCACAGCTTGTTCGCCGCCTCGGTCTTGAGCCGGTACAGAGCGAAGACGCGCGACTTGTACGTGGTGCCTGTCCACTTCGACTTGTTCTCCAGCGAGTAGTCGGCCCAGCGGATCACGCTCGACGCCCGGCCCGCGCCGCCGCGGGAGAGCTGGAGCGAGTACTTGTAGCAGATGTCGGGGTCGGAGCGGTCGATATCCTCGAGGTGGCGCTTGACGAGCCGCTCCCACTCCGCCTTGTCGCCTTTGCCATCCGCGTTGTTGATGAGCACCAGCGAGACCTTCGCCTTGGTGGTCTGCTGCGTCTCGGTGTTGAGCCGCCCCTCGAGGCACTTGGTCTGGCCCGTGGTCAGGGATCCCATCATGGACGCGGGCTCCAACGCCACGAGATCCGTGCAGTCGCTGCTCGTCGTCGCGGCGGTCGGGTTCAGCGACGCGACGGGGGCCGGGGTCGGGGTCGGGGCGATGCTCACAGGTTGGGGCTGTGCGGTCGGCTGAGCAGTCGGCTGTGCGGTGGGCTGAGAGCTCACGGGCTGCATGGTCGGCTGGGTTCCCGCCGGCTGGGACGTCGGCCGCATGCTGGACGGCCCCGGTTGCTGGGCGGTTGGCTGGGTCCCGAGCGGCTGGGACACCGGCTGCGCCACAGGCTGCGAGACGGGCTGCTGCGAGGGCTGGGTGCGGACCGAGAGATCCTGGCTCGGTGGCGGACGCTCCGCCGGGGACTCGACGCGGGCCACCTGCTGAACGGGGGGAGGGGCGGCCACAACCGTGCCGCCAGCGGGCCCACTGTACGCGGACAAGCCGACGAACGGGGAGAAGGAGGCCGTCGGCTGGAGGTCGAACCACCCGAGGCGACCGTCGGACGGGATCGGGCGCCCGGCGGTGTCGTGCAACATGCCGGGGCCGACCGCCCCACCGGCCGTGATGCATGCGGACCAGCCATCCTGGCAGGCTGCGATCGGGAACGCCGTCGCGAAGGACTGCCAGCCGCCGGCCACAGCGGGCAGCACGTAGGCGAGCAGGCCGAAGCCGACGAGCAGGGTCATGGACGTGGTGCGCATGGTCACTCCCTCGGCTCGTCGCGGCCGAAGCTGATGGTGGGCTCCTCGATCTGGGAGTCGTCGGTCTCGATCTTCGGGAGCACAACGTCGATCAAGTTGCGGCGCTTACGGACCTGGTAGGTCAACACCTGCGTGGTGTAGCCGGGAGCGGAGATCTCCAAGTTCAACGTCATTCCTGCCGTGAACCGGAGCTCGCTACCGTCAGGCATGTACAGCACGCTGGCCTCCCAGGATCCGTCCACGGCGTTCACGCGGTGGCGATCAGCCTCCTGGGGGTGGCGAACGACCGCCGTCGGGATCGGCGCCTTCGCATCGTCTTTGACCACGACACGCACCGGCACGCCCTCCTCCTCGCCCTTGGCGGAGGCCTCGGGCACAGTCGAGAGCAGGATGGACACAAAAGCAGTGAGGAGCATGGACACGGTCAACCTCCGAGCTGCTTCTTGAACACGGGATCCGTCGCAACATTCACCGCCCCCGCGGAATCCCCCGATTCAGCCATCGCGCGGGCCGCAGCGTCCCCGCCGTAGCCCTCCAACAGCGCCTTTGCCGTCGCCCCGTCCTTCGGGGCGATGAGCGCCGCGGCCGTCGTCCGCGCGTCGAGGTATCCATCCGCGGGGGCCACTGGCTTGATCATCTCCAGGATCCGCGTACAGGTCGCGCCATCGCCAGCGGCACAGGCGTTGATCGCCCGCGTGGCCTGCACCCGCCAGGCCTGGCCCGGGGGCGACACGGTGATCGCATCCAGCAAGTTCGTCGAGATGTCCGTCTCCCCAACAGAGGCCGCGCGCCCCGCCCAGAGCAGGAGCTGATCCGGGCCGTCCTCCCGCGTCTCTGCGTAGGCCTTCACCAGATCTTCCACCGACCGGACCGCGATCTTCCGCTGCCCGAGGGCCCAGAGCGCCTGGGCCTCCGACAGCCCGCCGACCAGCGCGTTCGCGTCGTTCATCAACTGCAGGTAGGCGGTCGCCGTCGCGCCCAGATCCCCAGGCGTGCCCTTGATCTCCTCCAGGAGCGCCTTCGCAGCGTCCCGGTCGCCATCCGCGAGGTTGACCTCGGCAGCGAGGAGCTTGCCTGCGGGCAGCCCGGAGGCCGTCGCGAACTCTTTCACCTTGTCCAGGTCCCCGCTCTTCATCGCCAACAGCGCGCGGCGAAGCTTCACTTCCCCGAGCCGAGGGCCCGCCCCAGCCTCGGATGCCGCCAGGATCTCGTCGGCCTTGGGCGCTTCGCCCATCAGCATGTGCCCGTAGGCTGCGCCCACGGCGAGGTCCACGTCCGCCGGAGTCTTGGCCAGCGCGCCGTCGTAGAGCGCGGTGGCGCCTGCGAGATCGCCGGCCTTCAACAATGCGTCCGCGTCGGCGACGGTCTTCTTGGAATCGCCGAGCAGCCCTTGAATGATGGAGCAGCCGGTGAGCAGGAGGAACGAGGTGAGCAAGGGTTGGGACTCCGAATCGCACAAGTATCGCACGGCGCGCGGCCGTGCTTGTCAGAACGACGCCGTCGCGCTCACCCTCGCGCCGTCAAACCCCGGCAACGACCGACATTGGCCGCCTGCGCACCGAATTCCCGCGCGGTAGGCGCCATAGAACGCCTTCAGTGTCATCGCGCTGGTCGGCTTCCACTGCAGTTCGACCGCTCCGTACACATCCTCGCCCAGGTTGCCGGTCGAGCGGACGAGGGGGTTGGAGGAGTAGTCGTTGTAGAGGATGATCGCCCAGGGGGCGCCGATCTTCACGGCAAGGGCACCCGAGAAGTCCAGGTAATCCGCCTGCTGTTGAGGGTTCACCCCCCAGTGGAAGCTCTGGACCGCCGGAGCGAGCTCGACCGACACCGGCCCAGCGATCGGCAACGTGAGGCTCACATCCCCGTGAATCAGCCGATCCGCGCCCTGGTCCACGCCCCCCTCGGGGACAGACAACTCTGAGCCTTCGGGGTCCAGATCCGGCTGCCGCACATCCAACCGGAAGCCGGCATTGAGCAGCAAGTGCGCTTCGCCCTTCACCCATGTCACGCCCGCGACGGTGTGCGTGATGACCTCGGGCGTCACGTTGAAGTGAAGCCCGCCGAGATCCGCGTCGTAGAACACCGCCTCCGAGAGGTACGGCGTGAACGTGGTCATCTCCTTCCCGAGCCGCAGATCCACCCGCGCCCTGCCTCCGGTCAGGTCGTTCGAATTGAGCGCCGCCGCGCTGTCCTCGGTGATCACCCGCTCGTACTCGAGCGTGGGACCGCTGCTAAGCTCGTAGTTGTCCGCGCTGGCGAACGTGTTGATCACCTCGGTGTTCACCTGGCGCTTGGCCTCTACCAGCACGGTCGCGAGGCCCGGGTAGGCCGATCCGGACGCGTAGATCTCGTACCCGTTGGGCGCCACCAAATCCGAGGCGAGGTACTCGAACCAGTCCGCTTCGACGAACCAGTCGATTCCGGCGATGCCCATCGCCTCGACCGAGGCGCCAGCGATCACGGCGTCCACGGGGTTGGCGTAGGTCGCCAGCGAATTGAACGTCGGGTCGGCTGTCCGACTGAACTGGTACATCACGCCGTGCGCGCCGAGGTTTATCGGGCCCAAGCCGTAGATGTCCGCCCGTGCGCCGCTGACCACATGCGCCCTGCCGACGTGCAACCCCGTGTTTGGGTTCTCCAATGCGATTTGTTGAGGGTTGGTGACCCCCGTGAACCCGGTCAGATCGGCTTGGCCCACATGCACCATCCCCGTCACGCCCCGCATCGACGTGTCGAGATCGATGTCCGTGTTCTTGTTCAGGTTCACGGCGATGCCGCGCCCGTAGGAGGCGTACGAGTCCCCCAGCGTGAGCGTACCGACCTTCGCCCGGCCGAGCACGCTCACCTTCTCCAACTGAAACAGGGCATCATCGAACGGCGACGTCAGATCCGAGTAGAGCGCACGCTCGTGGATCAGCTCGCCATCGAGGATGTAGCGGTTCCCGAACAGCGCCACTGCGGCGCCGGACAACGACAGCGTCAGGTGGTTGTTCCCGCCGGTCAAATCCAGGCGGTTCACGGCTTCCACGTAGTCGAGGATGCTGCGGTCCTCGAAGTTCTCCAGCTTCTCGGCCGAACGGTAGTACCGCACCCGCAGGTCTTCGGTCCCGCTGATGCCGCCCCCCGCGAGCGTCAAGCCCTTCTTGGGCGCGGCCTCCTCCACCGGCTCAGCAGGCGCACCGCCCAGCGGGTCGTCCTCCGCCCACCCCAGGCCACACAGCGCCAGAAGCGCGCTCACGGCGACGATGCAGCCAGCAGTGCCACTACCGCCTCTTTCACCTTCACCTCGTCGCCCGGGTTGTAGCCCGAGAACACCGACGAGATGTTGCCAGAGCGGTCCACGAGCACGTTGTACGGCAGCGTCTTCGATGGGTTGTACTGGCTCACCACCGCGCTGTCCTTGTCCTGGAGCACCGGGTACGTCAGCCCGAGGCTCATCGCCATCGGCTTCACGGCGGAAGCCGACCGGGCGTCATCGGCCGAGATGCCCAGGATGACAAGTCCCTGCGGCGCAAGCTCGGCGTACATCGCGACGAGATGGGGCATCTCCACCTTACACGGCCCACACCATGTCGCCCAGAAGTTGAGGAGCACGACCTTGCCGCTGTACTGCGAGAGCGTCTGGGTCTGGTTCGTCAGGTCCCGCAGCGAGAAGTCTGGGGCGGCCTTCGCCGCAAACACAGGACCTGAGGAGAGGGCAAGCCCGAGGGCGGCGAGCAGGAAGGATCGGATCAAGCGCATCGGGACTCCGGGCCATGGGAAGCTAACGCTGAATGGGGAGACACCCGAAGTCCTTCAGGAGGTCCGCGGGTGCGGATACCGGAGGCTGGAGGCTGGAGGCTGGAGGCGGGAGGGGGAACGGGAGTGTCGGGATCCGCGGGCACGTTGAAAACCCCTCATCCGGCGGGAGTACCCGCCACCTTCTGCCCGAAGGGGAGAAGGGAAGAACCTTCGGAATTCGGGCGAACCCTGCGTTCAGCCTATGGCCTATGGGCTCCAGCCTACGTTCGCACGACCTTGCGCTTGAGCAAATCAAACCGCGACCCGCTCACCAAAATGTGCAGCTTCACCCCTACAAGTTCCACCGCGTGCCCCTCCGCAGCCCGCGCCATGCTCGACGACTCCAAGTCGTTCGCATCCACGACTGTGATGCCGCCCTTCCCGACCACCTCAAACACGTTGTTCGGACCCAGGAACGCGGCGGTGTCCTCATCTACCCCGAGGCCGATGGCGTACGGATTATAGGCGATCGCCGTCAACAGTCGGCCGATTCGGTCCCGCTCGCGGAAGTGCTGGTCAATGACCACGCGGTTGGTCAGCCCGAGCCCCGGGGCCAGCGTGACCAACCCTGCCTTGGGCGTACCCCCCTCTTTGCCGTAGGCGATCATGTGGCCGCTCACAAACGACGCGCCCGCCGATGTCCCCGCGATGTGGACGCCCCGGGCGTTGGCCTTCCGGACCGCTTGCGCGAAGTTGGTGCCCCCGAGGATGGTGGTCAGCCTGAGCTGGTTTCCGCCGGTGAAAAACACCCCTGCCGCCCCTTCCAGTGCTGCGATCCCGGCGAGGCCCTCAGCCTCCTTGCGGGTGCGGATGTCCACGATGCGGACCGCGCCGGACTCGACGCGATCAAACACATCAATGTAGCGTTGGCCGGTGTTGTCGTCCTCGCTCGCGGTCGGCACCACCACGATGGGCGCATCCCGCCCGCCGCACAGCTCCACAAAGCGCTTGAGGATGCGGCGGTCCGCCATCTTGTCCTCGGCGCCGCCGATGGGGATGATGAAACCGCGGGTACCGGGGTGGGGCTCTCTGGAGGGCATCGCGGCGGCACTTATCCGGCTGGTGGCTGCGGCGGTTACCCGAACGCGTGGTCACCCATCCGACACTGGATCCCTCCGCATGTACCGCCTGCGGCGCGTGCGAGGTCGCCTGCGTCACGGTTCGCTACCCCGAGCTCCCCCCCAACCTCTCCCCCGACGACCCCGTGGTCCTCGAGCGACGCCGCCTCGCGATCCGCGTGATCGCAGACGTTCCCCACCTCGATGTTTGTTCGAACTGTGCCGACAGCCCCTGCATCGCGGTGTGCCCCGTCAACGCCCTCCTGCGGTTCCGAGATGGGCGCGTTGAGCTCCTGGAGTCGCGCTGCACCGGATGTGGTCACTGCATCGCCGCGTGCCCCTACAAGGCCATCCGGCGTGTGACGGCGCTCAACATCGCCGTGAAGTGCGACAACTGCGGGCCGCTCGATCTCCCCGGGCCGGCCTGTGTCGCGGCATGTCCGTCGGGAGCGTTGCGCTAGATGACCTCGGCTGAAATGAAGCATCGATCTTGACGAGTCAAGCGTCTTGGTGCAGTCTGGGGCTGCATCTTGGCGCGCCGAGTTCTGGCCCGCGCCTCGTTTGCATCGCTGGACGAACTCGAACAGCGGATCCGAAAGTTCATCGCCTACTTCAACGCTGTGCTCGCCAAACCGTTTCGTTGGACCTACGCCGGTACGCCGCTGAGGGCGGGATAGCTGTCCTGGCGCACGTCGCGGCCGCCGGAGGGCCACCACAGAGGACACGGAGAACACGGAGGGGGGAGGAGCAGGATGCGATGGGAATGCTCGGGTCGGCGCGTTAGCTGGCGGACATCCACCAGCGAGAAACTCTGGATGAACGGGATAGCGGTCGACATCACCGAGCAGATCCTCGGCGCTGCAATTGCCGTCCATCGGGCGCTGGGACCCGGGCTCCTCGAGTCCGCGTACGAGGCGTGCCTCGCGTTCGAACTTGCGGCTTGGCGATCGTCCGCCAGACCGCCCTCCCCGTCGTGTACCGCGGCGTTCGCATCGACTGCGGCTACCGACTCGATCTGGTCGTCGAGGGCGAGGTCATCGTCGAGATCAAGGCCGTGGAGCGCATCCTGCCCGTCCATGAGGCACAGGTCCTCACCTACCTGAAGCTGTCGGAGCTGCCGGTCGCGCTGCTGCTGAACTTCAACGTCCCCCTGTTGAAGGACGGAATCAAGAGGTTCGTTGGGCATTCCCCCGTCTGACCTCCCCTCCCTCCTCCCTCCGTGCACTCCGTGCGCTCTGTGGTGGCCATCTCCGGTCGGAGCCGCGACGGTGCCCGGCGTCGACACCGGTACGGCGCGCGGTGCGGTCGGTCGGTCCTGGATCTGCGCTCCACGGCGGGCGAGCCGTCGCGCGAGGCCGGATAGCGGTTCCACTTCAGCCGAGGTCATCTAGCAGCGTTCGGCGTTTGTCGGTTTTCGCGGCGGATCGCTCGACCGCGGCGCCGTCGGAAGCCCGCATAGGTCGCGCAAAGCCGCAAAGGCGCAAAGTGACAGAGGGGAGAGAGAACATCGAGAACGGGAGGGGCGTGATTGTCGTGCAACGTGGCGTGTCCGGCGCCCATGCGTTGCCTACGCCGTCCTCTTCCTTGGCGGCTCGGCGGCTTTGCGCGACCCTTCTTGAAGCGCACCCGAAGGGGGTCGCGGCCACCTGCACCGGGCGACGCGGCATGGCTGGTCCAGAGCAGTCGGCGAATGGGGAGAATTGCATCTCCCCGAACGCTACTAGCGCCGCGGCTACAACGTCGCCCGACGCCGGGGCCGCGGAGGTCCGGGAGCTACTCGACGGTGAACCTCAACCCCCGCTCTGTCTCCGCATCATCCGTGAACCTTACCTCAGCCCGCCATACGCCGGGGTCCGTCGGGGTCATCATCGTGATCAGATCCTCAACTTGCCCGTGCGCAGGCACCTCCCAGCTCGTCGCCCCTCCGTGCCCTCCGGACGCCTGGGCGCTGTCGCCCGTTCCCGTGTGCACGTAGGAGTAGGAGCTGTACAAACGGCGCTGAGTCGTTTCGAGCGGCAACGAGACATCGCAGGGGTTCGCCACCACCACCGCAAGCTCCATGCCGGATCCGGAACAGACGCTGCACGGCCCTTCGTCGTCCCGGGCCTCCAGCCGAAAGGTGAGATCGGCAGAGGTGGGTGTCGGGCAGGCCACGTTTGGGGCGGAGTCGCTGTCGTTGTCGCTGCCCTCCTCGGGCAACCGCGGGGCGGGGCCCAACTCGACCCGGGTGTCCCGGCAGGCGATGGCGCCGACAGTGAACAGCCCGGCGAACAGAGCGGGCCCCGCCCACGCAGCCAGCCGGGTCGCCGGCCGGGGCCTCGGGAGCAATGGTGGCGTTCCAGCGGGCATCGCTGGCAGGTTACCACGACCCTTTCAGGAGCGCCCATGTCCGCCTTCCCCCGCCTCCTCTGCCTGGTCTCCCTGCTCGCAGTGAGCACCAGCGCCCACGCCGCCCGCTTCTCGAGGGCGGACTTCAAGTACTCAAGCGACTCCCACCTCGCGCCCGCCGCGCGGTTCGCCCACCTCGACAAGTCGGCGGAGGCTGCGTCCGAGCAGGTTCGGAGCTTCATCGCGCGCCAGGAGGGCCGTGGCACGGTGGCGACCACCGGAGAAGCAGCAAGCTTCAAGCTCGCACCGCAGGCCCAGGAAAAGTGGGACGCACAGCGCGCCATCTGTGAGGCGGAGTGGCAGGCATTCAGCGACAACGACTTCAAGGCTTACAAGGCCATCGATCGGACCAACCCGCTCGCGGCCGAAGCGGTGGTGGAATTCGGCGCCACTCCGAAGAGCGCCTCGTTCTACTTCCGAACGGAGACCGCGGCTCGGGTCGGTCACCGCGATCTGAACTTCACGTATTTCAAGGTGCGTATCGACGAGCGCATCACGTCGGCCCTCTACGTCTGGGGATGGATCAACGACACCGGCAAGCTCGACGTCTACGCGCGGGCCGTACCAAGGTTGGTCGATGTCGAAGCCGCCCCCGGCGCGTCGGTTGACTTTGAGCTGTGGGACGCGATCACCGGCGTGTATGAGCGCGACATGGTCAAGGAGCTGCTGGAGGAACTAGCGCGCTGACGCCTACCCCCGCGCCCGATCCGCCACGACCCCCAACTCCCGAATCCAACCCTCCACCTGCCCCGGGCTCATTTCCCCGAGTGTGATCCCCCCAAACGGTGACGACCGGTAGTGAAAGCCCCAACCCGTCGGCCCCACCTGCACATCGACCCCCAGCGCCGGCAATCCGTAGAGCAGCGCCACCAACGCCCGCTGCGCCTCCGGATCCTCCGCGAGCTCCAAGCCCCACGCCGCGTCCCGCCCTTCCGTTCGCATCGCTGGCCGCCCGCCTACGGCTTGAAAAAAGCTCAGGACCCGGTCGGTCGGCTCAAGCAGCTCCACCCCTACATCCAAGCACTTCACCCGGTAGCCGACGTACCCGATCCGCACCAACACGGGTCTCCCGCCCACCACGCCCTCCCCGCACCGTCCCTGGCTCGCCGGGCGACAGACGAGCCCCAGCGGGGTGAGCAGCGCGTCCATCTTCTTCATCTGATGTCCGTTCGAGCGCACGATCGCGAGGCCGACCGCCGCACACCATAGCGGCCCGAATACCCCGAGGCAGCACACCGACGAGCCGACCACCAACCCGGGTTCGCCGCTGGCCCCCGCCAAGGCCACCACCCCGAGGATCGGCACAGGCGCGACAAAGAGCAGAAGGGCTGATCCCAGGAGCATCGCCATCGCGGTCCACCAGGGTTCGTTGTCGCCCATCTCAGTCCGCCCGTGTGAGCGTCCCGGCGCACTCGTCGTTGCCGGACCCCGCGCCGCCACTGTAGATCCCGAACGTCATCGCATCGCCGTCGATCGTCCCGGAAAAGTTCCAGCCGCCCCCGTACATGTCGGCATTGCCGGAGAGCGAGACGCTGTCCCCCGCGGCTGTCCCGGTAAACACCGAGCCCTCGCAGGGGTCCAGTGAATCCCGGCAGAGCAGGGCCACGAGCGAATCCGGATCCACGGATGTGAACCCAAGCCACAGGTCCATGTCCCACGGGTTGGCCTCCCGCACGGTCATGCACTTCCCCGCCCAAGCTTCAACCACCGCGGCAAGGCTTGGACCGGTGTCCACTGCAGTGTCCTCCGGCCCGGTGCAGGCCAACAAGTACAACACGACAGGCCGAATCACGCGCTCTCCGGGCGTTCGACCCTACTAACGCGGGCGGGCTTCGTGCCATCCAAGCAGGTCCAACCCGGCCGTGAAACGCCCGTTCTCATCCGCTGGGGGAGGTCGCCCACTTCGCAGCAAGTGACACATGACACATGACGCCAACGGGCGATACAGGTGCTGTGATACACTTCTCTTGATGCACGCGGTCCCTGCGAGGTCAGCTTGGCGTGTGATACGTGGCCTGTGATACGTGTCGGTGGCGGGTGATACGTGGGGGGTGATACGTGGG
>CANKNP010000155.1 GCA_947483545.1 Deltaproteobacteria bacterium | reverse complement strand
TTCGCCGGACCGTCGCATTCCACCGGTAGGAACGGTGCAAAGAGACCGCCGATCCGGGCGCGAGGTTCGCCGAGCGCGCGGATCGGCGGGCCAGCCCGAGCGCTACACAATCAGAACGGCCACAAGTCCCTGGAAGGACGTGACTCGGAGCCGGGCTGGCCCCGAACCGCACCGTTCCAGGTGGAAGGCGGCGGGCCCGGCGTCTTCGCCGGACCGTCGCATTCCACCGGTAGGAACGGTGCAAAGAGACCGCCGATCCGGGCGCGAGGTTCGCCGAGCGCGCGGATCGGCGGCTACCTCACCTTCCCCATCCCCCACCACTCCCCCTCCCCCGTGGCCACCGTCGCCAACAACCCCGACAAGCAGCCCACCCTCTGGTTCTTGAGGTGCTCCGGGTGCAGCACCACGTGGCTGTAGCCATCGGCGATCAACCTCGCCGCGCCGGTCACCACCTGCGCGGCCGTGGGCGCCGGACTCACCAAGCCGGTGCGTGAGAACCACCCGCTGGCCGGCGGCCCCCCCTCCCGGGGGATCCCGAGCATCTGCGGCCTTTTCACGCAGCCGAGCATGGCCAACACCAGCCCGTTGTCCTTCCAGGCGGCGGGTAGAAAACTGTTCACGCCGTAGGGCATCCGCTTGTGGTGGAAGATCGCGTACATTTCATACTGGCGATTTCCAACGTGGTGATGCGGCGGAAAATCAAAGATCCCCGTGACCGTCGGGTTCAACGCCGCCGCCGCGTACTCCTTCGGCGCGGCGACGGGCGCGGTCGTGAGGCCCGTACGCATCGGCGACCACGTCGCGGTCTCGATGAGCACGAGCGCGATCAGGCCGGCCGTGAGCCCCCAGCCGCTGCGCCCCGCGAGGTACTGAACCCCCGACGCGATGAACGGCGAGAGCGCAAGCATCAGCACCGCGACGAGCCGATAGGGGTGGTGGACGAAGGCGAAGGGTGAACCTGGGAAGTACAGCGCGGCGAGGGGCATCCACACGTCGTGACCGCCCAGGCGGAGGGGATGTTGGTGCCAGGCCAAAGCCGGGCCCAGGGCGAAGACCAGCGCGAGGGCAGGCGCCGCGAGCGCGCGAAAAGGCCGAGCAGACGCCAGGAGCCCGACACCCGCCAGGCCCAGCGCGACCCACCCGACGTAGGCGACGTGCACGATCCCGACATTCCCCATGCGTCGATTGTCGGGAAAATAGTATTCCCCGGCGTGTACGAACGCGAGCGGGTCCACCGCGGGGAGGGAGCCTTGGGCCCACCCAGGCGCAGTCTGGGGGTCCACAACCGCATCATTGGCGTACAACGTCAGCAGTGCGAAGCCCGCCAGCAGAATGCTCGGCGGCAGGGCGAGCACCGCCGTCCCTCGCACCAGGCGCCAGGCGGCGGGACGTTCGACCAGGACGACCAGCGCCAGGAGCCCGGCGAACGCTGCGTAATAGAAATTCCCAAGGGCAGCGAGAAACCACAGCAGCGCGCAAACCCAGGATGCGTCGGCCGGTCTCTGCGCTTCCACCGTGCCCGCCCGAAGCGCAAGGTAGAACCCCGCGAGCGGCCCCAACGCGACGAATTCGTAGACCCCGCTCTGCAACAATCCCAGCGTGTACGGCCCCGCCGCGACGATCACCGCCGCCACCGGCGCCCCCATCGGCGCCTCCTTTCGCAAACCCAACCAAACCGCCACCATGCCCAAAAACACCTGCGCGGTGAGCACCAGCGTGGTGGCCGTCGCCGTGGACGTCACCGCCTGCAACGGCGCAGCCAGCAAGGCGTTCAGCGGATCCACAAACCACAGGGCCCCGCCCGCCGGTTGATGCGACAGCGTCGTCACCAGGGGGTTCCGCCCGTTCCCGAGCGCATGGGCCCACCACCAGTAGCCCCAGACGTGATCGTAGGCATCGCTCGTCGGCCCGCCCGGGACCACCGCCCCCAGGTCCGCCCACGCAGGCCACAACGTGTAGATCGCGATGGCGAGGAGAGCAGCAGGGATCGTGAGGCGCGGGGTCAGGGAGGCCCTCCCGATCCGTCACCAAACGAACGAAAGGGAGGCCCTCCCGATCCGTCACCAAACGAACGAAAGGGAGGCCCTCCCGATCCGTCACTTCGGAAAAATCTCTTCAGACGCACAACAGCCCTGCCCGCTTCGCTGCCGCCCAGCGTGTGCCAAACCCCACGAAGTTCCCCGGGAACGCCGCGATCGCGGCCTCGGCCAGCAGCGGTGGCCGCCCCGGCCGCGCCGCCTCGATCACCTCCGCGAGCCAGTCCAACGCGGCGCGACGCCCCCCCAGGCGCTCCACCCCTCCCAGGTGATGCAACAACAGCCCGCCTTCTTCCAACACATCTCCCCCCACCCACACCAGCCGGCCCCCCGTCTCCTCCACCTCTCCCGAGATCCCCGCGATGGTCCCCTCCCCCACCGTCGTCGCCGGCATCGGCCCATTGAACCAGGATGCCAGCGGCTGATCCACCCCCTCCCCGCGCATCCACGCCGACAGCGCAACCGCCAGGGGCTCGTCGAATCGGTCGTGGTCTCCACCCGTCAGATCTGCATGGTCGAGATCATTGGCCGCGAAGCTGCCCGGTGCCCCACGCAGGCGCATGCCCCACTCCTCTGGATCCGCCGACATGCCCGAATACCGGGTGAGCACAAAACGGTGCCAGAACGCCGAGTCCAGCACTTTGCACGCGAACATCTGCCGCACGACCTCCATCGCGTCGATGCTCTCCTGCTCCGTCTGGGTTGGGAACCCGTACATCAAATAGGCGTGGACGCGAACGCCTGCGGCTCGAAACGCCAACGAGGCGCGCGTGACCTGGGGGATCGTGACCCCCTTGTCCATCCGCTCCAGCAGCCGGGGGCTCGCGACCTCCAAACCCCCGGTGACCGCGATCAGACCCGCGTGCGCGCACAGCCTTGCCAGATCCGGCGTCCACGCGCGCTCAAACCGGATGTTGCCCCAAAAGCTCGCGCTGATGCCACGCTCCAGGAGGATCAACACCAGGTCCCGCAAGCCTCGTGGCGGGATCGCCTCGTCCACGAGGTGAAAACCGGATTGGCCCGTGGCGCGGATCTGATCCTCCATCACGTCGGCGAGCTGGTTTGGGCGGTTCGGGCGAAACCCCGCGATGTAATCGAGCTGAATGTCACAGAACGAGCACTTCTTCCAATAGCACCCGTGGGCGATCGTGAGCTTGTTCCAGCGGCCATCGCCCCAAAGCCGGTGGGTGGGGTTCAGACTATCGACCAACTGAAGGTAGTCGCCGAGCGGCAGGTCCCCATAGTCGGCACCACAGGCGGCGGGCTCGTCGGCGTGTGGCTTCTCGATGGGTCCGGCCGAGGTGAAGGTGCGGTGACGTGTGTCGGGTTCGCCCTGCATCCAGCGAATCCACGCGAGCAGCGGGCCTTCGCCATCGTCGAGGCAATAGGCATCGACGAAATCCCAGAGGCGCGGCTCCTGACAGTCGCGTAGCTCGGTGTTCACGTACCCGCCGCCCAAGAGCACCGTCGCGCCGCGCGCCCGAAGCGCCCGGCCGATGCGCAAACCGCCGTAGACGTTGCCGGGAAAAGGCACGGAGATGCCGACCAGATCGCCGCGCTGCACGGGGAGGGCGTCGATCAGCGCGTCGAGGTGAACGTCCACGGGGGAGGTCGCGGCGAGGCGCAGCGCGAGGGCGTCAAAGGACACGGGGCCGGTCGCGAGGTGGCGCTGATAGTGCGAGAGCGCAAACCCTGGGTCGAGCAGCGCCCAGAGGTCGGCCAGATCTGCCAGGTACAACGTAGCGAGTCGCCGAGCGGCGTCGTCGATGGCGAGCGCGCCGAAGCGGGCCAACTCCCCCGTGGCGGCGGCGCGCTCGAGACGGGGGGTCTCGGGCAGGAGTGAACCGCTGAGGATGCGGGGGCCCAGGCCGCGATCCTTGCCTTGGAGGAAGCGGATCGCGGCGGGGGCGGCGCGCAGGTGGGCACACGCCAACGCAGACGCACGCCAGGCGTGCGGGGGAAGATCCTCGGCTTCTCCGAGTGCCTGGAACAGGTCGTGGAGCGCGGGGGGGGCGCAGAGCCGAAGCACAAGGGCGAGGCCAAGATCGTGCTGGTCACAGCCTACGCCGTGCCCCGCGAGCGCACGCGCCAGGTACGCCGTCGAAGGGTACGGCGTGTTGAGCTGCGTCAGCGGCGGGAGGACGAGGTGGACCCGCATCCGGGGCTACTCAGCCGGCGGTGGTCGGCGACGACGGGGCGCGCGGGCCTTGGGCGCGTCGGCGACGGGCTCCAGCAGCGGTGCCAGGGGGGGCGGCGCCACGTCATCCGCGGGGAACAGCGCATCGCGATCATCCGCGAGCGCTCGAGGTGCTCCGCGGCCGGGTGCGGACCGGCGGGGGGCGGGCGCAGGCGCGGGCGGTTCGGGCTCGGTCTCGGCGGCCTCCGCCGGCGCCTCAGGGCCCTCGTCCCCCGGCAACTCGGGGCCCTCGTCCCCGGGCAACTCCGGGCCTTGCTCGCCCGCAGCACCGGACGACTTGCGACGACGGCGGCGACGACGCTTGCCCGTCGGCGGTGCATCTCCCGTGGGGGCGGGGTCCGCGACCGGCGGCAGGTCCTCCGCGCCTTCAACCAGCGCGACGTCGTGGGTCGCCTCCTCCCGAGGGGGCTCCTCGCGCGGCGGCCGGGCCTCCCGGGGTGGCCGGGCCTCCCGCGGCCCGCGATCCTCCCGAGGCGGCCGATCCGCCCGGGGCGCCCGTTCCTCGCGCGGACGATCCTCGCGGGCACGATCCTCACGGGGCGGCCGAGCCTCGCGAGGCGCAACCTCCCGCGGCCGAGCCACGGCGCCCGGCTCCCCGAACACCTCCGCGAGCGTCGCCCCATCGAGCACATCCCCCGCCTCCGCCAGCACGGCCCGGGCGATCACCGTCAGCCGTTGACGCAGCGGCTCGGCAGCGTCCGGCGGTACGAACGGCGCGGTCAGCCCCCGGGCGACCTCGCCGTCCGGTGACCGAAAGGTTCCCGATCGAAGCAGGTTGTTCAAGATGCCCTTCACCACCCGCGGGGGGATGGACGTCCTGTCATTCCGAGCCCGGCGCAACAGGTCGCCGACCAGGTACTCGACCGCGCAGGTCCGATCCCGCCTCGCCCGCTCCTGGCACGCCGCCACCAGCTGCTCGGTCACCCATGTGCGATCCGCGAGCGTACCGATGTCGCACCCCAGCTCCGCCAGCCGGCCCAACAAGCGGCGTTCTCCCTCCCCTGTTGGCGCCAACGACGCTGGCGCCCGCTCCTCGCGCGGCAGCTCCACACGGTAGCCGCCGGCACGGTCGTCCCTCCCCAAGCGTACAAGCCCCCGCTCCTGCGCCAGCTCCAAGAAGATCGCGAACGTCCGAAACCCAAGATCCACCTCTGAGAACGTCGGCGCCTTGCGCTTCATCGACGTCTTCAAGATGCTGGCGTGGATCGGTCCGGCGTCCTCTCGGGCCTGGTTCTCCAGCGTCTCGATCAGGAGCTCAAACGCCTCGTCGCGCGTGAGCGAGCCCTCATCCCCGCTCTCCGGCCGCGCCGCGCTCTCTGCCCGGCCTTCCCGGCGCAAGGTGTCGTAGAACATAAACTCGTCGCAGGTCTCGGCGATCAACCGGCTCGTCGAGCCCTTCGTGCCGAGCCCGATCACCCGCTTGTTCAGCTCTTTGAGCCGCATGACCAACGGGGTAAAATCGCTGTCCCCCGAGAGGATCACGAAGGTGTCGATGTAGTCGCGGGTGTAGGCGATCTCCATCGCGTCGACCACGAGCGCGATGTCGGCCCGGTTCTTGGCGCCCATGCCGTGCGCCGTCAGCTCCATCATGTTCACGCCGCCGAACACGAGATCCTGCTTGAACCTGGACCATCGGGTCCAGTCCGCGTACGCGCGAGAGACCAGGATGCGGCCCTTGTCCTTGAGCCGGCGCATGACCATGCGCACGTCAAAGTTGCCGAGCCCCTCCTTGTCGCAGCCCGTCGCGACATTCTCAAAATCAATCAGGACACAGAGGGTAGCTTCCATTTCGGCTCGTTTTCAGGGGGAGGGCGGGGCCTAACGCGCGGGCCTGGGTCCGGGACGTGTCGTTAGCGATCACGTACCGCGGACCCAGTCCAGCTCCATGTCCTCCACCTCGACCGCCAGCGGCGCTCCTGGAACGGACACCTCCTTGGTGCTGACACAGTCCAAATCATTGGCGACCAGGGTGCATTCAAGCGAGAGGTCCCCGTCGTCGGTCCCTACCTCGATGTCGAAGGTTCGAAAGTCGAGCTGGGAGGCGACCGCGGTGCCGGAGGCCAGATTGGTGAGGCTGTAGTCCGGCCCGCCGATGCCGTAGGCCTCGGCCCACACGTCCCAGGAAAACGTCCCCTCTTCGAGGGATTGGAACACGAGCGTACCCTGAAGCGAACCAGGAGGTAACGCAGGGGCGAGTGCATCTTCCGATGCTACCACGCCCCCCCCGCTCAACCCGGCACGTACAAAATCTCCCCAGACACAGCGTCCAACCACGTATATTCGACCACACCCAGCTCCACATCATCGATGCTCGTGTAGGCCATCGGGTGCGCCGGCTCCACCCCCGTCGCCGCGACCGCCTCCTGGCCGTAGGGCATCAGCGACTCCGCGAACTGTGCCGGACAAACCCGCAGCACGTTCACACGAGCCTCGTCCTGGAACCCAGCCGTGGTCGCCAACTCGTCGCTGTTCACCTTCCACCCCTCCATCACCGCACCGCCATACGTGCTCGGCCATTCAAAGCACACGTCGTTGACGCAGGTCACCGCGTCCTCCACGCGAAGTTGGTACACACGACCGCCGAGCGCCGCAGAGACAAAGCCCAGGTCCCAGGACAGCGCCGTGCCATCCGCCGCGCAGTCCAGGCACCCGACCCAGAGCAATACGGCGTCGTCCGACCACTCCAACGCACCCCTCGCGCCTTGATCGGCGGCCCAGCCCGCAGTGTGCTCGGTCAACCCGGCCCGGCCATCCTCCAGATCCGCGCACGCTACCAGGGAGAGGAGAAACATGGCCGGAATCTTAGCACGGGAGTTCGAGATGACCAGGGACGATGCGATCAGTTGGGCGGCTTGGCGCCCGGGAGAGTCGGTCCACTCCGCCGGGGGACGCCGCTGCAGATCGCGTCACGGGCCTCCTACCCGCCCGATTCGTATTAGCCGCCCCGGATGCCCTTCCGCTCCGGCACTGTCGCGCTCATTGGCCGCCCAAATGCAGGTAAATCCTCGCTTCTGAACGCTCTCGTGGGCGAGCGCATCGCCGCCGTCTCCAAGCGGCCCCAGACCACGCGCAACCGCGTGCTCGGTCTTTGGAACACCGAGGACATGCAAGTGGTGCTGCTCGACACCCCCGGCCTGCACGACGCATGGACGGCGTTCAACCAGCGGATGGTCACGGTCTCGGAGGGCGTTCTGGGCGAGGTCGAGGCGATCTGCTGGATCCTCGACATCGAGCCGTTGGTCCATGCGCTGGCGAAGGGAAACCCGGCGCTTGACGCCCCGCTTTTGACCGTTCGCGACCGGGTGATCGCCCGAGGCTTGCCGCTGGTGATCGTGCTCAACAAGATCGACCGGGTGGACCGCGAGCAGGCGTTGCCGGTGATCGCGGCGTTGGCCGAACTGTCGCCGATCATCGTGCCGGTGAGCGCCAAGCGGGGGCTGGGGCTCGACACACTCGCCAAGGCGATCCAGAAGATCCTGCCGGTGCAGCCCGCGCTCTACCCCCAGGATCAGCTCACCACTGAGACCGAGCGGTTCATCGTCGCCGAGCTGATCCGGGAGCGGGTCATGGAGCACACCGAGCAGGAGGTGCCCTACGCCACGGCTGTGGAGATCGAGAAGTTCGACGAGTCGAACCGCGAGGCTGGCCGTGTCCAGATCCACGCGAAGATCCTGGTTGAAAAAGAGAGTCAGAAGGCGATTGTCATCGGCCAAGGCGGAAAGATGATCAAGCGTATCGGCACAGAAGCCCGCCGCGCGATCGGCGTGCTGCTCGGCTGCCAGGTGCGCCTGGACCTCTTCGTCGTGGTCGAGCGAGACTGGACCCGGAACCCGCGGCTGTTGAAGGAGCTGGGGCTCGATGGGTAGGGGGGGGGCCGCGCAGGTGCGCAGCGGCGGTACGACGGCGGTGGCGACGGCCTGGACCTGCTGAGCGCGCCGCCCGTGTTTGAGGGACGGAAAACTTTGCCCATCCGACGCGACCTCCAGAGCAGATAGGCTGCGCCTGTGCTCTCCCCTGCCCTGCTGCTCTCGATCCTCGCTTGCTGGCGCCCTACGCCGGTGGAGATCCCCGAAGCCCGGGTTCGACCTGCGGAAGAGGTGTTTGAGCAGGCGGAGCAGGCCGAGCAGGAGCAGGCCGAGGTCGAGGCCCTGGCGCTCAACCCGGACCCCGACGGGCTCGACCCTTACCTGGTCGTGACCGCGACCGTGCCCGTGACCATCGTCGACGACGCGGGCAAGCCCCTCGCGATCTTGAACAGCAAGGCGGTCAAGTTGGAGGTGCGCGCCGAGGATGGCGATGTACGCAGGAAAGTTTTTTGCTCGTCCTGTGCACCGCCGACCGAGGGTTGGGTACGCACCGAGGAGATCACTGTGGTGAAGGTGGACGGATGATCACAGCACTCGAGGGAAACACCCAGTGGCTCGACGGCGGTGCGATGTTTGGGAATGCGCCGCGCGCGGTGTGGGAGCGTTGGGCAAAGCCCGACAGTCGGCACCGGATCCCGCTGGCGTGTCGCTGTATGTTGGTGACGGTTCCTGGTTCGCAGGGGTCGCGGCACATCCTGATGGAGACCGGCATCGGGTTATTTTTCGACCCCGCGCTGCGCGATCGATTTGGCGTGGACGAGCACACCCATCGCCTGCTCGACAGCCTCAGCGTGATCGGCCTGACCGACGCGGACATCGACGTGGTCGTGCTCTCCCACCTGCACTTCGACCACGCGGGCGGCCTGCTCGCGCCCTGGCAAGAGGGCCAGCCGCCGCGCCTGCTGTTCCCGAACGCGCAATTTGTGGTCGGGGAGGCCGCGCTTGGTCGGGCGCTTCACCCCCATGTGCGGGATCGCGCCAGCTTCATCCCCGAGCTTCAGGCGTTGCTCCGGGACTCTGGACGGTTGAACATCGTGCCGGCGGGTGAACATCGCCACGCCCTCTTGGGCGAGCGATTTCGGTTTCACGAGAGCCAGGGTCACACCCCAGGCCTCCTGTGTACCGAGTATATCGACGATGATGGCGCCCCCGTGGTGTTCGCGGCCGATCTCGTGCCCGGTGCGGCCTGGGTTCACCTGCCGATCACGATGGGCTACGACCGATTTCCAGAGCGCCTGATCGATGAGAAAACCGCGCTGTTCACGGACTTGCTGGCGCGCGGCGGGCGGTTGTTTTTCACGCACGATCCCACGTTGGCGATCGGGACGTTGAAGCGGGACGAGAAGGGGCGGTTTGGGGTGTAGGGTTCCGAATGCCACCGCGTAGCCAGCACCCGCTGCTGAGAGCGTTGCAAGAGGATCACTCCGGACACGCGGAGGGGCTGACCACCAGAGGCGTTCCAACGCGCGACCGGGGCCATTCGCTTGGGCGATCTGGACGCCGCCATCGAGGGGTTGGCTGGGCCCAGTGCGCACACCCGGCGGTGGCAAGCGATCCTGCTCCTCGCGAGCGGGGATGCCGAGGCGGCCGTCGGAGGGTTGGTGCACGGTGAGCGCGGAGCACGCGGACGGACACCGGGATGCGGTGGACGACCATCGCCGCAAACGTGGAGAGCGAGGGTGAACCGACGTTCACCCTACGGGAGCACGTGGCAGCGGACGTTCACCCCAGGCGCCCTGGTCTGACGCCTCAACCCACGCGACGCAGACCTTACCGTCGAGGAAGCCGATGGCGGGCTGTTCAGAGCCTGATGTAGAGTTCGACACGCCACCGCCGGAACCCGAGCCGTCCACGTCCTCCCAGGCGGCGCCGTTCCAGCGGCGGAGCAGGACTTCGCCTGCCTCGGTCCACGCGAGCCAGGGCGCGCCATCGGGCCCCGCGGCGAGCACGCGATCACCCGCGACCCGTTCGGGGAGGCCGATCGTTCGCGGAAGCCAGGTGGCTCCGTCGAACTCGGCCGCCATGAGCCGACCGCCGTATTCCGGGTTGCCGGCGGACTCGGGGTCGATGATCCACGTGAGCAGGAGTCGCTGGCCACCGAACCCCAACGCGCGCGGCATGGCAAGTGTTCCTGGCGACCCGATGTCGCGCCACATACCCGCCTCGCGCAGGTACAGTTGGTCCCGGATGGTGAGCGACGCTGGCTCGCCGCTCCCCAACGTCGGCGAGTCGAACCATCGGCCTGGCACCGTGCCGTCCAGCGTCCACGCCCCATTCGCGTAGCGGTGAAGCTCCCAGGCACGCGAAGGGTCTCCGAAGTCATCGTCTCTGAAGCGATCGCTCATTGGTTGCTCGGGGTGCACGAGGGCCAGCAGGCTTGCGTCCGGGAGCCGAACCACGGCTTTAGGCTCGCACGGGGGCTGGTCGCCGTCCCCACAGCCGCCCGAGACCACGTCCTGAACGGTCACGTCGGGCAGCTCCTCAGTGGATGCCCCGTCCCAGCACAACTGCTGGCGCGGCGGCCTGTCGCCCATGAGCCCCCACAACCGGTCCCAAGTCCCCGCGATGCGGAGGAAGGAGTGGCAGAACCCTGCGTCCAGTTGGGAAAGCCACGGTCCGCCCGGGAGGCTGAGCGTGGCTGGCGCCGACCACCCGGCGCCGCTCCACCGAGACGAGCGAAGTCGGTCGCCGTCGTCGCCTCGCTCTCGCCACAGCAGTTGATCGCCGACGAACTCCGGGTGCGCGGCGGTCCGCTCAGGGTCCGAGAGATCGCCGCCCTGGGAAGGCTCGCCGTCGAAGCCCCACCAGTCGCTGCCGTTCCAGTGCAGCACGTCAACCCTCCCACGCTTGCCCTGCAGCACGAGCGTCGGCGCGGCAGTCGGGAGGAGGCGGATGTCCTCGAAGTAGAGAAGTTCGGTCGGAAGGGCCGGCGCCGTGAGGGGGGTCCACGCGCTGCCATCCCGACGCCACACCGCGAGCCGGTTCACCTCGTTCTCGTAGTGGGTCCCCACGAGGTGGGGGTAGCCCTCAAGGAGCCATGCGCCATCGCCAGAGGCGGCTGCGGCTGCATTCCAATTTGGACCGCGGGCCGCGAGCCAGGTCCACCTCCCGGAATCACCGACAAGGAGCGCCGGGCCCCGGGGCACGGGCGTTGGGAGCGGCTTCCGATCATCGTCGTATTCGCGTTTGACCTGGCGCAGCTCCGGTGCTGGAGGATCCAGGGGGTCTGGGCCGGACCAAGCGACGGCGTCACTCTCCCACGTGAACACCGCCCATTCGCGTCGGCCGCCGACGGAGGGCGTCGTCCGGAGCCTCCCGGAGGGCACTGCGTGCTCGATCCAACGCCCGACGGAGACGTCGATCTCGGCGACACGGTGCCCCCGGAGCGAGTCCTGGAGCCAACGGTAGACGCGAACGCCGTCGTTGACGACCACCACGCCTACGGGCCCGTCGGACCCGTCCGGGATCTCGGGGAGGCTCCCGCCGGTCCAAGCCTCCCCCA
>CANKNP010000154.1 GCA_947483545.1 Deltaproteobacteria bacterium | reverse complement strand
GGGTGCGCGCGCCCGCCTGCAAGTTGATCGCCGAGCGAGTCAGCGAGCCGGATCCGGGCATACAACCGAACAAGCTGCCGATCAGGTTGGCGAACCCCTCGGAGAAGCACTGTTGGTTCGGATCCAGCTTGTCTCGGGTCACGGCCGCGATGGCCTTCGACATCGCGATGGCCTCCAAGAGCCCAAGCACTCCGATAGCGAGCGCGCTGGGAGCAAGCTCCCGCATCAGCGCCGCATCAAAGTGCAACGCGCGCAGGGAGGGGAGCCCGACCGGGATCTCGCCCACCACGCGCACACCCAGCTTGTCGAGCCCAAAGTGCTGGGTGACGAGCGCCATCACGATCACGACAACCAGGAACTCAGGGAACAGCGGCGTACGGGTTTTTGCCTTGAGCCAGCGGAAAGCCAGGATGAGCCCGATCGCCGCCAGGCCGGTGAGCAACGTCGGCAGGTGAACGTCGCCCCCCTGTGTCAGCGAGCGCCATACGCGAAGGAGGAAGTGGTCGTGCACATCTCCGACGGCCTTCTGCCCAAGCAGGTTCTTTGTCTGATCCAATACAAGCAACAGGCTCGCGCCCGCCGTGAACCCGACAATCACGGAGTGGGAGATGTACCGCGTCAGGTCGCCCATTCGGGCGAAGCTCATCAGGAGCTGGATGCTGCCGATCATCGCCGCGAGGAACGCTGCAGCCTGGATCTTCTGATCCTGGCCTTCAATCCCGCCGATCGCGGACAGCAGCGCGATGGAGATCGCGTTCGTCGGGCCGTTGATCAGCCGCCTGCTGGAGTCGAACACCGCCCCCACCGCGGTCATCACGATCGCGGTGTAAAGGCCGTACTGTGCAGGCAGGCCCGCGATCATCGCGTACGCCATGGCCTGAGGTACCGCGACCGCGGCGACCGAGAGCCCCCCGACCAGATCACCCCGCGCGTCTGCGAGGCTGTAGGTCCGAAGCGTGTCCAGGGCCGGAACACGCCGGTACAGCATTTCGAGGGCGGGGGAAGCGGCAGACAACAGGGACTCCAGGCCGACAACGGCAGGGGCGCAGGGCTAATCCGCGCATCTGCGGCAGGGGACCGAATTGCGGTGCAGAGCGGATGCAGACGTCGTTCGGGAGATGGGCGGCTTCGGTCGGCTTCCCGCGCCGCCCACCTTGGCCGTGAACCGCCGCTGCACCCCGGCGCGGCGGGATACCTCCCGCCCCCGTGCGCATCGCCATCACCGCCGCCGCCGTCCGCTGCGCCGCCGGCGATGCCCTCACCCCCCCCACCCGCTGCCTGGCCACGCCCGATCTCGACGGGTTGATCCTCGGCATCCCCGGGGTCGCGCGCGCCGCCGTGCCAGACGATCCGCGGTTCCCCGACGACCGCAAGGGGAGCCTCGCCGCCGCCGCCTTGGCCGGTGCGTTGCCCCCCGCCCCCCCCCAGCGCCCGCGTCGGTCTTTACCTCGGCACCGGGCTCTCCAGCTTGACCCCCGCGGAGCTGGCGATCGACCTGTACCCGCACATCCGCATCGGCGGCGCCGAGTTCGACCGCGAGGCCATCGCCCGCGACCTCGCCCCCGGCCGCCCCTCCCCTCGTCGCCATCAGCCTGAGCGGGTCACCCAGGTACTGGGCGACGCCATTGGCGCGACCGTCCAGGAGACCAGCTTCTCGGCCTGCGCCGCCTCCGCCCAGTCCATCCTGCAGGCCGCCCGCGCCGTTCACCGCGGCGACGTGGATGTCGCCTACGCCGGCGGCCACGACTCGATGCTCCACCCCATCGGCTACCTCTCCTTCGTAGTGCTCGGCGCCCTCTCCCCCACCGCGGGCCGGCCGTTCGACCGCCACCGGGATGGCTTCCTCATCGGCGAGGGCGCCGCGATCTTCCGGCTCCAGCGCGAGGCAGACGTCTCCAGCGACGATCACGTGCTGGGCTACATCGTAGGGGGTGGCACGAGCGTGGATGCGTACAACGTCACGCACCCGCACCCGACGGGGGACGGCGCGGAGCTGGCGATGCGGCGGGCGCTCAAGGAGGCGAACCTGGAGCCCGCGGACATCGACTACGTCAACGCGCACGGTACAGGCACGCCGGTAGGCGATCACGCCGAGTGCCTCGCGATCTACCGGGTCCTGGGCGGGGTACCGGTCAGCTCCTTCAAGGGCGCCGTCGGGCACACCATCGCGGCGGCTGGCGCGGTAGAGCTCGCGTTGTGCCTTGGTATTTTCCCGTCTGGGGTGCTGCCAGGCACCCCAGGGCTCGTCGAGGTGGACTTGGAGCTGCGCGCCCACGTCCTCCGGGAGCCGCTGGCCCACCAGGCCCGATACATCCTCTCCAACTCCTTCGGCTTTGGCGGGCAGAACTGCGCGTTGATCGTGGAGGCGCCGTAGGGGCGCGGGTCGAACCAACAAGGGCGCGAAGGCGGAACGTTCATCGGCGCAGCACCAGGCCCCACGTTGTGTAGGCGTGGAGGCGACCGTCGCCGGAGAGCAGGGGGATCCCCTCGACGATGGCCTGGCTGACGAGCAGCCGATCGAAGGGATCGCGGTGTCCGTCTGCCGGGAACGGAAGCTCGGCCTGCCACTCGGCATGGGGACGCTGGACGTCTATGACCTCGTAGCGCCGGGTGGCGATCTCGCGCGCGAAGAAGTCCCGGGGCGCCACGGGCAAGGGCAGCTTGCCGATGGAATACTTGATGCCGATGTCCCACATCGTCGTGACGCTGACCACGAGCGAGTTCTCCGGGTTCTCGAAGTCCTGGCGCGCAGAGCCGCGCAGGCGAGGACTGTCCAGCGCGGCCCAGAGCAGGATGTGGGTGTCGATCAGAAACCTCATCGGTACTCAGCCATGTCGTCGAGCGACGCGTCCCAGCCCTCCGGCAGCTCGAAGGACCAGCCGCCGATCGGACGCGGCTGGCGCAACGGGGGAGACGCCACCCCGTTCACGAGCTCTCGGGCACGGGCGAGAGCCATGTCCGTGATGAAGTCGGTCAGCGAGACGTGCGAGAGTGCGGCAGCTCGTTGGATGAGGGCCTTGGCGTCCGGCTTGATCCGGAGTTCGATGCGCGCGGTAGACATTGCGGCTCGTTGTACGGACATGTGTGCCGTACATGTCGCCAGCGGCGAACGCTTCGGGGGTGGTGAACGCCACCGAGGCCGAAGACGACGCTGGGGGCGAACGCTTCGGGGGTGGTGAACGCCACCGAGGCTGAAGACGACGCTGGGGGCGAACACTTCGGGGGTGGTGAACGCCACCGAGGCCGAAGACGACGCCAGCGGCGAACACTTCGGGGGTGGTGAACGCCACCGAGGCCGAAGACGACGCTGGGGGCGAACACTTCGTCGGGACCGGACACAGGTACCCACCCTCGAGTTGAGGGTACCCACCTCTGTCCGGACACAGGTACCCACCCTCAGTTGAGGGTACCCACCTCTGTCCGGTCCGTTGTGCCAGGCCGCCAGACCGCGCCGCCCCTCCGGCAGATGGAGCGCCGCGCCCCCGCGCCGGGGGTCCCGCCAAGTTGAGAATCCTCCAGGCGCAAGCACCGAGTTGGCTGCGCTGGCTCGCCAGCTGGTGCTCGTTGCGCAGTGGCCAGTCGTCGTTGCCCCCAGTGGCGATCACCCGCGAAGTGTTCGCCCCCAGCGTCGCCCGTTCGGAGGTTAGACCGTGAACCCATGCCCCGCCACGTACGAATCGTCTCCGCGTCCCTGTTCTGCCCCGCCGGCATCGGGATCTTCGGCCTCGGTCCTGCCGAGCCGGGCAGCGTGCCCGGCTTTGACCCCATCGCGTTTGGGGTGCCGAAGAAGCACCTGAAGACCATGACCCGGGCGGTGCAGTTGGGCGTGGCCGGGGTGAACTCAGCGCTCGCCGGCGCGCCAGAGTGGCAGGTTGTACCTCCCGAGCGACGCGGCCTGTACGTCGGGGCTTCGCCCCAAGCCGGGGACGCGGAGGACCTCGCCGGCGCGTTGGCGATCGCCCAGGGAGACCCTGGCAAGTTTGCGCGCGAGGGCGTGCCGCTGATCCCGCCGTTGTGGCTCGTGAAGGGACTCTCCAACAACGTGCTGGGCTACGCCTCCGCGCAGCACGACCTGCGCGGGGACAACGGCAACTGGTGCGATGGGGCGCTTGGCGGGGCCATCGCGTTGGCCCAGGCGGTGCACGCCGTGGCCGAGGGGCGCGTGGACCTCGCGATCGCAGGAGCAGCGGACTCGCTCGTCGGCGCTGAGGCCGTCGTTGGCGGGCCGTGCTCGGAGGGCGCGGCGTTCGTCGTGCTCGTCGCCGGCGAGCGAGGAGATGCCATCGTGACCGCAGGCCTCCCCTCCGAGGACGGCGTAGAGGAGGGCTTCGGGGCGATGGGCGCCGCGGCGGTATCGGTGGCTTGGGCGCGGGCCTGGCTCACGAACCGCGTGGTGGACATCGGCGGGGTGCGGGGGGCGTGGAGCAGCTGAGGCCGCGCCCGCGCTGCGGGTTACCCTCGCCCCCCTTCGGAGACCCCGTGCGCTGGCGTTGGCTGACCCGCATCGACCACATCGACCTTGGCCGTTCGGCCAGCGGCTCCATGGTCTTCCCGGACGACTCCCCGTTCTTCGAGGACCACTTCCCAGGCTTTCCGGTGGTTCCTGGCGTGCTCCTTCTGGAGGCGATGGCGCAGCTCTCCGGCAAATTGATCGGCTACACCGTGCGGAAGGATCGGGGCGACTGGCCCTTCCCGATCCTGTCGATGGCGAACAACGTGAAGTTCCGGAAATTCGTCCGCCCCGGCGAACTTGCCTGCTTCGAGTCCACGATCCTGGAGCTGCGCGAGGAGAGCAGCGTCGTCGCGGTGAAGACCCGCGTGGACGGGAAGGTGGTGGCCCAAGCCGAGGAGGTGTTCGTCTTCAACGCGGTACCTTTGGCGAGCCCGGCCGAGGCCGAGCGGCTGGAGCGGCTGGAGCGGAGCGAGCTCGCGCGCCTGTGGCCCGGCTACCCGGGTGACTGACCCCCTTCTTCGGGACGCCCGCCGTCGCGTCGTCGTGACCGCGATCGGGATGGTGACGCCGCTGGGCGTGGGGGTCGAGGCTTCGTGGCGCGCCACCGTCGCCGCGGAGAACGGCGTGCGGACGATTCGACGGTTTGACGCCACGGATTACCCGGTGCGGTTCTCGGCCGAGGTCCCGGTCGAGGGCGCGGGCGCGGACCTCAAACGCCGGCTCGCGCTGCTTGCGCTCGACGAGGCGTGGGGGAGCTACCCAGGCGCGATGAATCGTGCCGGGGGTGGGCCACCGCCAACTGGCGAACGGCTGGGGGTCTGCCTCGGCAGCGAGGCCGCCCGGCCCCCGCTGGAGTGGCTGTTTCGCAGCGAGCCGCCGCGCGTCGAGGAGATCGCAGCCTTGGCGCCCGACGCGCCGACGAAGCTGATCGCCCAGCGACTCGGGGCGCTCGGCCCGCGGAGCACGGTATCCACGGCGTGTACGAGCAGCAGCCAGTCGATCGGCGAGGCGGTGCTGCGCATCCGACGCGGCGAGGTGGACGCGATGATCGCTGGCGGCGTGGATGTGCTCTCGGAGCCGCTGATGGTCGTCGGCTTCTCCAAGTTGGGCGCGCTGTCCACGCGAAATGACGCCCCGGAGCACGCGAGTCGGCCGTTTGACATTCACCGCGATGGCTTCGTGCTCGGCGAGGGCGCCGGCATGCTGGTGCTTGAGGAACGAGAGATGGCGATGGCGCGCGGTGCGCCGATCCTCGCGGAGGTCACCGGCTACGGCTGCTCGTGCAACGCCTGGCGCATCACCGACTCGCCGCCAGACGGCCGGGGCGCCGCCGCGGCGATGTTGGAGGCCCTGGAGGACGCCGGCATCACGCCCGCCGACGTCGGCTACATCAACGCGCACGGCACCAGCACCGTGCAGAACGACCAGTCCGAGAGCCAGGCGATTCACCGGGTCTTCGGCGCTCAGCGCGTCCCGGTGTCGAGCACCAAGGGCCAGATGGGCCACCTCGTCGCGGCATGCGGCGCCGTCGAGGCCATCCTCTGCATCCTCGCGCTGCGGGACCAGATCCTGCCCCCCACGCGCAACCTGGACAACCCCGACCCGGCGTGCGGGGATCTCGACCACCTGCTGGTCGCAAGGCCCACGCACGGCACCCTGCGCCACACGCTCACCAACGCCTTTGGCTTCGGCGGCTCGAACGGGAGCCTTGTGTTCTCGGCGCCATGAGCCGCATCCTCGGCGTCGGGATCGTCACCCCCCTCGGGGACGACGTCGCGGAGGTGCTCACAGCGATCCGCGAGGGGCGCTCGGCCCTCGCTCCCCAACCCCACCTCGAAGCGCTCCCTGAGCCCCGCGCTGCGTGCGTTCAAGGCCCGGATCTCACCGGCTGGCTGGCGCGCAAGAAGGACGCCCGCCTGCTCGCCCGGGCGGCCCGCCTCGCGCTGCCTGCCGCCGGTCGTGCGCTCCGCGCGTTGCCCGCCGGCGCGGCGGAAGAGACCGCCATCTTCGTCGCCATCGGCCGCGAGCCGCCCGACGACCCCGAGGCCGAGCCATCGCTGCTGGCCATGCACCATGCCGGCATGCTCGATCGGGATCGGCTCGGCGGCCGCGGACGCGAACTGTACCCGCCGCTCCTTCCGCTCCGCACGTTGCCAAACATGGTGCTCGCCCACGTCTCCATTCAACACGGCCTGCGCGGCGAGAACGGCACCTTCGCCGGCGAGGCCAGCGCGGGCCGTCAGGCCATCCGTGCCGCCCAGCTCGCGGTCGATGAAGGCCGCGCGCCATTCGCCCTGGCCGGAGCGGCATTCTCAGCCACAGACCTGGCAAGCGCTCGGGATCGGCTACGGCTCGGACAGCTCACACCCCCCGGAGAGGCGGCCGTGTTCGTGCTGTTCGGGCCGGGGGAGGCGGACGAGATCGGCAACCTCGACTGGTCCACGGCGATGGGGGATTGTGGGCCGGTGGCGGGATTATGGGGGGTTTTATAGAGGCGCCCCCGCCGCTCACCCCGCCGAGAACGTGTAGCTCATATACAAAGTGACATCGAGCCAATCCGAGACCGTGAGCTCGGTATCCGTGGTTCGCGGCGCATAGCTCCCACTTTCGATGGTCTCCGTGTCCAGGGCGTAGTTCTTCAGCGTCCCCCACCCCGCGTCGCCCCCGGTGCCTGTTTCGTAGTAGATCGTCGCCGATGCCGAGCACGTGTACCCGATCATGGGCACGTAGAACCGGCCGGATGTCACGGACAGGCCGACCGGCCCGCTGGCGTACCACCCGGTGCCCGACGCCGGAACCACCCCCGTGTCCCCCCACTCCAGGGTCCAGACCCCGCTCTCCGCCGCGTCGGAGCTGAAGACGTACCAATCAAACAGGCACCCGCTGGGCACGACCATGTACATCGCGAACTCGTCCAGCACGCCGTTTGTGGTCGCCTGGACGATGTTGCCGACCGCAATCTCGGCGCTCTCGTTCTCCGACGATTCGCTGCCGACCGCCCACGTCGTTGAATTGTCGCCGCACCCGTCGCTGTCGCAGGTGAACGTGGCATCGTCGTCGTAGGTCCACGTGCCGGCCGAGCCGGCGGTGATGTCGGCCGGCAGGTTCTCGTCGGCGCCGGTACCGAGGTCGCACAAGAGCGCGTCGAAGCTCGCGTCCGATCGGGACGCGATCACGACTGCGCTGCCCCCACGGGTTCCCACGATGCCCGCGTAGACCCCGTCCGAGCCGCTGCATGACGCCGACCCATCGCCCTCCAGCAACAAACCCCCGCCTTCGATCGCATCGCTCCCGTCGAACAAGCTGTCCTGCATGTCCAACGCCCCCCCCTCGCCCACGTAGGCGCCGCCCCCACCGTCGGCCTCACTCGCGCTCCAGGTCACGCCATCGAGCGCGACCTTGCCGTCTACGACGTAGATGGCGCCTCCCAAGCTGGCCACGTTGTCGTCGCCCGTCGAATCGCTCACCTGTACCGAGCAGTCATCGACAGCGAGCGCGCCGCCCAGCTCTGCGGCGTTGTCGGTCATCTCCACCGACGAGAACGTGACCTCGGCCCCGCCTGTACACGCGAGGACGCCACCTGCGTCCAAGCCGCTCGGGAGCCTCGCATCGCCGGCCCCGCCGGTCAGGACGACGTCGGTCACGCTCAGGTCCGCGCCGTCCACATCGAAGAGCGTGCCGCCGTAGCCGCCGTCGATGGTCGCGCCGTCCCGCCCGTCCACGTCGAAGTCCGCGGAGACATCGAACAGCGCGGACCAGGTGCCCGCGCACAGGTGAAGGGCGCCGGCCCCGTCCACGACCACGGAGGTGGGGTCGGTCCGGTCCGTGGAGAGCACGGTGCTCCAATCCTCCCACGTTCCGTCTGCGGCCTCGAAGGAGGCGGTGCCGTCTTCGCTGGTCGCGGCATCGCAATCGTCGTCCACATCGTTGCAGAGCTCGGCCGCGCCCGGGTACGTCGTGCTGTTCCCGTCGTCGCAATCGCCTTCGTCGGTGACCCGGCCCGAGACCTCCCAGCAGGAGGCGATGGTGGGGGCGTCGGGGGTGCCGTAGCCGTCCCCATCGCGATCCACGAACCAGTCGGGGCCGCCGGTCGCGCTGTCGTCGTCGGTGTCGACCAGGCCATCGCAGTCCTCGTCCACGCTCAGCCCGTCGCAGATCTCGTCGCCGAGTGGGTTGGCCTCGGCCCGCGTGTCGTCGCAGTCAGCCGGGTTCTCGACGTAGCCGAGGGGCACGTCGCAGGCGGCAACGGAGGCGGTGGGATCCCCGAAGCCGTCCTCGTCTGCATCCCGGAATCGGCTCGTCCAGCCGGACGGGTCCACGGACGCGTCGAGATCGTCAGCGGCGCCGTCGCAATCCTCGTCGGTATCGGCGTCGTCGCAGACCTCAGAGGCGTCGGGGTTCACGGCCCCGTCGGCGTCGTCACAGTCGCCATCGACCTCGACGTACCCGACGATGGGCCAGCAGGAGGCCACGGACACGCCAGCGCCGAACCGATCCCCGTCGCCGTCCGCCCAGCGCTCCGGGCCCCCGACCGCGTCCGGGTCGTCGGTGTCGATCGCGCCGTCGCAGTCCTCGTCGATGCCAAGCGCATCGCAGAGCTCGGTGCCGCCGGGGTGGGCTGTCGCCTCGGCGTCGTCACAATCGTCGGGGTTGGCCAACGCATCGAGGTCGTCACAGTCGCCGGTGAACGGCGCGTAGCCGGCGGGGGCCTCGCACTGCGCGAGGGTCACGGCGTCGTCCGGCCCGAAGCCGTCGCCATCCTGATCGCGGTACCACACCGTCGCGTCCACGGAGGGGTCGGCTTCGCCCTCCAGGCCGTCACAGTCCTCGTCGCCCTCGGCGCAGACCTCGATCGCGGCGGGGTTTACGTCCGGCCGGCCGTCGTCGCAGTCGGTCGCATCCTCGATGTAGCCCTCAGGCTGCACACAGGACACTGTCCCGGCCGCAGGGTCGCCGAAGCTGTCCCCGTCTGCGTCCGGGTACCAGGAGGACGCGTCGATCGCGTCCTCATCGACATCTCCGTCGCAGTCGTCGTCGGCCCCGTTGCAGCGCTCGTCGGCGCCGGGGTGCACGCCAGCGTCCTGGTCGTCGCAGTCTACGGAGGCGAGGGATCCGTCGTTGTCCGCGTCATTGTTCGTGTCATCGGGGCCTTTGGGGGCGCCGGTACAGGCGAGGAGGAAAAGCAACATGCGAACTTGACGATCTCGGCTCCGAGCGGCTGCTGTTCGGGAGCTTGCATCGCCTGCGGATCCGCGGGACCTCCGAGGAATGGGAGATCCTCGGAGCGGCCGGCCGGGCTGTGGGTGCGAGGCTGAGCGCTGTTGGGTGAGCTCGGCACACCTGAGATCCGGGTGCGAAGCGGCGTTTCACGGCCCGCGGTGACCCTGCGGCCCCGGGTCCCAAGCCGCCCCTCCTCCTCCCGCGATTCCAAATGGAACATAACTGAGCCCCTCACTTATGTTCCATCGGCGACAAGCCCGGCAGCCGGTTAGCCCCGGCCGACTTGGAGCCGCGATGATCCCCTTGCCCTCACTCGACTCGCTGGACGCCGTCATCGCCGGGATGGAGGCGCACACCGTGGACGAGCGGGTGAACTGGATGCGCGGGTTGGGCAAGCGGGACCTCGTCGCGCTGTGGGAGAAGGCTTCCGGAAGGGAAGCGCCCTTGGATGCGCTGCATGGCGAAGACGGCCAGGTGATCATCCATGAAGGGCAGAACTCGCTGCCTTTGTTCAACGCATTTCAGAAGCGGGTGATGAAGCGCAGCGGCAAGGTGCAGGGCTACAACCACCAGGCGATGAGCTGGATCACGGGCCCTGGGCATTTCCTGGTACAGACGGATGGCACCGGGAGTTGGTTCGACTACACACAGGTCGCGGCCGACGCGCCCAGCGAATTTCCGCCGATCAAGGACAACACCGGGTTCCCGGACAAGTTGGTGTACGGCGGCATGATCGACAAGCTCCGCCGGGTCGGCACGAGCGCGTTGATCGGCGCCGCCTTCCGGTCGGACAAGCCCACGGGCGACTACTTCATGCTGATCCGGCGCTGACAGGCTCGGATCGCGTTCCCGCCCAGCGTGCTACGCTGGCGCCGACTCGGAGTCCCGTCTGGCCAGCCGTGAAGCCGCCCGCAAGTTCCACTTCCTCCGCGAGATCGCGGCCGGGGGATTCGGTAGCGTGTACCTGGCGAAGGTCATGCACCATGACGGGTTTTCGCGGCTCGCGGCCGTCAAACTGCTGCACCAGCAATGGAGCCAGGACCATGAGGTCGCCCGGCGCATGCGGGACGAGGCGCGGCTCTTGGGTTGGCTGCGGCACCGCAACATCGTCGATGTGATCGGGCTGACCACGATCGGCGGGCGCGTCGCGGTCGTGATGGAGTACCTGGAGGCGGTGGACTTCAAGGCGGTGGTCCAGGCGCACGTGGACCGGGGCGTGCCGGTGCCGCCACGGGGCGCCTTGGAGGCGATCAGCTTCGTCGCGAGCGCGTTGGATGCGGCGTACAACCGGCCACCTTACCAGGGCGAGCGCCCGCTGCGGGTGATTCACCGGGACATCAAGCCGTCGAACATCATGCTGGACGAGTCGGGCACGGTGAAGGTGCTCGACTTCGGCGTTGCACGCGCCGAGTTCGACCAGCGCGAGAGCCACACCCAGGAGATGCAATTCGGGTCCATCGAGTACATGGCGCCCGAGCGGCTGTTCATGGAGCCGGACACGCCCGCGAGCGATGTGTACTCGGTGGGCGCGACCCTGTTTGAGTTGCTGGCCCTCGAGCGGTTCGGGAAGGCGCGCTCCCGCCCGGAGAAGCACGCTGAATTTGTCGATGAACGCCTGGAGTTCCTGCGCGCGAACACCCCGTCGATGTCGGGGACGGCGGGCGAGCAGCTCCTGGAGTTCCTGCGCTCGCTGCTGGCCCACGGCGTGAAGGAGCGGCCGAGCGCGGCGGACGTCGTGGCGCGCTGTCGTGCGCTGTCTCGCGCCTTCGATGGCGACGGCCTGACCGAGTGGGCGGAGACGATGATCCCCCCGCTGGTCAAGGCGATGCGCGAGGCGCCCCGGGAGCCGAACCCGCTCACCGACTCGGTGCTGACCGAAGATGGAGGCACCCTCGCGGACGACGATGAGGGGCTGGTCGACGAGGGGAGCGCGGTTCGCACGAGCACCCGCAACCCGATCTTGACGAAGGCGAAACCTCCCGCCGCCCCGAGCGCCCCCGCCGGGG
>CANKNP010000153.1 GCA_947483545.1 Deltaproteobacteria bacterium | reverse complement strand
TTGGAGAGGACGACCCCGCAGAGGCCTGAGGCCACCGCCTCCGACGATCCCGCGAGGAGCCGGGCCGCGCGCACAGCGAGGCCATGGGCCACGACGATGACGCGATGATCGGCCCGGAGGCGCTCCAGGAGCCGCGCCGCAACAGCCTGTACGTCGTTGCGACCCTCTGGATCCAGCAGCGGGACCACCCGGCCGCCGGCCCGATCCGCCGCCGCTGTCAGCAGGTCTGGGCTGAACGGCGGACCTGCGAGCCACAGGATCTCCGGGCCGTGCCTACCAGTCTGGTCCGGGGTCTTCGACTGCATTACGCCGGGGCCTTGGAGGCGCGACGTGTATGACCTGATCGTCCAGGATGCCACCGTGATCGGGGGCCTCGGCTCCGTGCCGCGGGTCGTGGACATCGGCGTGGAGAACGGCACCATCACCTACGTCGGGGATCGGCCTGCGGGGGGGGCCCGGACGCGGATCTCTGCCCTCGGAAAGCGTCTGATCCCCGGCGTGATCGACGGTCACGTCCACTTCCGCTCGCCCGGCCATCCCCACAAGGAGGACTGGGCTTCTGGCAGCCGGGCCGCGGCCAGCGGGGGCGTGACCACCGTGCTGGACATGCCCAACACGAGCCCCCCCACCCTCACGCGCGCGGATTGGGAGCACAAGGCGGGGCTCGCCCGCGAACACTCCCGGGTGAACTACGGCATCTGGGTGGGTGCCGCCGCCGGGAACAATCCCTCCGTCCGGGACCTCATGGATCCCGGCGATGCCTGCGGCATCAAGGTGTTCATGGGCGCCTCCACCGGCCCCCTGCTCGTCGATGATGCGACCCTCGTCCGCCTGTTTGAAGAGACCACCGGGCTCATCGGCGTTCACGCAGAAGATGAAGCGATGCTCGTTGCTCTTCGCTCACGGTTCGAGGATCAGCCGGATCCCGGCCACCACATTTGCCGGCCCCCCGAGGTGGCCGCCGCTGCCGTCGCTCGCTTGATTGAGCTCGTCGAGGCGCACCGTCGCCCCGTCCACATCTGCCACGTGAGCACCGCGCTGGAGACCGCTCTCCTCGCGCCGTCCCGTGGCCGCCTGCCGATCACCACCGAGGCCTGTCCGCATCATCTTTTCCTCGCCGCCGACGCCCCCACGCCCTCTGCGTCCGGCAACCGCATCAAGGTGAATCCCCCGGTCCGAGGGGCCTCCGACGTGCTCGCCCTCTGGGCCGCCGTGCACGACCACCGCATCGACACCATCGGCTCCGATCACGCGCCCCACACGCTGGAGGAGAAGGCCCTGCCGTACTGGGTCGCCCCCGCCGGCATCCCCGGGGTCGAGACCACCCTGCCGCTGTTGCTCACCGCCGTGCGCGATGGTCGCCTGTCGCTCGAGCACGTCGTGGAGCTGTGCAGCGTCGCCCCCGCGCGGATCTTCGGCCTCACGCGCAAGGGTCACATCGCCGTTGGCTACGACGCAGACTTCGTGCTCCTCGATGACGGCCCGCTGGCCCCCCTGCGCGCCGCGGATCTGCTCACCCGCGTCGGGTGGAGCCCCTTCGAGGGCATGCCGATGGTGCCGAAGCCCGATGCGGTCTACGTCCTTGGGCAGTTGGTCGCGGAGCGGGGGATGATCGTCGGGGACGGGGTGCGGGGGCAGTTGGCGGCCTCGCTCCCACCCCGCGCCGGTCCAACCTGGCCGTAGGACGGCCGTGATCCCCGGCGCCGGGCCCAACCAGGCTCGTCAAACCATCCTTTTCTCACGCACCCTTCGCCCACCACCGCCCCTGCAAAAACGCATACCGGTGCGGAGGGTCCACGGCGTCCGGCGAGGGGTGATCCGGATCGCCGGGCAAGAGCACGAAGTGTGTGCCGTCCGGCTCGATGTGGTAGGCCGGGCAGCAGGGGATGAGCACGCGCTCTGTCGCCAGGATGGACGCGACGTCGGGCGCGTTCCGCAGCTCCCAAAGCGTCCGCAGCGTTGGAGGCGCCACGGGCAACGTGCCAGCTTCGACCTGTTCAAGCGCCGCCGCGATCTGGAACCAGGCGCCGTTCACCGCCTCCGAGCCGTCCACCTGCGGGACCTCGCCGTCGGGCAGCCTCGCGACGAAAAAGTACGTGTCATACCTGCGAGGTTCCGCCGTAGGCGTGATCCAGCGGGCGTAGGCGCGCAGCTCGTGCACAGGCAGCCGGACGTTCGCCTCCTCGGCGAGCTCGCGGACCGCCGCGGTGCAGAACGCGCGCGGCACCCGGGGATCTGGGCTCGGCGCACCGTCGTCGTCGGCCGCATCCACCCGCCCACCCGGAAAAACCCAGGCGGAGGGCATGAAACCCACGGAGCGGCTACGCTCGGCGAGCCAGACTTCCGGACCACGGTCCGAATCCCGCAGCAGGATCACGGTCGCGGCCAGGAGCGGTGTGGCGGCGTTCGCCTCGGCGACTATTGCCATTTTACCTCCGCTTTCCCGCCGTCCAGCTCGATGCGGACCGCGGAGTCGTCGTCGATCACGGGGAGCAGCATCATCTCGCGCCGATCGGTCAGGTCCCAGCCTCCGCCCGTCGGCCCAGCGATGTAGTTGAACGCTGCGGGTCTGCCCGGGAAGGAGAGCGGCGAGTCCACGGTGCCGTCGTAGTCGGTGTCCACGGCCTTGATGGTGAGCAGTCCGGCGTCTACGAGCAGTCGAAACTGGTCGCCTTCGGTTGGGGGGAGGGGACCTGACACCAGCAGGAAGCTGACACCGCCGTCGTCTGTCAGGTACCGGACGTCTTCGGATGCGCGGCCGGATTGGAGTCCGGAGATGCTGCCGTCCACGACCCAATTGAGCGCGGACGAGTCGTAGGTGATGGTCCACGTCTCCGTCTGGACGACGCCGCCGCACGTCGAAAAAGCGGCTTGTTCGCCCGAAGAGCTGTCGATCCAGAGCGCAGACGAAGAGGCGATGCCGATGTCGTCGAGGCTCGCGTAGGCATCCGAGGTGGACCAGAGCTGATTGGGGCCGTGCGGCCCTCTCAAGTCGGTGACGGCGCAGCCCGTCGAGCCGTCCAACTGAAACACATAGCCATCGGCCGTCGCGACCGCGACCGCCGGGACCCGCGGGAGCGCACCCCACGACGTCTCTTTCTGCTGCCACACGCTATCGACGCTCGCCGCGATGCCGCTGATCGGGGAGCCCAGATAGACGCCTTCCACCTCTGCAGTGTACGGGTTCGGGTCCACTGCCAGGTCCGCCACCGGGTCGTACACGTCCACGCGAAGGAGCCCGAGGGGCGCGACGAACAGGTGGGTGAACGGCACGCCCAGCATGTCCTCCCCGGCGCTGTACGCGACATCCAACACAGGCGCTGCGGCGGGGATCAATGCCCCTTCGATCGCGGTCGCCACATCGACCCGGTGGACCTGCCCCAAGCGTGTATCGGCGACGAAAAGGGTGTCCACCCCTGCCACGTTCGCATAGGTCATTCGCCCAGCGCCCGTGTCGCTCCCAAATCGAACGGTGCGCGTGACCTCGCCGGTCTCGGCGGCCCAGGCGATGAGCCCGCTCCCGGTGTCGTCCGAATAGCTGCCCCAGACCTCGTCCCCCACGATGGCGAGATCGATGATCACGGCGTCTGTCAGGGTCTCGACAAGGCCGGTCTCCGTGTGGATCTCGAAGCGATCCCCCGCGCTCGCCGACCCCTGAATCGTGAAGCCCAGCTCCCCGTAGTCGGACCAATACGGCACGTCAACGACGGGCTCGGTGGTCTGCGGCCCGGAGGCCGTCCCCTCGGCCCACCAGCGGGTACCGTCGTAGCTGATCGTCCAGTCTTCCGTCGTCGCGAAGCCGTCGCGCGCCTCTACGTTCACGACGCTGGCGTTGTCGCCGCTACCGTCAACGTCCACGAAGCCGGCGCCCCCGGTCTCGGCCGAGGTCAGCGCGGGCGCGCCTTGGGGATCCACCGTGTACCAGGGCATTCGGAGGACGCTGGGGGTGGAGGTGTCGGTTGCCCAGACGGTGGTCGAGCCCTCGGCGTTCACGTACACTTCGACATCGCCAAGCAGCCGATCCCGGCCGGTCGCCAACGAGGGAGCGCGCAAGAAGCTCGCGGTCATCGACATCGTCAACAAGCGGCCCTGCTTCAGATCCAGCGGCACGATCAACCCCGAGCGCTGATTTGCGACCAGGCCCACCGGGTCGTCGAAAACGCTCTCCCCGCCCGGGATCACAGCTGCCGCGATGGGTCCGTCAAAATGCAGCAGGATAGGTTCAAGGTTGTTGCAACCGGTCAGCGCGAGCAGGAAGATCACAGGTTCACCAGCCACGTCAGCGGCTCCATGAAGGTGGGGCTGTCGGGGTCGGTGTCCAGCACGACCAGCGTGGAGTGTGTGGTCGTCCCCCTCACTTCGCCCGAATAGTTTCCAACCAATGCACGCGTGCCATCCGGCGTGAGGGCGATCGCGTAAGGGTTTTCGCCCAGCTCCGTGGCCTCCCCGACCAGGGTCCCGGCTGCACCGACTGCCAAATCGTAACAGCTCACGGAATTGTCATTGAAATTGGTCACGAACAGGTGGTGCCCATCGGGGTGCATCGCCAACTGTCCGGGCCCAACAGGTGCTTTGGTCTCGACACCTTCGTCGACATCACCACGCGGCAGGGACAACATCGAGACGATGGTATTGTAGGTGAACTCCACGTCGGCGTCGTCCTCCAACACCGCGAGATCCAGCGCGATCACGCTCGACGGGGTGCTGCTCAGCGTCCAGAGCCAGCCGTGCTCCTGGTCCACCACGGCGGTCCTCGGCCCGGCCGAGCCCCCGGTGGAGGTCTCAATCACGAGCACCGTCTCCACGTCGAGGTAATTCAGATCCACGAAGGTTCCGCCGTCTTCGGTGTCGGTGTCGTCGCGGATATCGACCACAACAACGTAGGGCACCAACTTGCAGGTCACGTACAAGAAGCCGCGCTCCTCGTCTGTCGCGATCCCGCTGCAGCCGCGAACGGGGGCGAGCGTGGTCCCCGAGACGGTCACGTCCAGGTCGATGGCCTCTGCGTCGTCTTGCGGTTGCGCCACAAAGCCCCAGACATCCGGACGGGTGGGCAGCGCGGCGTCCCGCCAGGCGCGGTCCGGGGCCTTCAGGATCCCGCGGCCGACGCGACCGATTCCGACGTCCAAGCCGATGTACCAAAGGGTCCAGCCGGTGCTCGTGGGAATCGTGATCGGCCGAAGCAAATCGCTGACGCCAAAACTTCCGACCGCGGGCCGCATGATCGGGCGGCCTTCGTCGTCCGGGTCGACCGAGCCTTCAAAACCTCCGGCGCCGCTGATGCCATCGGCATCTTCAGCATAGCCGAGGCTCCATTGGGCGCCGTCGGAGCCTGCGAACCACACGCGAACCTCGCCATCGTCGCCAAGCTCCACCATCGGGTCGCGCACGCCGGAGTCGTTCCAATCCCCGGCGCCGCCAGCGTCCAACATCCAGGGGTCTTCTGCGCCGGCGACCCGGGTAAAGGTCACGCCATCGGTGCTCTCGGCCATCCCAATCCGAGGGTTTCCGCCGTCCGTGCCCGTGTACCAAAGCTGGAGCGTCCCGTCCGACGCCACCGTGACCGAGCCCGGCGTCGTTCCGACGCTCTCCCAATCGCTCTCCGGCAGGAGCACCGGCTCCGCGGCGAGATCCCACGACGCGCCGCCATCCACGCTTGTCGCCGTGTACACGCTCGTGAGGCCGCCCACCACGCCACCGACGTACATCCTCAGCTGGTCGCCTTCATCGACGACCACCGCGCTCTCCAGCGACTCCAGGAAATCGGGGACGAGGAGCACCGGGTCTGCCTCCAACAGTACATCGTCCCCGTCGAAGGTGCCGCGGCCGATCGTGCCGACGCCGTCTGCATCCCAGAGGGTGAACCACCCGTCGTCCCCGGTCACGCTGTCGAGCTGAACGCCCCCGGCGGAGGCGTCCCCCGCGTCTTCGGGGTCCACGCGCTGGCCGGCCGCGATGCGCAGGACCCAGCCATCCACGGGGTCTTCGACCTCATCGCCGGGCGTGACGGCGATGTCGAACACCTCGTCGTTGGCACCCAAGAGCGAGAACGCGCCTTCGCTCAAGCCTTGGATCGTCGTGCGGGAGCTGCCGCTGCCAAAGTTGCCCACATCAAACGCCTTGCCTTGGGCGGTCCAGGTGGATCCGTCCACGCTGGTGGCCTCGCCCACGTAGGAAAAGCCCGCGGGCACGGTGTAGAGCATGTGAAACGTGCCGGCGATCCAAGTCACGGCGGGGCTCGACGCTGCAACGGAGGCGCCGAACCGAGTAGATTCCAGGGTCCAGGTCTCCAAGTCCGCGCTGTAGGCCTCGCCGATGCCGTCGCTCACGCCGTCCGCGCCATCATCTACGGTGAACCACATGCGGTACAGCTCCGACGAAGCGTCGTAGAGCACGAAGGGATCCGTCAACGAGGCGCCTTCGACCGCGAGGATCGCCCCCTGGCGACTGTACGTTGCGCCGTCTGTCGAGGTGGCACGGGCGATGTATTGGGTCGTACCATCGCCCGCGTCGTAGAACATCGTCCACAGGCCGCTTTGCTGGTGCAGCGTGGGCCCGCCGATCACCAGCTCATCGCCGCTGGCTTGGGTGGAGATCAGGGGCTCTCCGCCCGTCCAGGAGGTCAATGTGCCCGTGTCGCCGTCCAACTGCAGGATCGCGCCCGAGGTCTGGTCGATGTAGAGAAAGTGCGGGGCAGCTTCCAAGTCGAGGTAGAAAAAGGGGTCCTGGATCTCGCCGAAGTCGCTCTCGTACACGTCGGGGTTGCCGACCTTGGCGACCCAGAGGTCCTCGGCGTTTCCGGTCATCCTTCGCAGGCCGGGCTCGCGACCGCCGGTGGACGTCCACGCCCGCATGGTCCCCGGGCTCCAGGAGAGCGCCCATTGGGTCGGCGAGAGCGAGGTCGCCTCGGCGGTCTCCAGCACGGCGAAGGTCGCGCGTGAGCCCGACCCGTCCACGTCGTCGAACGCGAATCCGTCCACATCGGCCTCGCCGCCGGGCGGGAGGATCTCGACGGGGCGGACGGAGGTGTCGATCAGCGTGACTTGGTGGGCCGTCCGGTCGAGCACGTAGGCGATCTGCGTGGCGGCATCGTAGGCGATCGCGTTGGGATCGTACCCGACGCCGATGGACGAGCCCTCCGCGGTCACCCCCTCCGCGAGCGCCGGGGCCCCGGGATCGGACAGGTCCACGAACCAGACGTCGTCTTCGGTCTCGCGGGTCCGGGCGTCTTCGGAAAGACGATTCGTGACCGCGAGCAGCGCGGTATCCACGAGCGCCGCAGCCCCCGAAAATGTCGGAAGATCCACCGCAGTCGCGCCGATCTCCGTCATGGTTTGCCGGCCCAGGGCGGTCTCCACGTTCGCCAGATCGACGACCGTGACCGAGCCGCCGGTGAAATTGCCCCAAGCATTGGCGTTGATGACGGCAAATTGCCCGTCGGTCGCGAGCGGGACGATGTCCGCCGGGGCCGCGAGGCACACGCCGATGCCGATCTGGCCGTACTCGTAGACGCCATCGGGGTACGCGGCGCAGTCCCCGACATCCGGCAGGGGTGCGGACTTGATGCATGCGGAGAGGCCGGCAAGGGCGAGGATGGCGGCGGATCGTTGGAATGCAGGCAGGACGGAAGCCGAAGAGGGCGGGGGCCTATCAAGAAAGTGCGAGGGGTGGGGGGCGGGCGCGGTAGCTACTCCCGGAGCGCGTCATCGTTGAGCAGAGAGCGCCCACCGGGATCGGCCGACCGTCTGGCTCGGCTGATCGCTTCGATGAGCAGGGCCTCGATCGCGGCGGTTCGGAAGCAACGTTGGCGCTGATCGGCGGCGAGCTCTTCGGCCGTCTCGGCGGCCGGCGTGGCAGACGCCGGGCGTGGCCGCCGGGACACCCAGACGGGGAGGCCGGCGATGTAGATGCCATCGATCTTTCCGCCCAATTCCACGTGGAGCTTGTTGCCGCAGCTATGCCCCTTGCCCGTCTGAATCCCCGCCCGAAGGTTCGTCAACCGGTGCGCCAGCGTTCGGGTCCGGGTCCGCCCGACGTAGATCACGGCCGGATCGAAGGGGTCCGCCGGCCCATCCGACGACGCCGCGCTGAATTGTGCGACCAGATAGACCCCGGCGAAGCCGACCAGGGGCCAGGGAGCTGGCAGGCCGCCGACGCGGAGCTGGCCCTCCTGTCCCAAGGGAGCCCATCGCGAAAATCGAGCAAAGTCGGGATGTTGTTCGGCGTCCGGCAGCATCGCGCTCAGCGCGCCTGAGAGTTGATCGCGCAGTGTCATGCTGCCGAGTAACCGGTTTTCGGGTCCCGCCTTTGGCACCAGCATCGTCGCCGGTCGAACGGTTAGGCCGCCCTCTGAATGCCCCTCCCCATCCAGCTCGGCAGCTCCCACTTCCCCTCGATCCGAGCGGAGGGGCGTCTGTACGTGGACAAGACTGGCCTGGTCTGCGAGGTGCTCGACGCGCCAGCGCAGGTGAGCCTTTACCCCCGGCCCAGGCGGTTCGGTAAGACCATCAGCATGAGCATGCTCCAGGCCTTTTTCGAGATCGGCCCTGACCGCGCCGCTCTCTTTGCTGATCTCCAGGCTTGGAGCGACCCGGAAACACGCAAGCACTTCCAACGCTACCCAGTGATCGCGCTCTCCCTGAAGGACACCAAGTCGCCGACCTGGGCGGAGTGCAAGAGCGCCCTGGACGTCGTCCTGGCGCGGGAGGTCGAACGTCATGCCGCGGAGATCGGCGGCCCAGACATCCCACACGGGCTCCGCGAACGGCTTGAGGATGTGATTCACCGCCGGGGAGACACCCGCAACGCGCTCCGCGACCTTGCCGAGGCGCTGGCGTTGCACCATGGAGAGCGGGTGGTCATCCTGATCGACGAGTACGATGCGGCCGTGCTCTCTTCGTGGGAGCACGGGTACTACGACGAATGTATCCAATACATGCGGCGGTTCATGTCTGCCGCGCTCAAGGATAATCCCGTCCTGTTCCGCGCCGTCCTGACCGGCGTGTTGCGCGTGGCGCGGGAATCCATGTTTTCAGACCTGAACAACCTGGAGGTCTACTCGCCCTTTCAGAGAGATCGCCCCGAGTGCTACGGGTTCACCGAGGCCGAAGTCGCGGGTCTGCTCTCCGACTTTGGGCGCACCTCGCTCGCGGACGAGGTCCGGCGCTGGTACAACGGCTACCGTTTTGGAGACTCGACGGTTTACAACCCCTTCTCCGTGATGAGCATGCTGGCCAAGCCCAAGGAGGAACTGCAGGGTTGGTGGCTCAACACTTCAGAGAACACCCTGGCACGGGAGCTCCTCCTCGATCACGTGGACCTCCATGAGCAGATCGCGACGCTGCTCGCGGGCGGCAGCATCGAGACGCTCGTGGAGGACGGTGTGCCTCTGCGGGAGCTCAGCGGCAAGAACGTGTGGGGATTGTTGCTTTATGCTGGGTACTTCAGCGTCGTCCGAACTTGGCATGAACGGACGGAACATTGGGCAGAGCTGACCCTGCCCAACCTCGAGGTGCGCGGGCTGTGGGAGAGCACGTTCAATCGTTGGTTGGCGGACCGTACGCGCGGGGTGGGAAACCTGCCCGATGCGGTGCTCGCCGGGGATGCCCCGCGGATCGAGGCGATTCTCGGGCAGATGCTCCTCCGCCACGTATCGCCGGAAGATGTGGGCGCCACGAAGGACGAGGCTTTCTACCATGCCTTTGTGCTCGGGCTGCTGGTGGTTCTGGAGGGTACGCACGCCGTCCGGTCCAACCGGGGCACAGGCTACGGTCGCGCAGATGTCCAGATCCTCCCGAAGCGCCCGGGGTTGCCCGGCGTCGTGATCGAGTTCAAGCGCAGGCCGCGGAAGCCTGGCGAGCGGCTGAAGCCCATCGTCGCGGGAGAGTTGGAGGCGCTCGCGGATCAAGCGCTGGCGCAGATCGACGACAACAAGTACACGACCGAACTGGCGGCCTGCGGGGCCTCGCCGGTCCATAAGTTGGGGATCGCGTTCGCTGGGCAGGATGTGGTTGTGCGGGGGTGAGAGATCGCGGGGAGATCGCGGTGGCCCGCGGGCTTGCACGAGCGTTTTCGGGCGTTGGTCTGGCCGGCCGGCGCGGAGGAGCCGAGGGGGCGGCTCGTCCCCACCGCCTGGGGCCCGTCGGCGCCGTGAAACGCCGCTTCAAACCGTCTGGGGCGGACTGAGGTGCCGACCCTCGCGGCGAGCCCGATGGGGATGGGGAGCTCGGGGGGCAGATTGACACAGGCTGCCCCCGTCTTCCCCTTCTCCCTCCGGGAGAAGGTGCCGCCGTACTCGGCGGCGGATGAGGGCTCCCCGGGGTTCTCGACTGACCCACCCGCCAGTTCTGCGACGCGAGCGCCGACGAACCGAAGGGGATCCGGGCGCAAACTGGGCCAGTTACCTCTGCGGGTTGCATCTCCGAGATCGGTTGCGCGTTTGGCACCCAGCGGCGCCCGGACCCTCTCCACGATCTCCCCTCGGAGCCGCAACGCTCGCGTCGAATCGCCGGGTTGTTGCGACCCGGGATACCGTTCAACGTCCACTTTGGAGCCCTCGATGATCCCCTTGACCCTCGTCGCCACTTTCACCCTGGTCGCCTGCTCTGGAGCGCCTGCCGACGACAGCTCGAACCCTGCAGACGCGGACACGGACACCGACACGGACACAGACACCGACACGGATACCGACACGGATACCGACACCGACACGGACACCGACACGACGGCTTGGGGCAGCCCGATGGTCCGCATCCGGGCCGGCACGTTCACGATGGGCGGTGGCGCCGGCGATCCGTCCGACTCCTACGAGGACCACCAGGTCACGCTGACACACGACTTCTGGCTCGGGGCGACAGAGGTCACACGCGGGCAGTGGGAGTCGTACAGTAAAAACGCCGGCTGGGCGTACACCAGCACACCGGACTACCCTCGACGACAGCGGGCGACTGCCCCGCGGACTCGGTGTCCTGGTACGATGTCGCGAAGTACGCCAACGCGCTCTCGACCGCGGAGGGACTGGCGCTGTGCTACCTCGCGGATGGCACGGATCTCGCGGCGGCATACCTCACGGATCCCTACGCCTGCTCCGGCTTCCGACTCCCGACCGAGGCTGAGTGGGAGTACGCCGCGCGGGCCGGGGAGGACACGACGTATTCGGGGTCGAACACATCGACGGACGTGGCGTGGACGGCCGAGAACGCCTACGACGTTGACACCTACGCACACGAGGTCGCGACGTTGGCGCCGAACGCCTGGGGGCTCTACGACATGACCGGGAACGTGTGGGAGTGGACAAACGACTGGTACGACTCCAACCACGGTGGCTACGCGGACGGGGGCAGCGACGTGGACCCGGCCGGTCCGGTCACAGGCTCAGGAGAGGGCTCCGAGGGTGCCTACCGTGCCTATCGCGGTGGCGGCTGGATCTTCGGGGCGAACGTCGCGACCGTCTCCTTCCGCTACGGCGACGCCCCCCCGGAGCGCACCTACGACATCATCGGCTTCCGCCTTTCGAGGTCTGTACCTTGACCTCGCCGGGGAGGCAGATTTTCCCCTCTCCCCTCGGGGAGAGGGTGGCGCGCAGCGCCGGGTGAGGGGGTTCCAGAACCCCGCCGGTCCCGGACCCCCGCCCGCGGCGTCCCAAAGGGCTGCGAGCCCTCGGTGGCGTCCACCCCGTCGCCT
>CANKNP010000152.1 GCA_947483545.1 Deltaproteobacteria bacterium | reverse complement strand
TTCCCCACGGTAGGGAGCAGAGGTGGGCTTCTGCGAGAAGTACTCGACGGCCAGCACGTACTTGCGGGCGACGCGATGGACTTCACGGGCCGCTTGCTCGACGTGTTCCGGCGGCACGTGGATGAGGACGCCGCAGGTGAACACGAGATCCACCGAAGCGTCCGGAAAGGGGAGGGCGCTCAAGGTCGCGTCGTGCAGGTGGGAGGCCGGGAGGACGCCATCCTCGAGCACGCGGGCCCGCGCCCGCGCGTTGGGCTCCACAGCCATCAAGTCCGCGTCGGTGAGCCGCCGCAGCGCCCGGAGGTTGAGCCCGAGGTTGCACCCGCATTCGAGGATGCTCCGCGCAGGATCCCCGTCGGTCGCGGCAAGGATGCGGGAGTAGCCTCGCACCCGTTCTCGCAGGCCGGTTTCGGCCGGGCCGTTCCGATCGACGTAGGCGTCTCCGAAAGAGCCGGTCCACGCGGAGAGCTGCGGGGTGGGCTTTGGGGCCTGGGATTCTGACACGACTGGAACTCCTGAAGGTACGGCGGGGTGCAACGTAGCCGGCTTCCGTCCCGGGCGAGACGCGGCAGCCTCCGGGATATCAGGGCCCATGCACACGGTTGCGATCATCCAGGCACGTATGGGCAGCACGCGCCTGCCGGGCAAGGTGCTTGAGCCGGTGGAGGGGCGAACGGTGCTGGGCCACACCATCGCGCGAGCGTGCGCGATCCGCGGTCTGGACGAGGTGGTCGTGGCGACCACATGCCTCGATCGCGACGACAGCGTCGTCCGTGAAGCGGAGCGGCACGGCGTGCGGTCCTGGAGGGGGAGCGAGGACGACGTCCTCTCCCGGTACCTGGGCGCGGCCCGTGAGAGCCATGCCGACGTCATCATGCGGATCACGTCCGACTGTCCGCTGCTCGATCCGGAACTCTCCAGCGGGGTCCTGTCCGCCTTGCTGTCGGCGATCGCGGTGGGAGACCCGGTCGACTACGCCTCGAACAGCCTGCTTCGCCGCAACCCACGCGGAGTCGACACCGAGGCGTTCACGCGTGCCGCGCTTGAGCGCACCGCGGAGCGGGCGACGGCGGCCCGCGAGCGGGAGCATGTGACCCTGTACATGTACGAGCACCCGGACGCATTCCGGCTCCTCTCGGTCCCCGGTGAGCGCGATCACTCCCACCATCGGTGGACGGTCGACACCCCCGAGGATCTTCAGCTGGTGCGTGAGATCTACGCGCGTTTGGCCCCGGATCACGGCCTCTTGTTCGGGATGCAGCCGGTGCTTGAGTTGTTAGAGCGTGAGCCCTGGATCGCCATCATCAACCAGCATGTGGAGCAGAAGCAGGCATGAGCGGCAGCAAAGTCAGCGAGCTGTTCGAGCCGGTCGGGAGCGGCACGCGGGGCTTTGGTTCTGACGTGCGGGTCTACGTCATCGCCGAGGCGGGTGCGAACCACGACCGGGATCTGCGCAAGGCGCACGCGCTGATCGATGCCGCCGCGGACGCCAACGCGGACGCGGTCAAATTCCAAGTCTACACGGCGGACGGTCTCTACAGCCGTGCGACTCCGATCTTTCCGGGGGAGTCGCGGCGCCCGTACGAGGTCATCCGCGAGGTGGAGATGCCCCGCGAGTGGGAGCCCGAGCTACAGTCACACGCGACCGAGCGAGGCCTGGACTACTTCGCCACGCCGTTCGACTATGAAGCCGTCGATGCTCAGGCAGCGCTCGGCGTGCCGGTCTTCAAGTGGGCGTCGTCCGAGATCACCGACTTCCCCATGCTCGCGCATGCCGCCCGATACGGGCGACCCATGCTGCTCTCGACGGGGATGTGTGATCTCGCCGATGTGCAGGGTGCGATCGACACCGTGCGAGCCGCGGGCAACGAGCAGATCATCCTGCTGCATTGCTCGGCGCTCTACCCGACGCCGCTGGATCAGGTGAACCTGCGCGCGATGCAGACCCTGCGCACGGCGTTTGGTCTCCCGGTCGGGTACAGCGACCACACGCTCGGCATCGCCGTGACAACGGCGGCGGTCGCGCTCGGCGCCTGCGTGATCGAAAAGCACTTCACGCTCGACCGGCGCTCCCCTGGCCCCGACCATCCCTACGCGCTTGAGCCGGACGAGCTCGCCGCGATGGTGCGCGCCATTCGGGACGTGCAACCTTGCCTGGGGAGCGCCATCAAGGCCCCGACCCCAAGCGAGCTCCAGAAGCGCACGCTGAGCCGTCGGAGCATCATCGCGGCGCGGGATCTGCACGCCGGGGAGCCCCTACTGCGCTCGGACGTCATCACCAAGCGCCCCGGCACGGGCTTGGAGCCGCGTTTGCTCGACGTGGTCATCGGGCGGACCCTTCGGGAGGATGTCCTCGAAGGAACGCCCCTCACCTGGGAGATGATCTAAGATGCCTGCTCCGACCTCGACGCCCGCTGCGCCCGTGCATGTGCTGCCAACCGGGATCGCCGTCGATCCTGTCTACGGCTTTCGCCGACTTGACCCGATCCCGTCTACGGCTGAGCTCAACGCCTTCTACGCCGGGTCGTACATGGAGCTCATGGAGGCAGGGGGCCGCGCTCCGGAGATCCGGCGGCTGTTGCAGGGGGGGCCTGTCCGCGATGCCGAGCTCGCCTGGATCCGAAGCACCTTGTACGATGACGTGCAGGAGGCCATACGCGGGCCTGCTGGGAGCCGAGGGCGACTGCTCGACGTCGGCTGCGGCACGGGCGATTTCGTAGAGTACGCTGGCGAGCAGGGCTGGGATGCGCAGGGCATCGAGCCCTCCCGCCTGGCATCGGAGCGCGGTCGGGCGCGCGGATTGGCGGTGTTTCAGGGCACCCTGGAGGAGGCCGTTGCGACCCAGGACAGGTCCAGGTACGACGCCATCACGATGCTGAACGTCCTTGAGCACGTGCCCGATCCGGTGAACTACGTCCGCCAGGCCCGCTCGCTCCTGGCTCCAGGGGGCATGCTCGCGATCGTCGTGCCCAACGATTTTTCGGAGATCCAGGCCGCCGCCGCCGCTGCCCTCGGGATCGAGAAGCGTTGGTGGATTGCTGTGCCCGACCATATCAACTACTTCGATTTCGCCTCGCTCGACCGGCTGTTCGTTGGGGAGGGGTTCGAGACGATCGAGCACAGCTGCAATTTCCCGATCGAGCTCTTCCTGTTGATGGGCGACGACTATGTGACCCACCCTGAGCTCGGGCCGGAGTGCCACTCCCGCCGCAGGCGCCTGGAGGCAGCGCTCCCGACCGAGCTGCGCCGAGGGCTCTACCGGAGCTTCGCTGCCATGGGGCTCGGCCGAAACTGTATCGTGGTGGGTCGGAGACAAGGGTGAACATGCCCGCGGGGGCCTGGCAACGGGGGGGCATCCGTGCGGCGCGCCGTCCTCTTTGACCTGGATGACACCCTGTATCGGGAGCTCGACTTCGTCGAGTCCGCGTTTCGGGAGGTGGCCGGCACGCTCGCACAGTGCGCTGGCCTGCCCGTGCCGCAGGCCCACGCCGCCCTGGCCGACGCCCGCGTCCGATTCGGAAGAGACCGGACGATCAACAGGGCCGTCGAGGCGCTCGGGCTCGCCCCCGCGCTCGTCCCCCCCCTGGTTCGGGTCTACCGCTCCCATGCCCCCGCAAGCTTGCAACTCCACTCCGACGCGAGACGGGCGCTGGATCGGCTCGCTGCGCAGGGAATCCGGCTGGGGTTGGTGACCGACGGGGATCCCGACGTGCAGCGCTCCAAGGCCAGGGCCCTCGGGTTGGAGCGTTGGCTGGGCGCGATGCGTTTCAGCTGGGACGAGGGTGCAGAGAGACAGAAGCCGCATGCGCGAGCGTTCCTCCCCGCGCTCGAGGCCCTGGGCCTGGCTGGAGACGAGGCGATCTACATCGGGGACAACCCAGCGAAGGACTTCGTCGGTGCGCGTGCGCTGGGCATGTACACCGTTCGCGTGCTCCGCGGCCCACACGCCTTCGAGGTAGCGGCACCGGGGTATGACGCGGACCTCACGGTTGACACGCTGGACCCTGATTCACTGATTCACGGCCTCATCAAGGGGCACGTCGATGTTTGAGCAGCGGCGTGTCTTTGTGAGCGGTGGTGCTGGCGTCATCGGCAGCGCACTTGTCGCGCTCCTTGCCGCGCAGGGCGCCCAGGTCTACGTCGGCGACCTGAAACCCCGTCCCGTGGGGCTGCCTCGGGCCGTTACCTATCGACAGGGAGACCTGAACGAGATCACCCGGCGCGAGTTGGACGGTTTTGCGCCTGAGATCTTCTTCCACCTCGCCGCGACCTTTGAACGTTCGACGGAATCCCATGATTTCTGGGGCGAGAACAATCGCCACAACGTTCAGCTGAGCAATCACCTGATGACCTTGCTCAAGGGCTCTTCCTCGCTCAAGCGGGTCGTTTTTGCGTCAAGCTACTTCATCTACGACCCCGCTCTCTACAGCTTTCCGTCGCCGCCCGACTCGGTTCGGCCGCTTCGCGAGACGGACTCTGTTCGTCCGAGGAACATCTGTGGGGCGGCGAAGCTCCTGCACGAGATGGAGCTGCGATTTCTTCGTGACTTTCAGGGCGAGCGAACGCACTTCACCGCCACGTCGGCACGGATCTTCCGGGTCTACGGACGCAATTCTCGCGACGTGATTTCGCGCTGGATTCGTTCCCTGCTCCAGGGAGAGCCCATTGAACTCTACCGCCCAGAAGGGCTCTTTGACTACATCTTCGCGGATGACGTCGCGGAGGGGCTCTTGCGTCTGGCGGGTACCGGGGCGACGGGAGTGTACAACCTCGGCTCGGGCCGCGCGAGGCGGGTCGCGGAGCTGGTCGATGTGCTGCGGGTCCACTTTCCGGAGATGCAGGTGCGCATCGGCACGACCGAGATCCCGTTTGAGGCGTCTGCGGCCGAAATGAGCCACTTCATCGCTGCGACCGGGTGGGCTCCGCCGACGACGCTTGAGGAGGGCGTGGCCAGACTGGTCGGGCACGAGCGTGCCCGTCTTGCGAGCGCGAGTCTTCAACCTGAGCAGCACGCCGCTGCCGGCGTGCTCGTCTCCAGCGCCTCCCGCAAGATCCCGCTCTTGCGAGAGGTCAAACGTGCGCTCGCATACCTCGGCTCCAAGGGGATGCTGCATTCTGCCGACGCCGATGGCCGTGCCCTTGCACGTCATTTTTCGGATTGCTTCTGGCACATGCCTCAGCTTCGGTCCTTGTCGATCGAGGAGCTCATCGACTACTGCACCAGCAATCAGCTCGGCCTCATCGTGCCGACACGCGACGGTGAACTTCCATTCTTCGCCAAGCATCGCCGGGCGTTGCTCGACAGACACATCCTCGCGCTCGTGCCCGGTCCGGAGGCGGTGCAGATCTGCCTGGACAAGTTGCGTTTCTACCAGGAGCTCGCAAAGCGCGGCTACCCGGTGATCCCGACCTTCGATCATTTGGACGGGCTCGATGCGGAGCGTGTGGTGGTGAAGGAGCGGGAGGGGGCAGGTGCACGGACGATCGGCCTGGGACTGACACGAGCCCAAGCCGAGGCGCACGGCCAGCGACTCAGCTCGCCCATCTTTCAGCCGCTCATCCTAGGGGTGGAGTACAGTGTCGACGTCTATACGACCCAGCAGGGGGTCGTTCATGGTGCCGTCGCCCGGCGACGCGACCTGGTTGTCCATGGGGAATCGCAGATAACGACGACCGAGCGATCTCCCCTGCTGGAGTCGCTCGCCTCTGGCATCGCCACCGAGTTCAGGCTGTACGGGCCCAGCGTCTTTCAGGTCATCCTCGATGGTTCGGGTGCGGCGCACATCGTGGAGTGCAACACGCGTTTCGGTGGTGCGTCTACTCTCGGAATCGCGGCAGGACTCGAAGTGTTTGTCTGGGCGCTCGTCGAGGCGCAGGGGGGCGATCTCGCCGACCTGCCGTTCCGCCGCTCCCTCGCGGAGCTCACGCTCGTTCGCGCCCCGCAGGATCGCATCGATGTAGCGAGGTGATTGCCCGCGATCTGGAGTTCAGTCACCTGCCACCTCCACCTCAAGCCGGGAGACCCCTCGGGCGAGCAGCGGCCGCAAGAGCGTGCATGCCGAGCGAACGACCTCGTAGAGCTCGAGGGACGACGCGATGCTCTGCGAGAGGCTCTTGCTCTTCCTGGCCCGCTCGATCGCGTTGACGATGTCTTCCTGGCGCAGGAGCGACAGGAAGACGACAGGCTTGAGGGCAAGCAGGAGTCGCCGTTCAGCTTCGCCCAGCGATTTCAGGCGGCTCGGGTTCCGGCCGGCCTGACGGGCAATTCGCGCACAGTCGTTCGCCAGCCGGTTGCATTCGTCCAATCCTTGAATCAGGTGCTTCATTCGTGCGAGCATCTTGTTCTTCCGCCCGCGGATGTCGACCGCAGCGATCGCTGGCTCCAACGCCGACTCGATGGGCACGGGTCCCCGGATGTGGCGCTCGATGGCGGTCGCCAGCGCGAGGTGCTCCATCCCATCGATGTACACTCCCCCCTCCGTGCAGTTCAGGAACGTGAGTCCGTGCTGGTTTGCCTGCGCGAACCACGTGATCCACCTCCGAAACCTGTCGAAGTTGCCAGATGTCTTCACCGTGCCACCAAAATATCCCGGTGCCTCGACGATCTTCTCCGGCGGGAGCCCCCGGTTCGCCTTCTCCACGATGTTGGCCAGGCCCTTGCCGAGGCCTGCCAGGCCGAACTGTTGACCATCCCCGCTGAGCTCCACCTTCAGGTCGCCGTCGACGCTCAAGCTCGAATAGTACTTGTCCCCCGAGAACGCCAGGTCTTGTCCGATGAGCATGATCGGGTCGCAGCCCCACTCGGCAGCCAGGGCGAGCGCGGTACAGGCCACCGAGCCGCCGGCAGGGAGCAGGGCGTTGTCGCCGAGTCCCCGATAGATCCACTCATCCAACCCGTTGTTACCCCCGAACGTCAGGATCTGCCTGGCGGGAAGCGAAAACAAGTCGGGATGGACCGTCGCGCCGAGGAGCAACGTGACGCGCTCAACGGGGCAGTCGTCGAAGTGATAGCGCAAATCCTGCGCGTCCAGGGCCAGGCACACGTCAGGGACGATCCCTGCCCGCGACAGCGCCGTCAGCGCGTGCGACGAGGTCATCAGGAGCACCTGATCCCGGATGGCGGGGACGAGGTGGATGTTCTTGTCGAGCGAGGGACCGGGCGAAGCAATGATGCACGGTTTGCCCCGGAACGACTGCCGAAGGGCATCGATCGACGGGCGGGAGGCGATATCCGCGAGATTCGACGCACCCTGGAGCACCCAGAGCGCCCCCATGGCATTGAGCGTGTGCTTGCCGGTCGCGAGTCGCTCCGCCTCTCTACCGAACAAGTCGCTCGCTTCCTCATACATCGCCGTAGTGACCAGGGGATCGCCCAGTCGCCAGCGAAGGCTGCGGCGAGGTGGACGGCCCGCGAGGTCCGCCAGCCCGCGGGTGAGATCAGCGAGGGTACGGACCGTGGTGACTTCCGGCGGGAGGTCGTCCACGGCCTCGGCGGGCAGATACGCGAACAGCCGCCGTTGGCCGAGGTCAACCAGGTGGCGGGCGAGCGCGGCCCCGCCCCCGCCCACGAGGAGCAGCGCATCGACCTCAAAATCCCAATCCGGGGGCAATCGCCGCCGGACGGCCTCAGCCGCGCTCGTCAGCGCGGCCTTCTCCGCGTCGATCCAGGCCTGGACGACCCGGTTTCCGGCCTGGACCCGCGTCGTCGCGACGCGCGTTCGAGCGAGGCTCTCGGGCAGGATGTTCGTCGGGGGAGCCGACCGGAGGGCGCCGTTGGCGTCGCTCACGGTGGCGTGGAGCACCTTCGACCGACGAATGAGCTCGTGCGCCAGGGACGAGTTGCGTGCGTCTATCGCCGCGCACGCCTGCTCATACACGTCGGCGAGCGCTTCCAGGCACTCATACAGGGGGCGCAGCGGGTCAAGTGTTTCCATGCGCCGAACCTACCACGAGGCATGTGGCCCTGGGTCAGACGCTCTCCCGTTTGCCGCTGGAGCTGCTCCCGCTGCAACGCCATCCACAGCTTCCGCAGCGCGTCGTCGAAGCCGGGCGATGACTCTTCGAAGACCACTCCGCCGAACCACCCTGGGCCCGGGGGATTGGCCCTCAGCTTCACGACCCTCCCACGCGCAGGGTGCATGTGAGCGCCCTCGGTCAACTCCACCCGAATCAGCGACCCAACCTCCACGGGATGCGCAAGGCGAAGGCCGCATCCCCCGAGCGACAGGTCCGCGATCCGGAGATCGAGAGGTCGCAACATCCCGTCGACGTCAAGGAAGATCGAGATGGGCGGCTGGCGTTGATCGAGCACCTCCACCCGGAAGCTGTCCCTGCGATTTCCGGCCTCGGCGTCGGGGGAGGGCGGCAGGACAACCCCGCCCCGTGCCCGCTGCACGTCGGTGAACAGCGCAGATCGGAACTGCCTTTGTGTCCGGGTGACCCAGCGGTGTGGCGCACCCTCCACGTCGACGCGCACTTCGTCGGGATCATCATCCCAGACGAACCTCGCACGGGCGAGTGGGAGGACGAGCGGCGAAGAACCTGCCCCTGGTGTTCGTCCGGGAAGCCAAATCAGGTCATGTTCGGTCACCACGAGCAAGCCCGGCGTGGCGATGAGGCTGCCGGTGAGGCACACAGCGGGAGTGAATCGCCGCGGCACGGCGGGGAGCCTCACCTGGGACCGCCAGGGACCGAGCACATCCTCGATCTCCCCCAGGACCGCGGTTGGTGCCCCGTCCCCCAGCCACACGGGCCCGGGTGCGCCGTTGGCAAGCCACGTGACGAGCCGATCGAAGCACTCGTCCAGGTCGTCGCACGCGACCGTCATTCCCACGCTGGTGGCGTGCACGTCGAGTCTCCGGTCGAGCTGGCCCCGCAGCACCAGACTCGTGATCGCAGGGAGGGAGACCTCGGTCAGAGACTGCGCCCCGGCCAGCGAATCGAGAAGTCCGGTTGCGACGAATGCCAGCCGGGTGGAGGTGTGGAGCAGACCGCCCGGGTGGGTGACAGGGCCCCGGAGGAGCACGCCCGGCCACACCGCAACGTCGTGGTTCGCAGCGTCGGCCGGTCCCGCTCGGAGCTCTGCATTGTACTGCAGCGCTGCATACAGCGCGGGGAGCACATCGCCAACGAACCGGGCCTGGTGCGTGGCGGTGCGAACCTCGATTCCCGGGCGGATCCCGGACAGCTCGAAGCTTGTGATCTGGTCGTTCTGGTGCTCAAACGGGATTCGCGGCCACAGCATCCGGTCCATCTGGTTCGGGCGGAACCGGATCCGGCGGGTTGTCACGGTCACCTCACCGACGGCATGCAGCAGGTCGTTGAGCTCGACGGTGGCTGCGGCATGAAGCAGCACGCGCTCACCAGCCGCGTACGTGACCTCCTCAGCGTCCGTGAGGAGCGGCGCCAGGCGTTCATGCACGATCCGGGCGCCAAGCCCCACGAGGCTTGGCTGCCTCTCAGCGCCGCAAATCGAGAGCGCCCCCTCAGCGCCCACCAGATGCGCGCTCCGGATGGACGCGATCTCGATCGACCAGGGCTCGACGCCGATTCGCCGACTGAACGGGGTCGGCTGGAAGACGACCCGCCTTGTCGTGAGGACCACGTGTCCCGAGAAGTTCATGGGCCCGATCCGCACGGCACACGGCCCCTCTGCCAGAAGGCGCTCCTCCGTACCTGGGCGAGATTGCATCATGGCTCCTTCAACGTAGGTTACTACGCTATCACGTCGCCGGTGATTTGATGTTGGCTCTGTTGTTCCTTCACGTCTCCGTTGCCTCCGCCGCCGCCCTGGACCAATCGCTCGCCGATCACCCCTTCTCGACCCGAGCCTCAGGGTACCTGATCCCCTCGTTCACCGCGGTTCTCCCCGACGCCGCGCGCTCCGGCGTCGACAGCGGGTTCGAGCTCGACGCGCGCCTGGGGGCAGAGGCCCGACTCGATCTTGGAGGCGCTGGTCAGATGGGCGCGTTGATCGAGGTGAAAGCATGGCCTGCACCGGTGTTGAAGGACGCCTACGCGCTGTATCGCCCCGCCCAATTTCTGCGCTTCGACATCGGGCAGTTCAAGATACCGTACTCGCTGGCTTTTCTGGCGTCCGACACACGGCGGCTGCTCCCGGTGGCCCCGCAGGCCCTCGCGGGCATGGTCGGCCGCGACATGGGCGTAATGCTCACCGCTTCACTGCCCGTCCGGGGGAGAACGCTCGGGAGTCTGCAGTTGGCCGCCCTCAACGGCAAGGGTGCAAACCACGCGTCGGACGCCGAGGGTCGCTACCTCTACGCGGTGCGCGGGGTGATCACGCCGCTCGGCGCACGGGCCAAGCCATTCGAAGGGTCGGATGGCTCCCTGTACCTGGGATTGGGAGGGGCCTGGGTGCACGACCGCACGGCGGAGGCCGGGCAGACGTCACCGGTGAACCAGTTCGGTGGCGAAGTCCAATTCGCCTGGACGCTCCTGTCGATCCAAGGGGAGTTCCTCTACGGTGACCGTCCCGAGGCGGCGTCCGGCAGCCCGCATCATCGGCTTGGCGGGTACGGCACCCTGTCGGCGTTTGTGCCGCTTCCAGGTCTCAGAGAGCACCTCCAACTGGTGGGTCGTTTCGGTCAGAGTGACCCGGACGACCAGATCGCCGGCGATGTGGCCGGTGACCTGCAATCGACGCGCGAGTTCGCGGCAGGCCTGAACCTGTACTGGTTCGCGGCTCCGGGTCCGTTCAACGACGTAAAGCTGCAGTTCGCCTTCCTGCACATTGACGAACTGGAGGGGACTCAGAACGCGACGGACACGCTCATGTCCGCCGCGACCGTCCGGTTTTGAGGGGTCGCGTAGCCCCGATCCAGGCTAGGGCGAAACGCGGCGCGCATTACGCCACGCTGTTTCCGCGACGTCGAGGCCCCGGGCCGCGACCTGGCTCGAAAACCCAAGCGAGGTGACGGCAACGAACCCGTCGAACGTTCGGGCCTGCCTCAACGCCCAGGACTCGTGCGCCGCGATGCTCGCCGCCCGGGCGGCCAGCGCCGCAAGTTGATGCGCCCGCGGAGTCCGCTCGGGCGTGGGCGCAAAGCCGATGCTGGCGGCCGTGCCGGCCCCGAGATTCCAGGCGTCTGCGAGCAGCATTCCGACGCTCGGGTAGACCTGGTTGGCCACGCTCGTGACGAACTGCGGGCTCGCTGAGTCGTCGGGTTTGCCTGAGGGTCCGCACCGGTACACAACCAGCTTGCCAAGCCCGTGAAGCAGGGCCGGCAGGTACGCGTCGCCGCTCGGGTCGAAGACAGCGCTCGCGTCGGCGGCGACGATCGAGACCTCTCGCAGGTGATTCGCACGGTCCTGGTGATCGCGCGCCTGAAACAGCTTGGCGTTCATGCTCGCCGACATGGCAATCTGCCACAGCCGACGGTGGCCGAGGCGCATCACCGCCTCGCGGACGTTCGCTGGCGGCGTGCTCCCGAAGGCAGCGCTGTTGGCCTCGTCCCAAACCCGCTTCAACATCCCAGGTTCGCGCACGACAACCTCGACCACCTGGCCCTGATCGATGTCTCCGCCGCGCAAGAGCCACTCCAGCCTCCTCGCCCCAGTCGGAAACAACGGGAAGTCGAGACGGGGCGCGCTGCAGGCGCGGACGAGGCGGTCGATGAACAGCCAGTCATTTCGACTCGGCGCGGACTCGCGGAGCGCATGGAGCCGCTCG
>CANKNP010000151.1 GCA_947483545.1 Deltaproteobacteria bacterium | reverse complement strand
GGACGGACCGAGATGATCCAGGCGGACGCCGAACAAGACAGCTTCGATCGCGGGCAGTCGTTGACTGTGCTGCTGCCCGACCTTTCGCGCGACAGCAAACAATCCGTCGAGGCGTGGACCGCGGGAGACGCGAATGTGCTGGCCATGGGGGTCGGCGGCGCGCGGGCGTACGACGGGCTGGATCTCGGGATCGGATACTCGGACGGCGGCGAGGGCGCTGTCGACGGGCTGTCGGTGAACGATGGGTACGAGGGAGATGCGGTCTTTGCAGGCGTCGATTTGACCGACGGCCCGATCGTTGAGGTCTGGTCTGCACCGGTGACGGACGTCGGCATCATCCCTGGGGCGGAGGGCCTTGAAGTCCTGGCATGGGACGACCGATACCCGGGGGACTACGCGGATCTCTGCCATGTGGACCGCTATTGGTTCTGGGGTTGGGGCAGCGACACCGATGGCACCCCCGCCGAGATGACCGCGGACGGCGCCTTGATCTGGTCGAACCTGGTGAGCTCCCTGCTCTGATGGCCCGCTACGAGCTCGGCGTCGGCATCCTCGTGGTCGCTGCGGCCGGGCTTTTGGCGTTTCTGGCCTTGGAGGCCGGGGCGATCCGGCGCTTCGGAGAAGACACGATCGCCGTGACCGCCGTGCTGCCCGACGTCGCCGGTCTCTCGGTCGGCGCCGCCGTGAGCGTCGCAGGGGTGCCCATCGGCCGGGTCGATAAGCTGATCGTAGACTTCAATCGCGCCAAGTTGGAGATCTCCCTCGACGCGGAAGCCGGGATCCGCAACGACGCGCAGGTGGCGCTCCGGGCGCGATCCGTCCTTGGCGAAAAATACGTGGAGATCATCCCGCAAAGCCGTGATGCGCCGGCCCTGAAAGCGGGGGACGAGCTCGCGGTGGCCAAGGGATCGATGGAGATCGATCAGCTGGTGACAAGGCTGGGACCGATGCTCGACGCCATGGATCCGGAGGCGTTGAAGGTCGTGATCGCCAGCCTGAGCGCGGCGATCGCGGCGGATCCCGAGCGCCCGGCGCGGATGCTGGCCGACGCCGAGATCGCGATGCACCATGCGGCGGTGGCGAGCGCGGAGCTCCCCGTCCTGATCGCTGAGAGCCGGGCGACCCTTCGGACGGTACGTCAAACAGCGGAGGAGGCGCGGCCTGTGCTGTCAAAGCTTGAGGGCACGGTCACCCGCCTGGACACGCTCGTCGCGAACATTCCCCCGGAGGACGTGCCGAAGCTGCTGGACGAGGTGACCGCCGCGGTCCAAGACGGGCGGGCGGTGATCGTGAAGCTGGACGCCGCGACCGGCAGCGTGACCCAGTTGCTTGAGCGAATCAACGGCATCACCCGCGAGGACATGCTGCGGGTCACACAGGAAGAAGGCGTGTACATCCGCCTCTTTCCGCGAAAGCGCGAGGTTCTCCTCGAGCGCGAGGACCCGTAGCCGAAGCCGTGACATCTGGTTACGGGGCCCCCCTTTTCCGAGGTCCGCATGTCTGTCTTCTCCTTGGTCCTGATGCTCGTCGCCTGCGGGGGGGAAGCCCCCCCCGAAGCAAAGCCGGCGCCGGCCCCCGCGGCCGCGCCCCCTGTCGCCGCGCCCGTTGCGCCACCCCCTCCGGTGGAGGCCGCCGCACCGACCGGGCCTTACACCCCAAACGAGTTCGCCGCAAAGGCCTACGAGGCCGCGAAGGCCGCGAAATCGGATGGCCCGAACCCCAAGTCCGGCGACGAGGCGGCCATCGCCGCGGGCAAGACGGTGTACGAGAAGTGCGTCGCGTGCCACGGCGCGACCGGCTCGGCGGACACGCCTACCGCCAAGGCCCTGCCGCAGAAGCCATCGAACTTCCACCACAAAGAACGCTGGGACGCCACCAGCGCAGGTGTCAAGTTTTGGATCGTCAAGAACGGCGTCCAGGGCACGGGCATGGCGCCGCTGGGCCTGTCCGACGACGAGTCCTGGCAGGTTCTCGCCTACATCGAGAGCGCCTTCGTCGGGAAGTAGTGAGAACCGCCCGCCAGTCGCTTGAAAGGGCCCCTGGCGCGCGTTAGCCTCCACCCCCCCCGGGGGCTCCCGGCCCCGCACACTTCGACCGACCCCGTCTCTTCCCGTACCTCCCTTTCCCCCGCCCCTACGGCAGGAGGATGCATGCGATCGCTGCCAGGAGTCGCCCTGGTGTTCGCGCTGGTCACCGCCCCGATGTGGACTGTGACCGGCTGTTCCACGAACGCCGTCGCAAACTCTGCCGATGAAGAGATCTTCCCGATCGGCTCCAAGAACCTCGCTCCGAACGCGATCGTCGACATGCCGATGAGCGCCTCTCCGCTGGAGACGGACAAGCTCACGTTCTTTCCCGAGAACCTCTCGGTCGCGGTGGGAGATCCGCCGAAGGAGGCGATCGAACAGCCGATCGCGTTCCCGCACAGCAAGCACGTGAAAGACCTGGGGATGGACTGCCAGTATTGCCACTCCAGCGCGCGCAAGGAGATCCACGCCGGCGTCCCCCCGACGCAGGTGTGCATGGGCTGCCACACATCGATCCCCTCGGATGGCACGGACGGAAATCCCGTGCGGCCTGAGCTGGAGAAGCTGAAGGCCTTCTGGGCCGACGGCAAGGGCGACCCGATCCCCTGGGTCAAGGTCCACGATCTGCCAGATTTCGTATACTTCTCGCACAAGCGGCACGTCCTCGGCGGCGTGCAGTGCCAGGAGTGTCACGGACAGGTGCAGGAGATGGGGGTGGCCGAGCGCGTCGCCTCCTTGCAGATGGGGTGGTGCCTCGATTGCCACGCCCAGCATGAGTTGGATGACAGCTACGGAACCCAGCAGGAACTTCGGCGCTCAGAGCTGAAGGACTGCTGGACCTGCCACAAGTAGAGCAGAGGACCGCACGATGGACTTGAACCGCCGCGAATTCCTCAAGAACGCGAGCTTCGCGACCACAGCGACTGCTGTGGGCTGCACGATCGACCCGCGCACGCCCGTCGAAAACTACCTGCCGTACGTGCAGATGCCCGAGGACTCGCTCCCCGGCACCGCCACCTACTTCTCGACTGCCTGCGGCGAATGTGCGTCCGGCTGCGGGATGGTCGCCCGCGCCAAAGAAGGTCGCGTCGTGATGGTCGAGGGCAACCCGGACTGGACCGAGGGCACGGGATTGTGCACCCGCGGGCACTTCGGCTTGGTCGGTGCGTACGGCCCCGACCGAGTGGAGGGACCGACCCAAGGCGGCTCCACGATGGCCTGGGACGCCGCCATGCAAAAGGTGGTCGATGCGATTCGCGCAGCCGAGGCCGCCGGGAAGCAGATCGCCTGGCTCGGCCAATACCGCACCGGGAGCCTGGACACGCTGCTGGAAGAGATGACCGGGCCGGCAAAGCTGCGGCGCGTGCATTGGGAGGCGCTTGGCGTCGAGACCTTGCTGGCGGCGAGCCGGCAGGCCTTCGGGGTCAGCGCGATCCCAACGTTCGAGCTGGCCGATGCCCAAGTGATCCTGTCGTTCGGCATGGACTTCCTTGGCACCGCCTATGGGTCGATGGGCATGACCCGCGGCTGGGCCTCCGCCAAGAATCCGGCGAACGGCGCTTTTGTGACGCGCCTTGTGTGCGTTGAACCCCACATCGGGGTCACCTCCGCGCAGTCGGATCATTTCCTGCCGCCAGTGCCCGGGACTGAGCTGGCCGCGGCGCTGGCGATCGCGCGCCTCGCAGCGGACATCAAGGGCTATGCGAATGTCGGCCTGCTCGCCGGGGTGGACGTCGCTGCGGCCGCATCGTTGTGCGGCATTTCGGAAGAGAAGCTCAAAGAGGTGGCAGGGTGGATCACCGCCGCGCCGTCGGTCGTGCTGCCGGGGGGCGCCGCGAACGCGGGGGTCAACGCGACCGACCTCGCGGCCGTCGCCTTCCTGATCAACGACATCTGCGGGAACGTCGGCCGCAGCGTGATCTTCGGCAAGGAGCAGAGCTACGGCAAGGTGTCCTCCTACGCAGAGGCGAAGGCCCTCCTCGAGGACTGCAAGGCCGGAAAGATCGGCGTGCTGTTCATGGACGGCGTAAACCCGGTCTACAACTTCCCAGAGGCGGATCAGGCCGGCGCGGCGTTGGACGCCGTGGACCTGCTGGTGCAGCTCGCCGACGAGGCGAACGACTCGACCCGCGAGAAGACCCTGCTCCTCCCCCCAGGGAGCTCGTTGGAGGGTTGGGGTGACGCCAACGTGACCACAGGCGTCCACACCCTGCAGCAGCCCGCGATGACCCCGCTGAAAGACTCTCGGTGCGTTGGGGACGTGCTCCTCGGGCTCGCGAAGGTGCTTGCGCTTCCAGAGCCGGCGGCGCCCGCGCAGCTGGGCGCGTTGTCCGACCCAGAGCCCGACGCAGCCATGCTCGGCCTGCTCTCCGTTGCCCCGCCCGCCGCCATGGGCTTCGCCCACGCTGACTTCCGCACGTACATCCAAGAGCGCTGGAAGCGCCAGATCTTCGACGGCGGAAGCTTCGAGGGCTGGTGGGTCGGCGTTCGGCAGCGCGGCGGTTTGTTCAGCCCCGCTGCGGGCACGAGCCTGCCCCTCACGTTGGCGGCGTTGCCCGCTCTCCCGTCTGCGATGGCTACGAGCGCCACCGAGATGGCCGTCGTGATCTTCCCGAGCCAGAACCTGGGCGACGGCCGCCACGCGAACCGGCCCTGGGCCCAGGAACTTCCGGACCCGATCTCGACCAGCACCTGGGGCACCTGGGTCGAGCTGAACCCCAAGACGGTCGAGCGCCTCGGCCTCGGCCGTGACGACTCCGTCAAAGTCAAAACCGCGACTGGGGAGGTTGTGCTCGGCTATTTTGGCACGCCCGGCGTCCGGGAGAACACCATCGCGATCGTGCACGGCAACGGCCACGTGAACAGCGGGCGCTACGGCACCGGTCGCGGCGTGAACCCGATGAAGCTCATCCCTTCCGCACAGGACGCGCTCTCTGGCGCGCTCGCCAGCTTCACCACCGTTGGCAGCGTCCAGCGGTCCGAGGCGCCTTCCGACTTCTTTGCCCTCTCCGGCAACTTGGACATGGATGGTCGCCCCATCGCTCTGGCGGTCTCCGCAGAAGACGCTGCCGCGACCCCCGTAGGTCACGCCAGCCAGATCGTGGACATCCACGAGCCGCCTTGGGACCGTCGCCTCGAAGAGCAAGGCATCTACGACTTCTTCCCTGAGCCGCAGCACCCGACCTATCGGTTCGCCATGGCGATCGATCTGAACACCTGCAACGGCTGCAACGCCTGCATTATCGCCTGCGATCTGGAGAACAACATCCCCTTCGTCGGGCCGGACCAAGTCCGTCGCGGCCGCGGCATGAGCTGGATCCGGATGGATCGGTTCATCGAGGGCGATGACGAACATGTGGACGTCCGGCACCTCCCTTCGCTGTGTCAGCACTGCTCGCACGCCCCCTGCGAAGGCGTCTGCCCGGTCTTCGCGACCTACCACAACCTCGACGGGTTGAACGCGATGATCTACAACCGCTGCGTCGGCACGCGGTATTGCGCGAACAACTGCCCGTACACCGCCCGCCGGTTCAACTACCACACGTGGACATGGCCCGAATCCATGTACTTGATGCTCAACCCGGACGTGAGCGTGCGGGAGATGGGCGTGATGGAGAAGTGTACCTTCTGCGTCCAGCGCACCCGCTCGGTGAAAGACTCGTGGCGGGATGTGCACGAGAAGGTGCCGGACCATGCGCTCACGAAGCTCACGGCCTGCGCGTCGGCCTGCCCAAGCCAGTCCATCACCTTCGGAAACGCGAACGACGCCAAGGGCACCGTCTCGACGCTGTTTGAAAACCCCCGCGCCTACACGCTCCTCGGCGAGCTGAACACCAAGCCCGGCGTTCGCTACCTCGCGAAGGCCCGCCACCACGTCGCGCGCAAGGGCGCGGGCGGTCACGCGGCACCCGCCGGGCATGACGGCGCCGCCGGCGAGCATGGCGCAGAACCGCACAAGGAGGGATGATGAAGGACCTTACCTACAAAGACGTCAACGACGACGTTCTTCGCCCGCTCTTCACGCCGGACCTCGCGTATCTGGCGATCCTCACCCTCACGCTGACCGCCCTGGTTGTCAGCGGGTTGTGCTGGGTCTACCAGCTCGTGTACGGGCTCGGCGTTGCCGGCTACCACCCCCCGGTGTTCTGGGGCGTGTACATCACCACGTTCGTGTTCTGGATCGGCATCGGGCACGCCGGCACCCTGATCTCCGCCGTGCTCTTCCTGACCCGCTCGCGTTGGCGCACGGGCGTCTACCGGGCCGCAGAGGCGATGACCATCTTCGCGGTCATGACCGCGGCGTTGTTCCCCGCCATCCACGTCGGGCGGGCCTGGTACGCCTACTGGCTGTTCCCGTACCCGAACCAGCGTCAGCTCTGGCAGAACTTCAAGTCCCCGCTCATGTGGGACGTGTTCGCAGTCTCGACCTACTTTACTGTTTCAACCATCTTCTTCGCGATCGGGCTCATCCCCGACATCGCCTCGGTGCGCGACACCACGAAGGGCTTCACCCACAAGCTCTACACCATCCTCGCGCTGGGCTGGCGGGGCACGGACCGCCAATGGCACCACTACATGGCTGCCTACGGCTTCTTCGCCGCTATCGCCACACCCCTGGTCCTGTCGGTTCACTCCGTCGTGTCCTGGGACTTCGCGATGGCCGACACGCCCGGGTGGCACTCCACCATCTTCCCTCCGTACTTCGTGGCCGGCGCGATCTTCTCCGGCTGCGCGATGGTCATCACGTTGATGCTGCCCCTCTCCATCTTGTTCAAGTTGGAGCGGTACATCCACGTCTGGCACTTTGAGCACCTCGCCAAGCTCTGCGTGTTCACCGGAGGCATCCTAACCTATGCCTACGGCACCGAGTACTACATCGCCTGGTACTCAGATAACCAGTATGAATGGGGCACGTTCACGGATCGGGTCACGGGCAGGTACTGGTGGGTGTTCTACACCATGGTGTTCTGCAACTGCATCGCCCCCTTGGCCTGGTGGTTCAAGAAGGTGCGCACGAACTACATCGGCCTGTTCGTGATCAGCCTGATCATCAACGTCGGCATGTGGTTTGAGCGATTCAACATCATCGCGAGCTCCTTGGCCCACAACTTCGATCCTGCCGGCTGGGTGTACTACATCCCGACCTGGGTCGAAGGGGGCATCGTGGTGATGTCGTTCTCCTGGTTCTTCCTATGGTTCCTGCTGTTCGTGAAGATCATGCCCTCGGTCGCGATCGCTGAGGTGAAAGAGGCGATGCGGCCCCCGATGAAGTTCGAGCCCGAGCACGCCGCCAAATGACCACCGCCCTATCTCGCGCCTCAGGTGCGCCCGCCTTGGAGACTGCCGCATGAGCGCCGTTCCCGCCGACATGATCGCGAATGTCACGCCGATGAAGGCGGTCTATGCCCACATGGACTGCTTGATGACCGGCATCGCAGAGTTGAAGAAGGCCGGCTTCACCGACATGATGGTGATGACGCCCATGCCCCGCCACGAGGTCGAGGAGGCCGTGTACGAGGGCGAGCCCAGCCCCGTGCGGTGGTTCACGCTGTGCGGCGGCCTTTTCGGGGGCACGATGATGTTCACGCTCATGTCGCTCACACACGCGAACTGGCCGATGATCTTGCCCGGTGGAAAGCCCGTTGTTTCGGTCCCCCCGTTCATGGTCATCACCTTTGAGGGCACGGTGCTTTGGGCGTCCCTGTTCACGTTCTGGGGCCTTCTGATCAACTGCCGGCTCCCTGCGACGGACCTGCCTGAGGCAGTCTGCGACCCGCGGTTCTCCAATGACTGCTTCGGGATCGTGCTGGAGCGGGTCGGAGCGAACGACGAAGCGAAGATTCGCACCATCCTTGAACACTCCGGGGCCATCGAGGTCTCGGGCGGCAGCCTCGGCGGAGGGCACCATGCTTGACACGTTGAAGAACCGGCGATGGTTGGCGCTTGGAGGCCTGCTACTGGCTGGGGCGGCGTGGTCGTCGCCTTGGGACATCGACATGATCGACTCCCGGGGCTTCCGGGCCTTCGAGTGGAAGATGCGCCCGCAGATCCCCGAGGGCACGATCCAGCGCCCGTCCGGGGGCATCCCGCGCGCGCAGGCCAACGGCGCGTACCAGAACGATCACATCGCCGCGGTGGACCGGAACTCCGCGGACATCGCCGCGGTGACAAACCCTTACGCGGTCGACGATGCCGAACTGGCACGTGGCGCCAAGCTCTTCCAGGTGTCCTGCGCCCCGTGCCATGGCATCGACGGCAAGGGCGGCGGTCCCGTCACCCACAATGACGCCGCGAAGGGCATCCTTCGGTTCCCAGTGCCCGCGCCGATGCTGTCCGGCGAAGGCTCGGTCTCTGGCCTGCGGAACGACGGCTACATGTACGCGACCATTCGCCACGGCGGGAGCATCATGCCCAAGTACGGCGTGAGCCTGACCGATCGGGAACGTTGGGCGATCGTCGCCTACATTCGCACCCTCGAGGGCGGCGCCTATGTGCCCCCCGCCCCGCCCGCTGGCACCCCGCCGGCCGACGCAGCCCCCACCGGAGGAACCTCGGGATGAGCCAGATGGACCTGATCGCCGCCGCCCGCCAGGTCGTAGGACCTGGCCCGGATGTTCGCGATTCCCTCGCAGGAACGCCCCACGTCGTCCCGCCCGCCGTCCGTGCTGCGGGCATCGCCGCCATGGCCGTCGGCGCCCTCTGTTTCATCGGCGGGCTCGCGCTTGGGGACCACGACACGCAAAACCGCACGTTGGGCGTGTTCTTGACTTGCCTCGTCTATTTCATGGGCGCGGCCCAAGGCGGCGTCATGTTCAGCGTGGCCCAGACTGCGGCGCTTGGACGTTGGGGGCGCCCCTTCAAGCGCGTCGCCGAGTCTTTCGCGATGTTCCTGCCTTTCTTGTGGCTCATGTACGCCGCCTTCCTGGTCGGTGGCGGCCTGCGCATCTACGAGTGGCACGAGACCCCCATGCACGGGGCCCACAAGGCCGTCTACCTGCAGCCCGGCTTCTTCATTGGCCGCCAGCTCGTCGGCACGCTGATCCTGTTCACCATGTCGATGCTGTTCGTCCGCAACAGCCTCCGCCCCGATCTGGGCGCCGCCGCCGAGGTGCTCGGGGATCGCGCCCCCGCGTGGTGGGGCCGCATCACCGCCAACTGGCGCGGCACCGCGATCGAGGTCGAGGACGCCTACCAGAAGAACATCCGACTCGCTCCTGTGCTGATCGTCTCGTACGCCATCATCTTCACGATGGTCGCCGTCGATGCCGTGATGAGCCTCGCGCCCCACTGGGTTTCGAACATGTTCCCGGGCTGGATCTTCATGTCCAGCTTCTGGCTCGGCATCAACTGGATCTGCATCATCTCGGTGTTCTGCCGCGAGTGGCTGGGCGTCTCGCACCTGATCACCCCGAAGCACTACCACGACCTGGGCAAGATGATGCTTGCCCTCTGCATCTTCTGGACCTACACGTTCTTCGCGCAGCTCCTGCCGATCTGGTACGCGAACATGCCCGAGGAGACCAGCTACCTGCTGCTCCGCATCTTCGCGCAGCCCTGGGCCCCCTTCGCCAAGCTCGTGGGCATGATGTGCTTCCTGTTCCCGTTCACGGTCCTGCTCTCCCGCGGCATCAAGAAGATCCCCAATTCGCTCGCGGCGGTTGCCATGGTCATTGCCACCGGCATCTTCTTCGAGCGCTTCCTTCTGGTCATGCCCCAGGTCTGGATGAAGGACACGCTGCCGCTCGGACCTGTCGAGATCGGCATCTTCTTTGGCTTCGTCGGTGGCTTCGTCACGGTGGTGACCACCTTCTTGTCGCAGGTGCCTGCGGTGCCGTTCACGGACCCGTTCATGAACCCGAACCCCGACGATGTGCATGTTCACGCCATCGGCGGTGGGCACGATCACGCCCACGGGCACTAGATCATGACTCGGGAGCGACTGCTGGAGCTCCTCTCCCCCGCGCTCTCCGTCATCACCGGGTTGGACCCGACCGACGTTCCGGCGTGTGAGGCGGAGCTGGCCGGCTTGGACCTCGATGATCTGCTCCCCGCCTTGCTCGCAGCCCACGCGGAGGGTTGGTTGACGCCTCGCGAGGGTGCCGGCGTCAGGTTCGGCCGGCTCGCGAAGCCCACCGCAGAGACTCTCGGGTTTTCGATCGACGTCGTCGAGATGGATGGCCCCGCCCGCAGCTCCGACGGCCTCGCTGCGCACACGCACCTGACCGGGGAGTTTGACCTCTGCGTGCCGCTTGATGGCAGCCCCGCGTTCGATGGCCGCAAGGATCGCTGGGTCGTATTCCCGCCCGGCAGCCGGCACGTCCCGACGGTCACCGGCGGCCGCATGCTCATCGCCTACTTCGTCAAGGACGGCGCGATTCGCTACGGCTGACGTCAATCAGCACCACCTCAGGCGGGCAGAACATCCGCAGCCGGGGCGCATCGAGCCGCTCCATGCCGATGCCCCTGGACACGATCAAGGTGCCCCCGTCTGGCAGCTCCGTTCGGCCGGAAGCCCAAGCCCGGGGGACCATTGAGAAGGTGATCAGGGGCCCGTAGCCGGGCAGCACGACCTGGCCGCCGTGGGTGTGCCCGGCGAGCAGCAGATCGGCCCGCCCACCCGCCGCCATCGCGTAGTCCGGAGCGTGGCCGAAGACGACGTGGAGCTTCTCGGACACGGGGATCGGCGGCACGCCGTAGCGCGAGTCCTTCAGGCGCAGACCCGTCAGCACCAGCGGCCCGAGATCAAGGGTCGTGGACGTCTCCCAGGGTTGAACCTCGGTCCCTTGGAAGATCTGCTCCCACCGGTATACGTCCACGTCCCCGCCCACGGCGAACGCGCCGAGCCGCGGGCGCAGCGTGGAGAGCGCGGCGTGCAGCTCCTTCGCGAGGCTATAGAACCGCTCCTTGTCGTCCACCTGCAGGTAGTCCCCGGCGAACAGCACGAGATCCGCCCCGCCGGCTGCGGCGATCGCCTGGAGCTCATGGTCCCCGATCGTGTCCGTCTGCAAGTCGGCGATCAGCGCGATCGTGAACGCCTCCGTGACCTTCTCGCTCTGAAACTCCTCCCTGTGAACCTGCAGCATCCGCGGCTCGATCAACGCGGACCACGCCCCCGCCGCCGCCGCCATCAGCGCGGTCAGCCCCAGCCCCACCGCGACCTTCCGGTTCGTCGCTCGCCGCGCCAGCACCAGCCAGGCGACCGGCCCGTGCAGAAACCCGTACCAGGCCACCCCCTGCATCAGCGCAAACACGCTCCACCCGTTCATCGTCGTGCCCACCGTCGCGACGACCCACACCACGACGATCGACCAGATGGTGTGCATCGCGAGCGCCATCGCCCAGCTCCGCACGTTCAGGCTCACGGCGAGCACAACCAGCAACAACACGTTGAACAACAGGGGTAGCATCGGCACAACATAGGCCGTCCACCCCGCTCTGGGGCCGTCTGCACCGCCCTTGCACAACCCCCGCATGGGAGAATCAGCGAAGCGACGAAAATCCCATTTGGGGAGCGGGGGCCAGCCCGGGCGCTGCGCAAACAGCAACGTCCTAAGTCACTGGAAGAACTTGACCTGGAGCCGGGCTGGCCCCCACCCGCACCGTTCCAGGTGGAAGGCGGCGGGCCCGGCGTCTTCGACGGACCGTCGCATTCCACCGGTAGGAACG
>CANKNP010000150.1 GCA_947483545.1 Deltaproteobacteria bacterium | reverse complement strand
GCCGCCGTCGCCCCAAGAGGTGCTTTCCCCCGTCGTGGTCTCGCCTCCGCCCGTCCCGGCCGTCTCCGCCCCCGTGCCCGAGCCGTTGCCCGTGGTCACGCCCTCCTCGTCACCCTCGTCGAGCGGGAGAACCCGAGCGGAGCCGGAGGCGGTGCGGGTCGCCCCCTCCAGCCCCATGGCCAGCGCTCCCGCCCGCGTCGAGCTCGCCACACCCAAGTTGGAGCCGGTCGTAACCCTCCTCGTTTCGAGCACGCCCACCACCGCCCCGCCTGCCCCCACGCGCACCCTCTCGTTCGGCGCTTCCAGCATGGGGGCGGACCTGGTGATCGACGGTGTCTCCGCCGGGCCGACCCCAAAGAACGCCATCGTGCTCAGCGAGGGTGAACACGTCATCGTCGCCTCGTCGGGCGACCGAACCTGCCGCAAGGAGATCACGGTCGGCCCGAACCAGCCGGTCGGCTACGTTTGTGATCTCACCTCCCAACTCTGGAACTCGAAGCGATGATCCTCCTCCTCGCGATCCTCTCCCCGGCGCTGGCATGTCCCGAGCTCAACGCCGCCCTGGACGGTGCCGTCGTGCACATCCTGTCCGCAGACAGCGCGACGACGGCGCTGGACTTTGAAGCGGCAGAGGCGTCGCTGGCGTGCGCACAGGCCAGTCCAGCGCAGATTGCCCGGTACTTCCTGGTTCGCGGGGGCGCAGCTGAGCTGGCTCTGGCCGGCTCTGGGGCCCCGTGGTTCGGCGCTGCGAAGGCCATCGACGGCGCGGTCTGGGTGCCAGAGCTCGGACCGGACCTGAAGCGGCTCTGGGAGGAGGCCGGGACCAGCGGAGAAGGATCCTTGAACTTCGACACCAACCGGGAAGGAGGGTGGGTCGATGGGGCCCCCGTGCAAGATTGGCCCGCACGGATCTGGGCGGGTTGGCACGTGGTGCAGATCATCACGACGGACGGGAAGACGGTGATGTACGGCCGGAGCCTGCACCTGCCAGATCAAGAGGTTGCGCTCGTGCAGACCGGCCTCCCGGAGATGCGGGCTCGGGCGGCCCCCGAGACCGCAGGCGGCGGCACTATCGAGAAGAAGAGACGGCTGATCTCGCCCGCGTGGCTGATCGCATCGGGCGTCGTGGCTGCCGCGGGGGGCGGGCTCGCCGCGGGCGCGAAGGTGCAGAGCGGCAGGATGCCGCTCTACGACTCGGTGGAGACGCTGGACACCGCTTGGACCCGCCAACAACAGTTCGCCGTGGGCGCCTACGCCTGCTGGGGCGCGGCGGGGGTGCTGGGAGGCTTGTCGTTCGTCCTGCCTTAGCGAAGCTTGACGCCCCCGGGGGGACGTCCTACGCTGTGGCGTCCTGGAGTGCCCTTGTTGTTGTTCTCGCTTGCCCTTCTCGGCTGCCCTGAGCCGCCCGCTACCGATGCCCCCGCCGATGCGCCGATGGCCCAGCCCGGCGCGGACGGTCCTGCCCCTCCAGGGGACGGTGTCGGCGGAGGTCCGGCGGCGTCCATGCCGTCGCTGACGGTCGAGCCAGGCACCGGAGTCAAGCTCTCCGGCGAGTTCAAATACAGTGGGACAGCGACTGGCACGCTTCGCGTGGACTTCTTCCAGGTCGGGTCCGACGCACGGCCCATGATCCTGCACGCGTTGACGCTGGAAAAGGCCGGCCCGTGGGAGGTTGAGGTCCCGAAGGGGCTCGGCAAGATCCACGTGCTCGCCTTCATCGACGCGACTGGCAACGGTCCGCAGCTCGCCGAGCCCTCCTTCCTGATGAAGGATCTGGATGTACAACAGGTAGCGATGCCCGGCCTGGAGCTGGCCGTGGCAGACGGGGCTGCGAACGAATTCGCGACGGACAGCCAGGTGATGATGAACCCGGTGACGCCAGCGCCGCCCCCCGACGGTGGGAACCCAGGCACGCCTGGAGCGGCCGCTGCCCCAGGTGGTCCTGCCGGTGCTGCGGCGGCGCCCGGCGGTCCGGCTGGGGCCACAGCGGCGCCCGGCGGTCCAGCAGGTGCGGCAGCCGCTCCGGGTGGCCCGGCCGACGGATCCGCGACGCCAGCGCCCAAGTAGCGCTTCGGGGGAGCCAGCTTTGAAGGCGGCACGAAGTGCGCGCCTTCAAAGCTGGCTCCCGTGTTTGCGTCCCGGGCGGGAACGGCGCGGTAGCGCCGGACCCGGCCGAAAGGACGCGAGCACAAGCCCGCGGATGCGGGCGTTCTTGGCCGACACTGGCCGATAATCCCGGCGCGCGCCCTCGCGCGGCGGGAGAATCGGCGACGGAAGGTCCTACGGGGTTGACGCCGTATCCCCACCCGTGTCGCCGACGCCGGTATCCGCTTGGGTGAGCATCTCCTCGCAGGCGGCGTCCGGCGTCCACGTTGCCCAGCGTGTCGGATCGACGCCAAACGCCACGCAGTCCGTGCGCGCGTCCCCGGTGCGCTCGTAGACCTCCAGCACCCCTGCGAGCGCGGGTGTTGCGCACCCGAACGCTGTGCTCGCGTTCGTAGTTACGTCGCGCCAGCTCGCAACGATCACGAGGCTACGTTCCAAGGTGTCGCTGGACCCATCGGCCGCGGACGTGGTCGACAGCAGAGAGTGCGTCTCGATGTACGCGCCGTCCGCGGAGAGGTAGACGATGCCATTCCCGGTCCATGCGTCGGTCCCCACCTCGAAAAGCCACGTGGCGGCTCGCTCGTCGCAGGTCACGGACGCTGAGGTGATTGTCGGGTTCGTCCCCGGCAGTGCGTCGTGTTCAACGTCGGGCCACTGGTAGCACGCGCCCAGCAGGGGCAAAAAGAAGGCGGCGCGCCCGGCAGAACCGGACGCGCCGCACAGGCTCCCGAGAGAGCGCAAACCTACGGAACGTAGTTCGAGCAGATGTTCGCGTAGTACGTGTCCGAGTGGCCGGTCACGGCGCACACGATCAGGCCATCCGGGTTGCTCGCCGCGAAGAGCCACGTGGTCCCGTCAAGGACAGTGTCTTCGTAGAAGAGCGTGGTGCCGGGGCCCACGTCGGAGGGCGTGCTGACCGCGGTGAGGTGCAGCGCGTAGGTCTCCGACCCGTCCGCGTTCACGGACGCGAGCGTGAACTCGTCGTGGTACTCGTGGTACATGTACGAGTCGTCGGTCTCGGTCATGTCGAGCTCGAGCAACACGCTCTCGGTGTTGGTGGTGATCGTGTAGTCACAGGCGCCGTTCGAGCACTGGCCACCGAAGTCCACCAGCTCGAAGAAGCCGGGGTCGGTGTCCGTGTCCGTGTCGGTGTCCGTGTCGGTGTCGGTGTCGGCGGGGCTGGTGTCAACACCGCTATCGCCACCGGCGCACGCGATCAGGGGGGAGAAGGCGAGAAGCAGACAAAGGTTACGCATAGAATCCTCCATGCTCCTGGATGGAGCGCCGACACTTTACTTCATCTGGACGTCGAGTTCAAGAAAAAACTCACGCAAGGAGGGGGGAGAGGGTGGCGCGGCTCATCCGCTCCCGGAAGATCGTGCGCTCGATGTCCACAAGCAGGTCGTCCAGACCCTCACCCGTCTGGGCGGAGACGGCGCGCCCTCCCCACTCAGCCACGCGCGCCTCCCGCACGGCCGTGCCCACCCGATCCATCTGGTTCAACACCAGGAGCACCGGCGTGTCGGCGGCGCCGAGATCTGCGAGCACCTTCTCCACGGCCGCCTTCTGCTCGGCCACATCGTCTTCCCCGAGGTTGACGACATGCAGCAACAGCTCAGCTTCCAGCGCCTCGTCAAGCGTGCTCCGAAAAGCGTGGACGAGGTCTTTCGGGAGGTTGCGGATGAACCCGACCGTGTCGGTGAGGATGATCTCCCGCGCCTCCGGGAACCGAAGCCTGCGGCTCGTGGGGTCCAGCGTGGCGAACAGCTTGTCCTCGGCCGAGACAGCGCTGTTGGTCATCCGGTTGAGCAGCGTGGACTTTCCCGCGTTGGTGTACCCGACGATCGCGACGAGGGGCAGCCCCACGCGCTTTCTGCGATCCCGGCGCATCGCTCGCTCCCGCGCGATCTCCTCCAACTGCCGCTCGACCCGTGTCTCGCGCTCATCCGACCGGCGGCGGTTGATCTCGAGCTTCGTCTCGCCCGGTCCCCGGCCCCCGATCCCGCCAGTCAGCCGGCTCATCGCGGTCGGCATGAGCTGAAGCCTCGGCTTGCGATACCGCAACTGTGCAAGCTCAACCTGGAGCTTGCCTTCCTTCGTGGTCGCCCGCTGCGCGAAGATGTCCAGGATGAGCTGCGTTCGGTCGAGCACCTTGAGATCCGTCTCGGTGGCGATGTTCCGCAGTTGGCTCGGCGAGAGCTCCTGGTCGAAGATCATCACATCGGCGCCCAGGTGCATGCACTTGGTGACCAGCTCCTTCAGCTTCCCCTCCCCGACCAGCGTGCGCCCATCCAACACCTTTCGGACTTGAAGTTGGACATCCGCCACGTACAACCCGGCGGTCTCCGCCAGCCGCTCCAGCTCCGTGAGCGATCGGCGGGCGCCCTGGGGATCACGCGTCGTGACGCTCACCAACACCGCGCTCTCCCGGCCCTTGAGGTCCCGGGCCCGCATGGTGTCCCCGAACTGGACCTCCAGATCGTGGATGAACGAGGGAAAGTCGGCGTCCCACGTGTGCACAGACGCGATTCGCTCCACCTGGGTCGTTTCGGCACCGGCGCGGGGGGCGAGGAGGTACCCCAGCTCTACTTCGCCCGGCAGGCCGTCCGGGCCCGCCTGGATGACGACAACCGCATCGAACCGAAGCAGCGCGAGGTCGGTCAGGTCGTCGCGCGAGAGCCCCTCGCCGCGCACGTGGGTATGGATCAGCCTGAGCCCTCGGAATCTTCCCGAGCCGGCGCGGGTCCGGCCCAGATCCGGGATGACGAGCTGATGCGCATCCCCCACGATCACCTTGTCCACGACGCCAAGGCGGTCCACAAGCGCGCCGATCTGCCTGCCCGTCTCGCGCGACAGCTCAGTCAGCCGACGCGCGAACTCGGCAGTTACGAAGCGCGCTGGCGGCATTCTCCGCTGGTACAACCCCTGCAGCGCTTTGTTCTGGCTCGGCTTGAGCCCCTCGGTGTTGCCAAAAAGCGTCTCGATGGGGCTACGCCTTCTTCGCGTTTTGCGCGCCGCGTGCCAGACCTTCGAGGGCGCCCACCACGTTCATCCCCGTCGCCCCCTGGATCTCCTCCATCACCGTCAACGCGCGACGTGCGCCGCCAGCCTCCCCAGCCGGCAGCATGGTGATGGTGTCGATCTTCGCGCCCTGCACCGTGGACGCCATCTGCGCGAGCGTGACGTTGAGCTTCTGCATGAGGAAGATGTCGCGGCTGGCCGCTCCGCCCCGCTCCCAGGAGGCGATCATGCTCTCCAGCGCCGCTGCCGTAGCCCGCCCGTTCTCCACGATCCCCGACGCCCGGCCCCTCGCTTCGGCCATACGCTGCTCCATCTCCGCGTTCGCCGGCGCCACCACATCCGCCTCCAGCTGCCTGCGGGCCTGCTCGACGCGCGCCGCCTGCACCCGGAGCTCCCCCTCCGCCTTGGCGATCATCGCCTTCACCTTGCCTTGTTCCTCCGCGATCAGCGCCTCGCGGCGGGAGATGGTGTCCTGGATCCGGCGGTCGGTCTCGGCCTTGAGGATCTGCATCTGGGAGTCGATCTCCGAGACGCGGGCGCGTTCCTTGTTGGCCGCGTCATTGGTGGCGGACTTCGCCTTGGCATCCGCTTCGGCCACTCGGGACCGCTTGATCAGGTTCGCCGACTGCTTGCGGCCGATGCTGTTCAGATAGCCCCGCTCGTCGGTGACGTTCTGGATCTTCAGCGTGTCCAGCGTCAGCCCCAGCTTCTTGAGGTCATGCTCGGCCTCCTCCAAGAGCTTGTCCGCGAAGGTGGTCTTGTCCTCGTTGACCTGCTCGGGCGTGAGCTGCGAGAGCACACCGCGGAGGTTTCCCTCCAGGGTGTCCTTCGCGACCTGCATGATCTCGTCGCGTTGGTAGCCTAGAAAGCGCTCGACGGCGTTGTTCAGGACCGGCTCCAGCCCGTTGATCTTCACGTTGGCCACCGCCTGCACCGTGAGCGGGATGCCGCCCCTGGAGTACGCATTGGTGACCGCGACCTCGATGGTCATGTTGGTGAGGTCCATGCGGTTCACCGTCTCAATGAGCGGCAGGCGGATCGCGCGTCCGCCCTTGACCGTCGAATAGCCGATCGTTCGCCCCTCGATCTGGCGGGGCGTGCCCGAGATGATGAGCACCTCATTGGGCCCGGCGATGTTGATCAGGTTCCACACCATGACGCCAAGCAGGAAGGTCGCACCGACGATCACGAAACCGCCGACAAGAATGAATTCCATTAGTTGGTCTCCGAGGCGGTGGGGAGGAGCAAGGCCGGGATGTCGACCCCCGTGCCCTTTCGAATCTCATCGAGCACGGCGTTGACCATCGCCGGGTACCCAGCGACGTACGCGGCGAGCGCCTTCCCATCGCCGTTGTCCACCAGGCGCACTTCGCCAACCTGGATGCCGTTCACCTTCGCCGCCACGGTCCCGAGGATGTGCTCCAGCTGTTGGAGCAAGAAGATGTCCTTTGCGTCCTTCCCGGCCTTGAGCCAGGTGTCCGTCATCAGCGCGAGCACGCCCGACAAGGCCGCTCCGTTCTCCGCGATCTCCGCCGCCGCACCTCTGGCCCGGAGCCCCGCAGCTTGCTGCTCCGCGCGGGCGGGGAGCACGACCTCGGCCATCAGCCGCGTCTGCTCCAACTTCTGGCGGATGTCCTGAAGATCCCGCTCCGCGTTCGAGCGGGCTTCGGCCGCCATCTGGATCGTGGTCTCCTCCTCTGCCTTGGCGCGTGCCTCAAAATCAGCCTTCAACTTTCGTAGTTCGTTCTGCTTCTGCAAGATCCGGCCCTCGGCCTGTTCGACCGCGATCTGGGCCCCCTGACGGAAGCCCGCCTCGGCCTGCTCGGCCTCGCTCTTCGCTTGCGACTCCGCCATGTCGGCCACCATCAGCACGTTCGCGATCCGCTCGCGCCCGATGCTGTCCAGGTACTTCACATCATCGTAGACGTTCAGCACTTTCAGCGTGTCAAGGTGCAAGCCAAGCTTTTCAAAGTCGTCGTCCGCTTCTTCGACGAGCGCGTTCGCGAACTTGAGACGGTCGTCGTTGACCTCTTCCGGCGTCAGCGTGGACAGCACCCCGCGCAGGTGGGCCTCCAAGGACTCCTTCGCGCCGCGTCGGATCTCGGCGGGATCCCGCCCAAGGAACCGCTCGATCGCGTTCATCACGATCACCGGGTCGCTCGAGACCTTGATGTTCGCGATCGCGTGCAGGTTGAGCGGGATGCCGCCCTTCGAGTAGGCGTTGGTCACGTGGAGGTCCAGCGCCATCGTCTCCAGGCTCATGCCCTGTACCCGCTCGAGCGGCGACCGCAGGGTCCACCCACCGAAGACAACACGGTACCCGACCTCGGAACCATCCACAGCCGTGCGACGACCGCCGGAGAAGATCAAGACCTCATTGGGCTTGCAGATGATCAAGAAGCGCCGAAACAGGCTCAGGCCCACCAGGAAGGTGATGCCGAGCGCGGCGGCGCCGACGATGGAGAAGATGAGGTCGTTCAAATGAACTCCGGGGGTTGTACGGCTAATCCGTCGTGCGAAGGCGTGGCGGCTGAACGGGTTGAGTCGGGGTCACCACGGCAGATCCGCCCTTCATTTCCACCACCAAAACGCGCTCGCCACGTTCAATGCGGCGGTCGGTGGTGGTCGCGATCATGTCGAGGCGCTGTCCCTGGTGGTCCATTCGGATCTTGCCCGGCTTGCCCGGCTCCATCGCGAGCACGACGATGCCCTCCTGCCCGGCGAGGCGCCCTGTGGAGAGGTCCGCCCCGACGCGCTGGCGCGACAACCTGCGCATGATGGTCGTGACCCCGCCGCCGACGAGCGCCCCGAGCGCGATGGAGAACCCCAGCGTCAAGCTTTCGTGGGCCCCGAGCAGGGTGAGCAGCGTGCCAGCAAGCCCGAAGGAGGCGAGCGCGAAGCTCCAGAAGCGCACGGAGATGATCGTCGCCACAAAATCGCTGGATCCGATCCCGGGGGGCCCGTGGTGACTGTGAGCGTGGTCGCCCTCAGCGCCTTCCGCGCCCTCGACCTCATGGCCCGCTTCGTGTCCGCCCGCTTCGCTGTCGCCCGCGTGGCCATCTCCCCCGTGGTCTCCGTCGCTGTCATCGCCCCCAGAGAAGGCCGAAGCCCCCACGATCATCCCGCCCAGCACCAGACAGCCTGCATAGATGGCCAGTAAGCTCATCCCTTCTCCTTGGCGGAGAGCACGAGGCTCCCCCAACCTGCGATCAGCAACAGCCCCCCGACGGGCGTGACCGCTCCCAGCCAGGAGATGTCCAAGAGGACCAGTAGATAGAGGCTGCCGGCGAAGACCAACGTGCCCGCGAGCATCAAGCCGAAGGCCAACGTACGCCCCTCTTTCCCGACCAACGCGAGCGCGAGCAGAGCGACTGCGTGAATCTGGTGGTACCGAGCGGCAGTCTCCCACGTGGCGAGGCGATCTGGAGTGACCAGATCCTCCAGACCATGCGCGCCGAACGCCCCGCACGCGACACCACTTGCGCCCAACACCGCTGCGAGCTGTAGACGCTGGGCGGCGGTCAAGGCGCCCCCAGCACGGTCACCGCTTCGACCAGCTCGTTTACATCGGCGAACCGCATCAGCGCCCCATCCAAGCGGGCGATCAGCGCCCGCTCACAATGCTCACACCGGTCGAAGCACTCCACCGTGGACCACGCGCCCCCGGCTTCCTGAACGCGAATCGCCACGCCCGCGTAGCGCGCCGAGCCGGTCTGGCACCCGACAACCTCAACCACCGGCGTCCCTGTGCAGTGCATCCACTTCGCACTTGAGGCGATCCAACAACGGTCCTTGCCACCCCGTCGCCAGGGCCTCGTGAACGGCCCGGTAGTACCAGAGCGTGCCGTCCCGCTTGCCCGTGAACCGAGTGAACACCTCGACGCCGACGCGCGCGTGGTCCGCCCGGATCGTTTGGCAATTATGCAGCTTATCCGCGCAGGATATGAGCCGAACCTCCGATGGAGCCACCCGGAGGTGGGCCAGGTATGCCTCCTTGCGCCCCCGCCACTCCGGTTTCGTCCCCCCTGGGGGTGGCGCCGCGCTGTCTGAGAGCGCCTCCACCATGCTCGCCACCCGACCGCCAAAGCGCGCCTCCAATGTGGCCGCCGACGCCCCCGGCACGTCCTCCAGCCAGTCGTGCAACAACGCAGCGATCATCTGGTCCTCGTCGCCCCCGTACTCGCCTACCAGCGCGCATACAGCAAAAAGGTGCGTGATGTAGGGCACGTTGCTGGCCTTTCGGGTGTGCTCCCGAAACGCCGCGATGGCGAAACCGGCAGCATCATCGAAGCGAGAAGTGTAGGGGGAAGACATTTGCCGGAGGTATCCGTTCGGGGTGCGACCTGGGCGCCGCGCGACAGATGAACCCGCCCAATCTGATCGTGCAACTCTTTTATAGTCCATTTTTTGGCCTTGCCTGGGCTCCATGCGAAGCGTAAGCTGCTCCCATGTCTCCCTCTGCCCTGCTCCTGGCTGATGCGTCCCCCGACGTCGGGTTCGAGAAAAAACGCCTTGTTCTTGAGGGTTTACGCGCTCAGTTTGGCCGGCCGGCCGTCGTCCTTCCGGGACATGTGCCCATCGGCGTGCCTGGGCTGGATGCGTGGCTCGGGGGCTGGCCCGTCGGCGCGGTGAGCGAGGTGACAGGCCAGCCGGGGAGTGGTCGGCTCGCGCTGGTCCTGCCTGCGCTCCGGCGCTTGGCGCGGCAGGGGCAGCGGGCCGTCCTTGTGGATCCTGGGCAGATCTTTCATCCCCCTGCGGCACCTGAAACGTGTGAGGCGCTCTTGCTCTTGCGTCCACCGCCTGCGCAGGCGGCGTGGGCGGCCGAGCAGGTCGCGCGGGCGGGGGTGGTTCCGCTGCTCGTGCTCCTTGACCTCCCCCCGCTGGGTCGCACGGGCGTTCGGCTCGCCAAGGCGGCCGAAGCGGGTCGAACGACGGTGGTGGTGTTGAACGAGGTCGCGGAGGCAGACCTGCCCGCCAGCCTGCGGCTGTGCGTTCCAGGCTGGGCGAGCGGCGGCGCGTTGCGTGTCCAGTGCGCGCGCGTCCGAGGGGGGCGGGCCGTGGGGGAGCGTCACGTGCACCTGCAGGGCCGGATTCTTTCGACTGTGGGCCGGATGTGATCGGGTTCCTCGCGGTCTCCCTGCCCCGGTTTCGCCTGGATCGCTGTGGGATCGACACGGAGCGCAGCGCCGCAGTGCTGGTCGCGGTAGCCCAAGGGGGAGAGCGTGTGCTCACTGCCACGCCTGCCGCCCGTGGCCAGAACGTGCAGGTGGGGATGACCCTCGCGGAAGCGCGGGGGCACTGCCCGACGCTGCTGGTGGAGCGGCTCGATCCGGAGGCGGAGCGCCGCGATCTCCAAGATTTGGCTGCGTGTATGGGAGCATTTTCGCCTGATGTGCGCGTCGCCCCACCTGAGGGCCTGCTGCTCCACGGCACGGCGGAGCTGATCGGGCCGGTACGCGCGGCGATCGTGAAGCTCGGGCACGCCGTCCGTCTCGTGTGGGCACCGCTGCAACATCCAGCGCTCCTGCTTGTGCGTCACAGTCCGCGGGATCGGGTGTTGCGGAAAGAGGATCTGCGAGCCGCCTTAGGGGGGCTGCCCGTGGGCTGCCTTGCGCAGCGGGATCGCCGCTTCGCCGACTCTCCCGAGCTGACGGCGGACATGTTGGACACGTTGACGTCGGCTGGAATTCGCACTCTGGCGCTGCTGGGCGCCCTGCCCGCGGCTTCGCTTGTGGGGCGGCTCGGTCGCGCTGTGCTCCCGGCCCATGCCCTCGCCCGCGGGGAGGAGCTGGCGGCGGCCCCCGTGCCTGTGCTTCCGGCTGCGCCCGCCGAGCGGCAGTTCGAGCAGGATTTCCCAGAGCCCGTGGATCAGTTGGACGCGTTGATGTTCGTCCTGCACGGCATCCTGCGCGACGTCGCGACATCCTTGGAAGCCCGAGGCGAAGCGCTCACCTCCCTGCGCATCCGCATGCGCCTGGAGCTCGGGGAGCTGGTCATCCCCGTCCGCCTCGGTAAGCCAGGGCGTGGGGCGGACCGGGTGTTCCGGTTGCTCCGGCTACGTCTGGAGCGTGTCCGATTGGAGGCAGCCGTCGTCTCGATCGGCGTGGAGATCGTGGAGACCAGCCCTTGGAGGGCGGACCAGGGGGGGCTTTTTGACCGCACCGATCGGGAGGAGCCGCTCGCGGACCTGGTGGCGCGGCTCCAGGATGCGCTTGGCAAGGAGGCCGTGGTGCGTCCGGTGATCGCAGACCGCCATCGCCCGGAAGCGGGATGGACAGGCATTCCCGAGGGGGATGCAGCACCTCTGCCGAAAGCTGCGCCGAAGCGTGATCCCGCCAGCGCGCATGAGCCTGGGGGGGAACGCGGGAGCGCGGTCCGGTCCCGCCCGGCCCTGCTCCTGCCCGAACCCTTGCCTGTACGCGTGATCGCCTCTCCGTCTGGACGCCCCCGGGCGTTGGGCGGGGTCCAGAACGGCGCCCGAGAATGGGTGCGGGTGGACGCGACGGAGGGACCCGAACGACTCCAGGGGGAGTGGTGGATGCCTGAGGGCATTTTCCGGGACTATTGGGTCTGCACCTTGGAAGATGGCCGAATGACCTGGCTG
>CANKNP010000149.1 GCA_947483545.1 Deltaproteobacteria bacterium | reverse complement strand
GTGCCGGGGAACGGTGTGAGCGGTCTGACGAAAACCCTGTTGGCTATCAGCTACGAAGGCGATCCCGACTCGACCTTCGTCGTGCCGGTGAACCACGAGGCGGCCACCCTCGATCTGCTCGTGGAGGGGAGCCCCTGGGCGCGCAAGCGGGAGCCCGGTGTGAGCATCTGGCCCTACCTCATGGCGGGGGCGTCGTTCGGGGTGGTCTCAGAGAACTACGCTGCGCTGAGCCCCGACTACGACGGGGACGAGGAGGCCGGAGCCGTCGCCGTGATGGGCCCAGACCCGACCCTCGGCCTGAGCTGGGGCCCGACCGGCGGCGCGGGCTTCGACGTCTGGTTCGGCAAGCGAGCGGGGATGCGGGTCGTAGGGGCAGAGCGCCTCTCGATCGAGACCGAGCCTGACTACGGCAACATCGACGCGACGGGCGAGGCAGAGCAGCTCGGAAAGCGACTCACCGCTCACGCCTTCTTCTCCATCGACTTGATCGTGGCGCTGCCGTGATCACACTGCTGCTCACGATTTCGACCGCCCGCGCCCTGGACCTCTCAGAGCTGCGGATCGGCGGCTCCGTCGGGCTGGAGGAGGTCGTCAACGATCCGTTCCTGAACCGGCGGGGGCTGCGCTTCGGCGGTTCGCTGGCCCCGGTGCCCTGGATCGAAGGGGGCTCAAGCCTGATCTGGTTCCCGGTCCTAGGCCAGGAGGGCAACCCGAACGATCCGGATTGGAAGCCGCTCGTGTCGCAGCTCTTGGAGAACAGCAGCGTTTCTCCCGACATCTCCAAGATCACCTTCTCCTGGCAGAACGTGTTCCGGATCCGCGCCATCGAGGCGGATCTCGATGAAAACTGGAGCGCCGGTGCGGGGCTGGAGGCAGGGTTTCACCTGACGCACACCAAGGATGATGCGGTCGCGCTTTCAGTCGATGCCGACGATCCAGAGTACGCCGCCACCGCATCGGAGTGGCACGGGGGGCCGCTTGGTGGCGTCTTCCTGCAGGTCGGGACCGAGCGCGTGCGGCTCCGCTTCCGGGTCGAGCGCGTCCAATACATCGAGACTGTCAAGAGCACGACGCTCGAGATGAAGGGCAACAACGTGCTCGGCGGGGAGGTGATGCTGTGGTTGCCTTGACGCTGATCGGGTTCGCGATGGCAGACGATCTCGTGGCCCACGTCGCGGTGTCGGGCGGGGTCCAGGCCGTGCCAGGGGTCTCGGGCGCCCGGGACGGCTCACCGGCGTGGGCGTTGGCCGCGCTGGTTTACCCAGTTCCCACGGGGTTTGCCCGATTTGAGGCAGGCCTCGGGCCCGAGGTGGCGCAGGGCTATGTGGTGTGCCAGATCGGCGCACACAATGGAGACCAGTGGGACCTGCAGGGCAGCTCCGATGCCGAGATTGTAGACGTCATCGGCGACTTCTACGTCACTCAGATCGGCGTCGGCGCGAGGTTGCCTCGGCCCCTGGGCCCGCTTAAGCTCGTGCCGCACATCGATCTCGGCTACGCCTCGGTGGACTCCCCGATGGATGAGGCGTTCTACCAGAGTGATGTCGAGCCTCAGTTCGACCAGGTGGCTGCAGTGGGTCTCCACGCCGCCGGGTTCTGGGCCGACGTCGGAGGCAGCGTCGCGTACCCGATCGTCGAGCATGCCGTGGACGCTCAAGTGTCGGTCGATGCGGGTTGGATCGGCGTGAAGGGTGTCGGGCCGACCTTCGACCTGCGGCTCGGTTTGGCCGCTCGTTTCTAGCTCTCACCGTCAACAACAGAAGGACATCCTCATGGTCACCAGGTCAGGGTTCCCGGCACTTCCCCTCACCGTCATCGTCGTTGCGTTGGCAACGCTGGCCTGCGCGCACCCCGTTCCCCCGCCGGAGCAGGAAGAAGCGAGCTTCTCGTTCGATTCACCGGAGTCTACCGCCGGTCGCGGGATCTCGATCGCGATCATCCAGCCCGCCCGGTCCGACCGTCTCAAAGAGAGCATCGGGAGCGGGACCGAATTCGACCTGGGCGTCCGAATGCGATCGGCGATCGGCCGCTCGACCTACGAGTACTTCACGGCGTCCGGGTTCACCGTCTCCGGGCCATACAAGAGCGTGGACGACATGACCTTCCCGGAGAAGAAGCAGGCGGACCTTGTGCTCACCGTAGAGTACGATCTGGTGCCGTCCGCGCCGAGCGCGAGCACCGAGCCCGCGGCCGGCGGACGCACGCGCTACAGCGCCCGTGGGAACTGCACCATGGCGGGCGGGGTATCTTTCGTGCTCTGGGAGCCGCTCAGCAAACAGCGCATGTGGTCGAAGACCGCGGAGGTCGAGGCACAGAGGGTGGATTGCTCCCAGGAGACGTACGATGCCGACACCTACAACATCACGCTCTCCAACAGCCTGACCGGCGTCTACGAAGAGGGTTTCCAGGAGCTGATGGAGACCATGGTCCGGTACTTCGACCCCGAGGAGGTCAAGCTCGTCAAGCAGCAGTCGCTGGAGCTGCGGGAGCGCAAGGTCTACTGAGACGGAGAGCGGCCGGCGCGGTAGCGGCCGCCGTGTGGCGGCGACGCGCCAGTGGCGTGTTGACCGTGCCCTGGGGCCGGCGGTGGCTGCTCGCGCGGCGTCCCGAACTCGCGGAGGGGATCCTGGTTGACTCCCCCAACCGGTACCGGTACCGTTGCGGCAGACTCGGACCCGCCATGCACCGGTACGCACTCCCACTCCTCCTCACCATCGCGTGCGCTGGGAAGTCCCCGGTGGGGGAGGACTCCGAACCAACTGCCACCACCGACACCGACACCGATGTGGACGGCGATGGCTACGAGATCGGTGAAGACTGCGACGACACCAACGCAAGCGTGCATCCCGACGCGACCGAGGCCTGCGATGGCGTGGACAACAACTGCTCAGGCAACGAGAACGACGCCGCCAATGCCTTGATGTGGTACGCCGACGCGGACGGCGACGGGTATGGGAACGCGGACAGCACATACATCGCTTGCGATGCGCCGGAAGGCTACCTGGCCGATGCCACCGACTGTGATGATGCCGACGCCGCCGTGAACCCTGGCGCGACCGAGGTGTGCGGTGATGTGAGCGACAACGACTGCGAGGGGGGCGCAAAGGCGTGCGGGCCGACCTCGGGAGCGCTGTCCGGGGCGGACGCGAAATACACCGGCAAAGACTGGCTCGAGATGGCCGGGTACAGCGTCTCGACGGCCGGTGATGTGGACGGCGACGGGTTCGGCGACCTGCTCGTCGGATCGCACTACAACGATGACGGCGGCGACTACGCCGGGGCGGCATACCTGGTGCTCGGGAGCGCAACGCCGGGCGACCTCAGCCTTGGAAGCGCGGACGCGCAGTACACGGGGGTGGCCGAGTATGACGGGGCGGGCAGGGTCGTCGCGACTGCCGGGGATGTCGACGGCGACGGGTTCGGCGACATCCTCATCGGGGCGCTGGGCAACGACGACGGCGGGGACTGCGCGGGGGCGGCGTACCTCGTCCTCGGCGGGCCCGTGCCGGGCGACCTCTCCCTCAGCGCCGCAGACGCGCAGTACACGGGCGAGGCGGCGGAGGACGTTGCCGGCTCTGGCGCGTCGGCCGCCGGGGATGTGGACGGCGATGGGTTCGGGGACATGCTCATCGGGGCGAAGTACAACGACGACAGCGGAGAGAACGCCGGGGCGGCGTACCTCCTGCTCGGCAGCTCCACGCCGGGCAGCCGCTTCCTCGGGGCCGCGAGCGCACAGTACACAGGCGAAGCGACCGAGGACGCTGCTGGAGCCAGCGTCTCGTCCGCCGGCGACATAGACGGCGACGGGCTCGGGGACATCCTCATCGCCGCGCCCTACAACGATGACGGCGGGGATTCCGCGGGGGCGGTGTACCTGCTGCTCGGCAGCGCAACTCCAGTCGATCTGGCGCTCGGGGGCGCCGACGCGAAGTACACCGGCGAGGCGGCGGGCGACGTTGCCGGCTCCAGCGTCTCCACCGCCGGGGACGTAGACGGGGACGGGCTCGGGGACATGCTGATCGGGGCCTCCCACAACGACGACGGAGGGGACCTGGCGGGGGCCGCATATCTGGTGCTCGGTGGCGCAACGCCGGGCAGCCTTTCGCTAGGGACGGCGGACGCACAATACACGGGCGAGGCTTCGCGCGACTTGGCAGGCAACAGCGTCTCCACCGCGGGCGACGTAGATGGCGACGGGTTCGGGGACATCCTGATCGGGGCGTACTACAACGACGACGACGGAACGGACGCCATGGCGACGTATGTGGTGTACGCCGGCACGGACGAGGGGGCCGCGCACCTGGTGCTCGGCGCGGGCACCCGGGGCAGCATTTCCCTCGGCGACGCGGACGCGACGTACAGCGGCGAGACGAGCAGCGACCAGGCCGGCTTCAGCGTCTCGACCGCAGGCGACATGAACGCCGACGGGTTCGGGGACCTCCTCATCGGTGCGCCGAGCGACGACCCCACCGGGGCGGCCTACCTCGTGCTCGGATCGGGGTTCTGAGCCCGCCCGATGCGAAGCGGCGGTTCACGGCCGAGGTGAACGGCGCTTTCCCGGGCGGTGAGCCGTTCACCGCCCCTCCGGGCGCACCTCCCCGCCGGATCACCGCCTGTTGCGGTTCTCCTCTTCCTCTTCCTCGCGCATCAGCTCCTCGCGCGACTTCTTCGTCTTCACGAACGCGCGGCTCACCTCTTCCACGCCGACCGACACCATCTCTTTTGCACCGCCCTTCTTGCCCTTCTTCCGCATGACCATGAAGCCGACGATGAGGATGATGAAGAACGCGAAACCCCCGCAGCAAAGCAGGCTTGCGACGAGGCTGATGATGAGGCTGACCATGATGCTCTCGGGTGGAGCGCTCCGTTATCGGGCTGTCGGCGATCCGTCTACTGGCGGTTAGACGCGCGCATGATCCTCCTCACCCTCCTCGCGTGTGACGACACGCAGTTCCCCGCGCCGCCGGGCGGCGAAGCCACGGCTGGCAGCGACTACGTCGCGATGCGTGCGCTCTTTGACGCGGAGTGCGTCCAGTGCCACGATGCCAGCGGGCTCATGCTCGGCGGCCTCGACCTCGCGCTGGATCCCTGCAACACCCTCGTGGGCGTCGCGAGCGAAGAGTACCCGGGCGCCACGCTCGTCGTCCCTGGGGATCACGAGGCCAGCGTGCTTTGGAACAAGATGGCCGACACGGGCACGTTCGGCGCGGTCATGCCCCAGTCGGGCGCGCTGTCGTCCGAGTACGTGGATGGCGTCGCCACCTGGATCGACGAGGGCGCGACCTGCGAGGAGCCCATCGACACCGGGGACTCGGGGGGTGCCGACGACACCGGCGATTCCGGGGACACGGGCGAACCGCCGCCAGACCCCTACGGCCTCGACACCGTGCAGACCGAGGTGTTCGACATCTACTGCGTCGTCTGCCACGGCCCGGACGGCAGCGCAGATTGGATGCCGCTGACCGAGGGCGAGAGCTACGGCCAGCTCGTGAACGTCGATGCCTACAGCTCGCTCGATGACGACGAGCTCTACGTGGCGCCCGGCGACCCGGAGGGCAGCTTTCTCTGGCGAAAGATGCGCGGGCCCATCGACCCGGAGGAGGGCGAGATCATGCCCTCCGACAGCCCTGCGCTCTCGACCGAAACGCTCCTGATCGTCTACGGCTGGATCTACGAGGGCGCACCCGAATGATCACCCTCCTTGCTGCTCTGTCCCCGCTCGCCTTCGCCAGCGGCGCCATCGACCCCGACTGCGCCGAGGCGGCGGCCGCCCCGGCCCCCGCCTGGTACGTCGACGACGAACACCAGCAGAACTATCTGCTGAACTTCTTCGCGCTCTCGACCACACATTCTCCGCTCCACGGCGTGTTGCCCAACGAGCCCGGGCACGGCTCGATCTCGCTTGAAGCCTCGATCATCCCGGCGCTGTCGTGCAACCGCAGGCTGGTGCTCGATCGCTCGAAGACGGAAGACACCAACAAGACCCCGATCCTGCCCCGCCCCCGCATGTCGTTCACCATGCCGAAGCTCGGCCCGCTCGCGATCTACGGGGGCGTGGGGTACGTCCCGCCGGTCACCCTGTTCGGCACACGAAACGTGATCATCAGCGGGGAGGCCGGCGTTGGCATTCCGCTCCCAAATGGCCTGGGATTTGGGGCTCGATACCACTTCACGATGCTCAAGACCATCGCCGAAATTGCGACCCCCTTCGACATCGAAGAGGAGGCGTACCTCGACTACTACAACGGTTCGACCTTCGGTCTGGACCTGATGGTCGGCTTCAAGACCCCGATGATCGAGCCCTACCTCGCGCTGGGGTTCACCGACGCCTCGACCTATTTCTGGATCGGCGACGACGGGATCGTGTCGAACAATACGCAGCCCTACTTCGGCTTCACGGGCTCCGCGGGCGCCCAGATCCATGTGAAGCGTATCGACGGCGCGCTTGAATTCTACGCCGCGCCCGGCTTGGTCTACACCGGGCGCTTTCGGATCGGCGTGTCGATCTGATGGCGCTCAAGCGCATGCAGCTTTTCGAGTTCGAAGACTTTCAATGGTTCCCGGGTTGGCTGCGCGAGTGTTTGACGAACTATCTGCTCACGGTGCACCGATTCCTGGACACACCGGCGCTCTTGCGGCCCATCTTGGAGCGCTTGCTCCAGCAGACGGGTAGCGACAGCATCGTGGACCTGTGCTCCGGCGCGGGCGGGCCCATGCCGTCTGTCTGCGAGGGACTGACGGCACCGGAAGGCCCGCTCTCCACAATCACGCTGACGGACAAATACCCGAACCTGCACGCCGCGGGGGTTTTCAACGGCCAAGGCGGGGCCATCCGGTATCTGACAACCTCGGTGGATGCTGGCGCGGTGCCGAAGGAGTTGGCAGGGGTTCGCACGATGATCGGCAGCTTCCACCACATGCCCGAGCCCGTCGCCCGCCAGATCCTGAAGGACGCCTTCATCGCCCGGCGCCCGTTCTGCCTGTACGAGCTCTCGGACAATTCGTCGCCCCGCGCCCTCTGGTGGCTCGCCGTTCCGTTCAATACCGTCATGGTGGTGTTGGCGACCCCGTTCGTCCGACCGTTCACCTTCCAGCAGTTCTTTTTCACGTATGTCATCCCGGTGCTACCGTTCGTGATCGCCTGGGATGGCGCGACATCCAACGCCCGAACCTACACGCCGGACGATTTGCGCGAGCTGACCCGGGAGCTGGTGGCGCCGGATTACGCGTGGGAGATTGGGGTCACCCGCAAGAAGGGGTATCCGGGGAATGCTTCGTATCTGCTGGGGATCCCGGCTCACCGCCACCCACCCCTCAAAACCTCCGCCAGCGCCTCGTAATCGTCCGGGTGGTTGAAGGCCTGCCCGGAGATCCGCAGCCAGACGCGCTGATCGTAGTTGAGGAACGGAACCTCGATGCGGTGGGCCTCGTAGAGCCGGGCGGAGAGATCCAGGGTTTGGCGAAAATCCCCAGAAAAGGGCTCGGGCCACAACATTGCGGCCATCGGACCGTAGAGCGCCGGATCGTCGGGGTGGGGCAGGTCGGTCCCCAGCGCCACGGCGACCAACTGCCGGCCGGTCTGGACGAGCGCGTGGTTGGAGGCCGCGATCCCGGGCAGGCTCCGCCAGAAGTCCAACGCCAGCGGGGCGGTGAGCCAGGGCGCGACGTCCATCGTGCCGGTCCAATCGAATTCCGCGACCAGCCCCTGGCGGTAGCCGTGCGAAATGCTGACGGGTTGAATGCGCGCACGCCAGTCGGGCGAGACTTGCAGGATCGCCGAACCCTTCGCGGCGTAGGCCCACTTGTGCAGGTTCCCGACGTAGAACGCGGCGCCCACGTTCGTGAGATCCAGCGGCAACATGCCCGGCGCGTGGGCCCCGTCCACCAACACCGGGATCCCGTTGGCCTGCAACCCCGCGACGATCTCTCTCACGGGCAGGATCATCGCGGTCGGTGAAGACACATGGTCCACCACCGCGAGGCGGGTGTTGGGTCGGGCCGCGGCCAACCAGGGCGTGAGCATCTCGCCGGCGCTCTCCAGCGGAAACGGGAGCCGCGCCCACTGGAGCTCCACGCAGTACCGCTCGGCAACCCAGAGAGCGGTCTGTTTGACTGCATTGTAGGTCTGGTCCGAGAGCAAGAGGCCGTCTCCTCGCTGCCAGGGGAACGACCGCAGCACGGCGTTCACGCCCGCCGTCGCGTTCGGCACAAACGCGAGCCCCGCGGGATCGGCACCGAGAAATCCCGCGACCGCCGCACGCGCAACCGCGAGCCGATCGGGCAGCTCCCGCGCGAAGAAGCGCACCGGCTCCGCCTCCATCTCGAGGTGGATCGCCCGGACCGCGTCGAGCACGACCGTCGGCGTGGCGCCAAAGCTCCCATTGTTGAGGAACCGAACGGACGGGTCGAGCCCCCAGCGCGCACGCACCTCCGGCGAGCCGGAGCTCCAGGTCATGGCGCGCCCGACGCGATGATCTCCCGGTACACCCCGGCCACGTCCCGCTCCGTGCGCTCCTTCGTCTCCACGTCCACCTCAAACATCCCGAACTTCATGCCCATCCCGTGGTTCCACTCGTAATTGTCCATCAAGGACCAGTAAAAATATCCCCGCACGTCCGCCCCGTCGCTCATGCCGTCCAGCAACGCGGCGAGATGTGGCCGCAAGAACGTCTCCCCGCTCGTCTCCGTCGGGGTCGTCCCGTTCTCGGTGATCACGGCTGGCAAGCCGTAGCTGTTGGCGATCTCCACGACCTCGGCGATCCCCTCGGGGTATTCCTCCCACACGACCTCCGGGTAGAAGTCTGTCTTGGGGTATTCCTCTAAGAGGGGTCCTGTCAGGCCGCGCACCGTGATGCGTGTGTAGTAATTCACGCCGATGTAGTCCATGCGGCCCGCAATATCGTCGCGATGCTCCTCGGCGACCCCGTCCAGGTCCCGGTCAAAATCCCCGTTCACGGTCGCGTTCAAATATACGCGGTTGTAGACGTAGTCCAAGTCTGCGGCGCCGTTCACGTCTGTCTCATTGTCCGGATCCAGGGGTTTCACGGCCACGAGGTTCGGGACCGCCCCGACCATGCTGACGACCCCGTCACCATCGGCATCCACGGTGTCGTAGGCCTTGACGGCGTCGTACATCGCGGCGTGGCCCTCGGCGAGGTTGAAGGCCACAGGGATCGCGAGATCTGCGCGGCTCACGCCCGGCGGGTTCGTTCGATCCTCGCCGGGCAACAGATAGCCGGACAGCACGATCGCGAAGGGCTCGTTCTCGGTCGCCCACCAATCGATCCGGTCTCCAAATTGCTGTGCGCAAAACCCGCTGTACAACGAGATCGCGGGGCGCATCCGCTCGAGGTCCAGCCAGCCGCGATCCTCGCAGGCGTCCACGTCCTCATGGCACTCCTTGCCATTGTGAATCCAGAGGGGGACCGTGTAGTGTGTGAGGGTCACGAGCGGGGTCAGGCCGTGCGCCAGAATCGCGTCAAAATAGGCGTTGTAATAGGCTAGCGCTGTGGGATCAGCGTGGTTGGCCAGCTCCTCGACGCTTGTGGCGGCCTCCACCGAGGCGTTTGGGAACAAGCGGGACCACTCGATGCTGGTGCGGAACGCGTTGGTGCCCAGCGACACGGCGTTGTCGAGGTCGGTGTTGTACAGCTCGTAGTGCCCAGGGCCGTTGGACATCGGCTCGCCGGACAAGAAGTTGGCGCCCTCCGCGATGAGATCGGGGTCGGTGACCCACTGGTACCAATCGCTGTTCCGGTCCTCGCATTCTTCGGCCGCAATGCTCGGGCAGCCGGCCTCGACCTGAAAACCCGCGACGGCGGTGCCCCACATGAAGTCGTCCGGAAACGCGGTGAGCGCGGTGTCCGGGGCCTGCGAGTCACTGGGGGCGTCTTTTCCCGTGCAGCCGGGGGCCAGGAGCAGGGCCACGCCCAGGGCGGAGAGCGGGCGCAAAGGGGGAACGGTGCTTAGCATCAAGACCTCGCGGAGCTTTGCCTATCGTGTCCTGGACCCCTTCGTCCGTCTCGTCCTCCTTGCGGCAGAGCTTCCTTGCTGGCCTCCTCGCGCTGCTGCCGTTGTTCATCACCTGGAAGGTGCTGTCCTTCGCGTTCCTGACCGTGGACGGAGTCCTGGGCGACCGGCTGAACCAGCTGCTGCAGGCCATCACCCAGTCCGATGTCCACATCCCGGGGCTCGGACTGCTCGCGACCGGCTTGATCGTGCTCGGCATCGGCTACCTCTCCCGCAGGCTGTTTTTCAGGCGGGGCCTGGTGCTGGTGGAGACGTTGATCCAGCGCGTGCCCATCGTCCGCTCGCTGTACGCGGCCTCCCGGCAAATCGTCGTGCCGTTCACCGACGACGCGAAGCTGCCGTTCTCCAAGGTCGTGCTCGTCGAATATCCCATGGTCGGCCGCCACACGTTGGGCTTGCTGGCAAAAGAGCGCGTGTCCGCCGATCCCAACGACGACCGTGCGGTCGTATTCTTTCCCTCGAACCACCTGCACCTTGGCTACCCCGTGATCCTCTCGCGGGAGGCGATCACCGAGATCGACATGTCCGTGGAAGACGCGATCAAGTTTTTCGTGTCCTGCGGCGTCGTCGGCGACGAGAGCCTGGTCCGCGCGAAGGGCCAGCTCGTCACTTTTCCCAAGACGGCCAGCGTGGGGTGAGCGATGGCGCCGATCTTCATCATCGGAACGGAGCGGTCGGGTTCGAACCTGTTGCGGTTGATCCTGAACAGTCACCCGAACATCGTGATCCCACACCCCCCGCACGTGATGCGGTATTTTGCCCCGCTCGTGGGCCAATACGGCGATCTCAGCGATCCGGCGCGGTTTCGGCGGTTGGTGGACGACGTGCTCGCGTTGGTCCACGCCCATATTCACCCCTGGCCGTGGGTCCCGACCGCGGACGAGATCGTCTCTCGCGCGACGCACCGGGATTTGCTTGGCGTCTACGGCGCGCTGCACGACGCGCTCGCCGCGCATGAGCACAAGCCGCGTTGGGGCTGCAAGAGCACGTTCATGATCGACCAGGCCGCCGAGGTCGTCGCCCGCTACCCAGGCGCGCGACTGCTCTGGCTGTACCGCGATCCCCGGGACGTGGCCGCATCCTCTCGGAAATCGGTGTTCTCGACGTTCCACCCGTACATGTCCGGCCAGCTCTGGACCACGCATCAGAAGCAGGGGCTCGCCCTCGAAGCCACCGGGGTGCCTCTGCTAAGGCTCAAATACGAGGACATGGTCGGAGCGGCCGACGTTCAGATGCGGCGGGTCTGCGACTACCTGGGGGAGGACTTCCACCCGCCGATGCTGGAGTTCTTCAAGGGGAGGGAAGCAAAGATGTCCGCGACGCTCTCGGAGTCGTGGCAGAACACGGCGGCGCCGATCAAGGCGGACGGGTTGGAGCGTTGGCGGAAGGACCTGACCGCCGAAGAGGTGCTCGCCGTCGAGGCGGTCGCCGGGCCGACGATGGAGGCGCTGGGCTACCCGCCAAGCTGCTCGGCGGAGGATCGGGCGCGAACGCCCGGGGCGACGACGATGGCCCGCTGGTGGGCCGAAGATCAAGCGGCGTGGCTCCAGGTCGAGGCGCGCTCGCTGCGGAAGGACAAAAACGTGGCCCTTCGGTGGAAGCGGGCGGTGGTGCTGGAGAAGATCCGGTGGCGGTTGCGGCTGGGGGGGTGAGCCCCCAGCGTCAGCGAAATCGTGCCGTCCCGAGGCAGCGGGGCAACGGGATCTCGGGATCCCCGAGCATTTCGGCGGCAAGATGC
>CANKNP010000148.1 GCA_947483545.1 Deltaproteobacteria bacterium | reverse complement strand
GGTCTCCAACCGGATGTCCAACTCCGGGTCGAAGGTGAACGGATCGATATATCGGATCTCGCCCCGTTGAATCTCAAACTCCCGCTCGTTCAGGTACATGCGACCCCCGGGCACCAAGCGGATCTCGCCGATCATCCCGGGCCGCGAGGTGTCGCCGATGACGCGCAGATCGCACGATGCCTCCGCGTCCGCGACGTTGTTCCGAAACTTCAGCGTTTCGTCCGCAGTCACATGCAGATCCATCCCAAAATAGTTTTCGCTCGGGTCGGGTGCCGCGGCCGTGAGCCGCTCCTCCCGAATCGACACCACCATCGCCTCCCAATCGATGCGGTCCTTCCACACCATGTCGGTCACGACGATGTCGCCTGCGAGCAGCAGATCGCCGACCGGCCCATCGAACGTGAGGGACGCGTTCCCTCGGACCGGGGGCAGATAGTCGAGGTACTGCACGCGGACATCCTTCAGAGTTCCCTCAAGCGCGTACCGTGTCGGGACCCAACCTTCGGCGTCGATCGACGACGGCGCCCCGCGCAGCGCGCCCCCGCCGACGGAAGCCTCCAACCCATCGAGGCGGTAGCCCTGGCTGCTCGCTCGGATATCGACGTGAACGTTTTCAAAAGTGGCCGGAAAATAACCACTCCGAAACGTGGCATTCCGAATCCTGGCGACGAGCGCGACGGGGTCGTCTGCCGTGCTGTCCAGGCGAAGGTCGATGTCGGCCAGCCCCCTCGCCTCCTGCACCTCCGGGGCCACGGCCTTGAGCAGCTCCAGATCGACCTTCCCCCGCCCCTCGAACAGCACCGGCGGGAGCGTCGAACCCTCGACCTGCTTCGGCCCCGCGTGCCCTGCAAACTCCACCCGGGTCCCATCGTTGCCCAGCAGCGTGACCGTCGGCACGGAGAAGTCCCGATCGTGGAGCGAGAACGCCCACGGCGCCTCGTTCCGGAGCTGATGCTCCTGCCACGCGATCTGAACGTCTTGCAGCGTACCCTCAATGTCAACAGGGGTTGGGTGCTCGCCAAGCGTGCCGGAGAGATCCAGCGTGCCGGTCAGGTGCGCAGTGATCGGCGTACCGTCTCGCGCGCGTGGATAAAAAAATGCGAAAGGGAAGGCCGTGAAGGCCGCGTGGACCTCGTAGGCTTGCTCCCCGCTGAACCCGAAGCGGCCGCTCGCCTCCCCCGTCCCGCCGAAGAGCTCTCCGCGCCAGCCGAGGGCGTATCCGTCCTGATCCTGCTCAGTTTGAAAGCGAAACGTGGTGTCGGCGATCGCCTCGCCCAGCGCATGGACCCGCCGCAGCGCAATGCGACCCCGAGGTTCCCAGTCGTAGAGCGTCCCGCCGATTTGGGCGTCCAGGATCACATCCCCGGTGATGCCCAAGCCCTTGGCTGCGGCGAGGCGCTCGATCGCCAGCCCGTCGCTCAAAAGCTCCATGTTCATTCGAAAGCCACGCTTCACCGAGCCGCGGGCGCGGACCATCTCGTCGCGCCGATCCTGACCGGGGCGTGTCAGTCGGAGATCATAGAGTGTGAATTCGCCGTCCACCATCTCGCCGTAAGCGCTCCCGCCGGTGGTCGGCTCGCCGAAAAGAGAGCCCGCCCCTAGGGAGAAGCGCGCCGGGCCGGTCAGGTTGTAAGGAGTGCCGTCGAGGGTGATGTCCCCTGAGAGGGCGGCGTCCAAGCTGGGTAGATCCACGAAGATCCCGGTCAGGTCACGCGCCCGGCCTTCGTCCACGACGATCTCGGTGTGAATGCGCTGGCCGTCGAGCAGATCGATGCCGAACTGCCCAGTGTAGTGGGTGTCCCCGAGCGTGGCGTCGATGGCGTCGAAGTCGAGACGCCGCATGTCCGAGCTGAAATCGGCGCGAACCGTGTCGGCGAACGGAAACCCAAAGACCACGAGACCCTCGGCGGTCACCGTGCCATCGGCCGCCAACCGGTTGAACGGGCCGCCCAAGCTGCCGTGGACCTCGGCGACCCCGTCCAAGCCCAGATCGTTCAGGGGGGCGAGCCAGGACAGGTGCAGGTTGGGCAGGTCCACCTCCACCTGCAGCGGCCCCTGCAGCCCGAAGCCGATGTCCGCGACGACGTGACCGCGCGTGGGCCCCGCGCGGAGCTGCTTGGCGTCCAGCACGAGGTGATCGGCAGTGACGACGAGGTCGCCCACCAAAGACCCGCGGGGCACAGCGAGCAGCGTGTCGTGCGGCTTCGAGAGCGGGCCGTCGCCGACCTCCAGCGACGTGAGGGCGATCTCGAACGGGCCATCCAGCCGGAACGGCGCCAGCGACCCCGACACTGTCGTCTCCACGTCGGCTTGAAAGTTCACCCACGGCGTGGGGGCCACTCCGATCTCCCGCAGAATGTGCGCCAGCGAGACGTTTTCAGCGCGCACCGTTCCAGCCAGCGACCCATCCGCGAGGCTCACCATCGCGTCCACCCCGAGCTCGCCCTCTCCCCAGCGCATCCCGGCGTCGTGAACGACAAAGCGCGGCACCGCGCCGCCCAGGTCCAAATCCCACAGTCCGACGATGCCTCCGAATCGGCGGGGCACCCCCGCGTGGATCGTCAGGCCGTTGACCGCGACGGAGCCCGAGACGGCCGGCGAAGCGGGGGTCCCGTCCAGCGACGCGTCCACAAACACGACGCCGTCGGTCCAGCCGAAATTGGGGCGGTTGGCGTTTGCGGGGGGCAGCCCAGGCGTGAGCGCCGGCAGGTCAAGCCTGACGGAGAGATCGCCGCGGAGCGCCTTCCCGAGCCACACGTCAAGGTCGCCTTCGAGCGTAAGCAACGCGGGGTTCTCCCGGCCCGAAGCCCGACCAGGCGCCAGGCGCAGCCGGATCTCCGGCAGCACGATCCGCTGCGGCGTGAGCGCGATGTCACGGAAGATGACGGGCGCGTCGTGCACCTGAAGCAGACCGGCGCCCAGGCGAACGTCGCCCAGGAGGAGGTCGGCGCGGTCCGCGTGGGTGGGGGTGAGGTCGATGCCCTCGACCGCCGCGGACCAGATCGACGTGGTGCCGTTCGTGCCATCCACGCGGAAGCTGCCGGAGACGACCGCCAACTCCGCCCATGGAAACCGGGTGATGGGCGCAGCATCCGGGGATCCGACCAGCAGCTCCGACACATGTCGAAACTCCCGGAGGCCGTCGGGGTCGAGGTGCAGCGTGACCTCCGGCCGAAGCACGGTGAGCCGCTTCAGGATGGGCGCCCCGATGCCCGGGAGCGGCCCGGCCTCCGGGTCCCAGCCAGCGGAGAGCGTGACCGCATCGACGTGCGCGATGCGCTCGTTCGTCGCGGGGTGGGCGATCTCGATGCCCAGCAGCGAGATCCGCGTCGGTCCGAGCGCGAGCCGATCCACCGTGACCCGCTCGCCAATCAGCCCCTCGACGAGCGCCTCAACGACGCGGCAGACGAGGTCGGACGCCCCGTCTGAGCGGACGAGCGCCACGATCCCCACGCCCGCGAGCATCGGCCACAGCAACCAGCGCAGGCGGGATCGACGGGCCACGGCCGGGGGATAACCGTTGCGGGGCTGAAGGCTGTAGGCGGGAGGCTGGGGCCAAAAACGCAAGAGGCCACCGGGGTCTCCGGTGGCCTCCGCGGAATGGAGCGGGCGACGGGGGTCGAACCCGAGACCCCGAGCTTGGGAAGCTCGTGCTCTACCAACTGAGCTACGCCCGCGGTGATCGCAGGGTAACCGATGGCGGGCGGTGTGCAAGGGGGTCAGGCGGAGATCGGAGATGGGAGATGGGCGGCTTGGGGCCGGTGGCCAGCCGTTCACCCGGGCCGTGGGGCGCCGCTGATCATCGGGCGGGTCCGGCGTCGAGTGTCGATCTCGACGCTCGGCGACCGAGTCTGGATCTCGACGCTCGGCGACCGAGGCTCGATCTCGACGCTCGATCTCGACGCTCGAGCTGCTCACGAGGCTCGACCTGACGCTCATCCTTGGCCTCCGGGCCGCAGGTTGGCTCCGGCCCCCACGGGGGGAGGGCCGCGCCTCCGGTCAACCTGCAGCCCGCTGGAGTCGTCAGCGGCCCAGACAGCGACGTTTCGACCTCGCCTGCGCCCCCTTGAACTCTCATTGACACGCCGTGCGAACCCCTGTAGTCTCCCCGTATGAAGACACACTCCCGCCCCTGGATCCGCCGCAGCCTCACGGGGGGGGTGGTCTACTTTCGGCGTTGATCCTGGTTAGTGGCGCAGCAGTGGCCGCCAACCGTGCCTTCCTGACCAACAACGGCGCCGCGAGCACCGCGGGGCGCGGTGTCACGATGGGGACGAAGACGGTGACGATCAACGGCACGTCCTACACGACAGTCCCTTGCGAGAGCTCTAGTTGGGCGGTGCCCTGGTCGTCGTCGAACGGGTCAAGCTGGGGCTCCGCGCTCGACTTCGACTTCGCGGCGAAGGATCTGGTCTGGGCGAGCATCACGGGGACCAACGCCGATACGACAGCCGCGGACTCCAAGAACGTCGCGGAGTGCACCGCATCGGCCGGCAAGAAGTGCATCGGCGTCGCGACGTACGATGTGTCGTCCGACACGCTCTCCCGGTACTTTCACCCGCTGTTCAATGAGACCTCTGCGGTGTCGCCGGATGTCCTGGGGTACGATCTCCGCGCGGTCGCCCCGAACAAGGCGGGGAGCGGTGGATCGCCGGCGGGGACCATCTTCAGTTGGCCGACGAGCGGCGCGGGGAACAAGGAGTCCATGGCCAGCGGGCACACGTCCCAGATGTATTGGATCAACGGCACGTTCTTCGTGGCCACCGCGCCCGACAAGACGGGTTGTTCCTCCAACAGCCCGGAGCTGCAGCTCTGGGACGCGACACTCACGACCGGGGTGAAGCAGGCTTCGATCGTGATGCCCGGCGGGACCGACAAGCCAGAGGGCTTGGATGTGGTGAAGATCACCTCCCAGAACCGGGGAACCTGCGGCTCGACCGCGGATTACGCGGTTTATGTCACCGACTACTGCAACCACAACTTGTATGTGTACGCCCTGGATCTGAACGGTACGAGCAGCACGTTCACGCTCAAGGCGACCGTGGATACGGACGCAGGATCCTCGTTCGGCGAGGCTTGCGCGCCGAACTCGGTTCGGTATTACAGCGGGAACAGCAAGGTGTTCGTGACCTGCCAGACGAGGGAGACGATTCAGCGCTACAGCGGGGCGGATCTGTGCGACCCGGGTACGTCGTTTGAAGACGAGGCCGACCTCGGGTTTGCCACCGCCAGCGCGAGCGCCACCTGCGGCGCTACGCCGTCGCTGACCGGGTGCAACGCCGACTCCACAAAGGTGTGTTCCCCCCACACCATCGTCATCGACAACAACATCGCGACGGACTGGCTGTTCGTCAGTCTGGTGAAGCTGAACCAGGTTGTCGCGGTGCGCCGAGGGGTGCTCGACGACCAGCCCCCGTTCTTCAAGCAGAACGGCAACAGTATCGAACCCATCGAATTCTCCATCGTGAGCACCCCATGAACCTCCTCCTCCTCCTCGCATGTGTTCGAAGCTCGGGCGAAACCACCCAGCCCCTCCCGGTGGACCGGGCCGATGACGCAACGGATGTCGATGGCGACGGCTACGAAGCGAGCGTGGATTGCGACGACCACGCCACCGCCGTTCATCCCGGTGCGACCGAGGTGTGTGCCAACGCCGCGGACGATGATTGCGACGGGCGGACGGACGCCGAGGCGGAGGGGTGTGCCTGGGAGGGGGATTGGGATGTCGGGAGCGCGGATGTGACGATGGAGATGGCGGATGGGGGCGCTGGTTCTTCTCTGAAGGAATGGGCGGTGCTCGGGTCGATTCTGGCAGTTCCCGACGGTCTGCACGACCTTGAGTTGTACGACCTCTCCGCGAGAGCGGCGAACCTCGTTGGCCGCACAGACACACCGAGCGGCTTGAGCGGCGTTTCGCTCATTCGGATGCTCAACGCCGAGGGAGACGCGGGGAGAGCGCTGACTATCGCGACCGAGTCGGATCGTTCGGCGGTCGTCGGCCTTGGAGACCTGACCGATGGGAATGCGTTCGCCCCGACGGCCCAACTCGGATTCGAGCTTGGAGACAGCACCTGCATGTACGTCGGTCTGGACGCCACCGCTCTCTGGACCGCAGGCGACCCTCAAGCGACCCGAGTCGCCATCCCCTGCACCAACAGCGGCTGGCCCAGCCCGGAGGCCCCCCCCTCCTACGTCTATGTCTTCTCCACGGATCGCATTGGCGATTTCACGCTCGCAGACGCGGACTTGACCATTGCCGGGTCCTACTGGCAGTTGGGCTCCGAGGTGACCGCCAGCGACTTGGACGCCGATGGTGTGGATGACCTGATCGTCGGCGAGCAGGACTGGGTGGCCGACATCAACGACTACGACCAGTACAGCGCCAACGTGGGAGCCGTCTTTGTGTTCGACGGCGACCGTGCCGGCAGCATCACCGACGCCGACTACGACGGCGCCATCCTCGGCGTCCGCAAGGGCTACATCGGTCAAAGCGCGGCTGCCGTCGGCGACGTGGACGACGACGGTTACCCGGACCTCGCCGTCGGCGATGGGCACGGCGCCTACCTGTTTCGAGGCCCGATCCTGGAGACCCAAACCGTGGACGACGCCTGGGCGAGCTGGCTCCCTGCAGTGGACGACCTCGGTACGATGCCAGGCTACACGCTGGCGCCCCCGGGAGACGTAGACGGCGACGGCAGGCCCGACCTCCTCGTCGGCGCACCCTGGACCGCCACGGGAGACGGGACCTGGCTCCTCTACGACCTCGACGCCGGGGAGCACACCCTCGAGGTCAGCGAGAGCGTCGGTTTCTTCAGCGACTCCGGCTTTTGCTTCGCCCCGGGCACCGACCTGGACCACGACGGCCGCTCGGATTTCATACTCGGCAGGACCGGGCCAAGCGGCGATCAGGTCTCCGTATTCTACGGACGCGAGCGGTAGCCACCCCGCTGTATCGACGCCGGGTAGCCATTGCAGGCTCACCCCCCAACGATGTGGATCGTCCGCCCCCCTGCGATCACGTCCTTCTGCCAGATCCGCTCCTTCCATCCCAACCGGGGCCGCTGGTCGAAGATCACGAGCCAACCCTCGGCCAGCCCGAGCGTATCCATATACCCGCCCAACTGAACGAGCCCCTGCGCGCGAACACGCTCGGCGCCGTCCTTCGGTCGCACGCGCTTGAGCTCGATGGCGTGACGTCCGCCCTCGAACTCCACCAGCATGTCGATGCGATGTCGGCCCGCTCCATACTCGCGCGTCACCCGCCCACCGCCGTTCACGACCCGCTGCAAGAACCCGTTGAACGCCAGGTGCGCGACGGCCTCGGTGTAGCTCGCCTTCGACCGCGAGCGAAGCGTCTCGGCGTGTTCCCGCCACCAACCTTCGGGAAAGACGCGAGACGCCTCGAACGTTACATAGAGCGCGGCATACCCCAGCTCCCGCAGCCGCTTGGCAAACGCGATCATCGCCGTGGTCTTGCCGGTCTGGCGAGCAGCGTGGATAACGAAGTAGAGCTCCTGCTCGACCCAACCAAGCAGGTCCGGCAGCCGCTCCTCGGCCGGAAGCATGTAGTGCTTTTCGGGGTGACACGGGCCGGTCGTGTTGAAGCAGAGGCGGGGCATAGGGGGCGGGTAACCCCAAGCCGCCCCCCCAGCGCGGTACGCTCCTGCTGTGCAATTCGCCCTCCTCCTCGCCTGCCTCGAGCCCGTACCCCCTCCCCTCCCCCCCGCCACAGGTCCCACCCTGTCGGTGCTCTCGTACAACGTCAATTTCGAGCGCTACGACGAGCGCACCGTCGCAGCGATCACCTCGGCAAACGCGGACATCGTCCTGCTTCAAGAGACCACGGCAGTCTGGGAGTCCGCCATCCGCGCGTCGCTCGGCACGGTGTACCCGACCATCCTCTTTCATCCTCACGATCCCGATGGTGGTCAGGGGGTCCTCTCCCGGTTTCCGCTGCAGGTTCACGCCCGGCTCGACTCCCCGGCCGGCATGTTTCCGGCCACATGTCTGACCCTCGACGCGCCAGGCGGCCCGCTCTCGCTGGTCCACGTCCATCTCCACCCGCCGCTCGAGGATGGCAGCCTTCTTCGTGGCTATTTTACGACCAGCGACCAACGATTCGCGGAGATGCAGGCCTACCTCGGGTGCTTTGACACCCCCCCCGACCTCGTCGCCGGGGATTTCAACGAGGGCGAGGGTGACGCCCTCGATCTGCTGGTCGCCGCGGGCCTCTTCGACGCCGCGTCCGCGTTCCCACCCGTGGCCGAGACCTGGTCCTGGCAGTCCGACTTCGGGCTTTTGACCGGCCGACCTGACCACGTCTACTACGGTCCCGACTGGGTCCCACAGCGCGTGGACGTGCTCCCCGGCGGCGCCTCTGACCATCATCCGCTCCGCGTGGACCTGCGCCGCGCGCTCCGATGAACCGGCGGACGTTGGCGCGCGGGCTCTCGGACTTCGGGCTTTTGACCTCTACAGTCTTCGGCTTCGCGGTCACCCACGTCCCCACCCCCCGCGGGGTCGGCACCTCCGAGCAGGATGGGACCCGCATCGCCGTACGCGGGGTCTGGGACCTCGTCAAGCGTTTCGCCATCGCCGCGAGCGAGACCGGCGTGTCGATCCCCGACTGGCTGGCGGACGACAAGGTCATCCACGTCGCGCTCTACGTTCTCCCCGGCATGTTCAGCGCCGTGTCGTTGGCATTTCGGCGCCGTGGTATTTACGGGATGGCGGTGCTTTGGGGAATCTGGGCGGCTTTTGACGAGCTGACGCAGGGGCTCATCGGGCGGGAGGTCTCGGGCGGGGACATCGTGGCGAACATCCTGGGCGCGGGGATTGGGATGGGGGTGGGGTGGGTGGGGGTGTGGGTGGGGCGGAGGCGCCGGTCTCCCCGGTAGGGTTTCCATCGACGGGATTGTGCGAGGTTGGGCGGCGCGCACATCCGGCGGGTCGGGGCATCGTCCCCGGCCCGAGACTGTAAGGGATGTCGCCACCTTTCCGGGATCCGAGCACGCCCCGAGCCCCTCGGATCCTGCGTTGAGCATCAACGTCGGTGCGGTGATCGCGGAACGCCGCAGTCGCTGTGCGCTCGCGAGCAGGAGCGCACAGGTCGGGCGTTCATCGGGGCGGACCTCCCTCCGGCTCCGAAGGCGCCTCCACGGCCGCCGAAGGGTCGTCTGGGTTTGGCGTCAGGTAGACCACCACCCCGTTCCGACTGACGACGATCAACGTGCCATGCGCCTTGGCGGTCCGATGCGCCTCCTTCGCAGCGCGGAGCAACGCAGCGTGGGACAGTCGCAGATCCTTGTCCAAGGCCTCTTCGATGGGTCGGGTGTTCATAGGTGTTCTCGCCAACTCAGGAGTTTGGGTTCGGTGCCGGAATTGTCGTAGAGGGCCCATTGGTCTACTCTTGGCGCGTACAACCTCTCGAAGTTCTCGCGGCCGGCTTCGAAACGGCGTCGGATCACGTCCTGCGGTATGTGATGCCCACCCTCCCTCACGCGCTGTCGGGCCATCTCGACGAGCATCAGCCGCCCCGCCTGGATCGCGGCCCCCTCGGGCGCGAAGGGAGAGAGGCCGGCGGCGATCAAGTCGGCGTTGAGGAACACCGGACAGTCCGCCTCGTTGGGGAGGAACTGACGCGCAAAGGTAGTCTTCCCGGCTCCGTTCGGGCCGGCGAGGATGAGTACGCGCGGCGCGGCTTCCATGGGGTCAGCGTACGGCGGTCCAAGAGGATGGGCAAGGTCCGGTCGCAGACCGGTTACCCGCCCCGATGCTGGTCACCCCCACCTCCCTGAACGCGACCGGCGAAGCTCTCGTGCCCGCGGGCGATCGCACGCTCCCCATGCGCATCGTCGGCGGGATCCCTGGCGAGTTGGCCGAAGTGCGGGTCACGCACAAAGGCAGCAATTTCATCACCGCCGAGTGGGTCAGCGCCGCGGATCCCTCCACCGATCGGGTCGATCCCCGCTGCGAACACGTCCACCGCTGCGGCGGGTGCCCCTGGCTTCACATCGCGCGGCCGCGGGCCCATGACGAGCGAACCGAGCGCGTCCGCGGGATCTTCACCGCCGCCGGCGTTCATTTCCCGGTGGAGGCCCGGACCGGACCCGACCGGTCCGCCCGGCATGTCGTCAAGCTCGTCGCGGTGGACATGCCCGCCAGTCGGGACGGCAGCCGCGTGCGTTTTGGCGCGTACCGGCCCCGCTCCCACGAGGTCACGTCGATCCCCGGCTGCCTCGCGCTCGCCCCGGGGCTGCGCCGGCTCACGGATCTCCACCCGCTCTCGTTGCCGCCCGGGCTGGTTCGCCACCTCATCGCCCGACAATCCTCGGTGGACGGGAAAATCCTGGCGACGTTGGTGGTGCGAAATGATCACCCCGCGCTCCGCAAATTGGAGCCGGTCCTGCGCGCCGCTGGGGTCTCGGGCCTGGCGCTTCACGAGAATGATCAGCCCGGCGACGGCATCCTCGACCCCAAGGGTCGGACCGCCTCGCTGTGGGGAATTCCGACGTTGAAGGAGCGAACGGCCAAAGATGGCGCCGAGATCGCGGTCGGCCCGACAGATTTTTTCCAGACCAACCCGGATGTTGGCCGTCAAATCTGGGCCGATCTCCCAGCGGCGGGCGGACCTGTTGTGGATCTGTACGCGGGGGTGGGGACGGTCGCGCTGGCGATGTGGTCGCGGGAGCGGGCGATTCGAGTGTTCGGGGTGGAGGAGAATCGGCCGGCGGCCGCGCGAGCGGGGGAGAACGCGCGGGCTTTGGGCGCCGACGCCACCTTCGTTTCGGGGGTTGCGGGGGAGGTGAGCGTTCCGCCGGAATTCTCGGGGGGGACGGTGGTGCTCAATCCGCCAAGGAAGGGCACGACCGCCGCGGTGCGTGCGCAGGTCGCCGGGTTGGAACCCAGGCGGATCGTGTACATCTCGTGCCATCCCGAGCCGTTGGCTCGTGATCTCGCGGAGTGGGTGGGAGCGGGGTTTGAGGTGGAATCGGCACGCACGTACGATATGTTCCCGGGCACGCCGCATGTCGAGACGGTGGTGGTTCTGAGGCGCTAAAACGTCCCCGCGACCCCATTTCCCGTCGGCGCCAACCGAACGCCCCCGACGTCCAGCCACAAAACACCAGCCCCGACCGTCGCGATCGCCCCGCCGGCGAGCGTGACCCAAGACAGGGTCCGGGGTGTCCGCACCGATTGGGCGTAGTAACCATCGGGATCGTCGAGGTATGTCAGGGTCTCATAGGTCTCGTAGTTGGCGACGGCCCGTTGGTTCAGCAACACGGCGCCCCCAAATCCACCACCGGCGCCGAGTGTCAGGACCCCTGCGGCCACGACGGACCCCCACCGCACCGTGCTCATGCCCTTCTCGCCCTTGGGCGACCGCTCGACGAGCGTCAGGCTCACCCTCGCGGTCTCGTCCGCGGCGAGGGCGACCGGCATCGTGCCCTCCACGTAGCCGCGCAGCTTGGCCGTGATGGTGTGTTCGCCCGCGGGAATCGAGCTGAGCGTCCTCGGGCCTGTCCCCTGGCTCTTGCCGTCCAGGAGCACCTCCGCTTCGACCGGCGTGACGTCCACGGCGATGTTGCCGACCTGCTCCCGGTCGAGCGTGAGGGTGACTGTGAGCGCCTCCCCCGCGTGGGTCGCGATGTTCGACTGCGCTGCGGTGTAGCCGTCGAGCGTGGCCATGACCCGATGCTCGCCACAGGACACGGTCTGCGTGGGCATTGGCGAGACCCCGACCGGCGCCCCGTCGATGGTGACACTCGCGCCGTACTCC
>CANKNP010000147.1 GCA_947483545.1 Deltaproteobacteria bacterium | reverse complement strand
CGTCGCCCTGAGCGACGCCACGGCCGCGATGACCCGTCACCCCGCCTTCCACGTCGCTCTGAGCGACGCCACGGCCGCGATGACCCGTCACCCCGCCTTCCACGTCGCCCTGAGCGACGCCACGGCCCCGATGACCCGTCACCCCGCCTTCCACGTCGCAGCCACCTCGCCGCGTTCTTCGCCGGGTTTCCCTCCGTGCCCTCCACGTCTCCGTGGTTCACCCTCCGCCTCTTCCGCACCGCCGCCTTCCACGTCGTCCTCCGCGGCGTTCAAGTCTGCAGAGGTCATCGCTGCAGGCGGCGCAAGGCGCCGCGATGACCCGTCACCCCGCCCTCGGATCTCCCTCGTCCCGGGGCCCGTCGGATCGAGCCGCTCGACGCGGTGCAGGATCGAGCGGTTGCCGTCCGGAACGCTGGGTGGATCCTGCCCGACACAGCCGATCTCGGCGTCGGCGTCCTCGTCCAGGTAGTGCAGCAGCCACTCCCCCACGGGCGTCGCCCCGCTGTCCCCCGAAACCTGGGTGCTGGGCTTGCTGAACTCCGAGAGGCTACCGCAAGGGGCGGGGCAGGGGCAAGGGGGGGAGGAAGAAAATGGCGTGGAGCGTCAAATTCGGGCGAATCGCCGTCAGACTGCTTGCCAGCGCCCCCGCCTTTCCCACCCCGAAACCCCGCATGAACGCTCGCCCGAGGAGCCCGTCCCGCCCTCGCGCGATAGAACGCGCGACCGGAGAGCCTATGGCCCGCATCTTCTGCCTCCTGCCTGCGGCGCGCGTCCACCTTGCGAGCGTGGTGACAGCGTCGGGCGGCGTGCCGGTGATCGATCTGACGAGCGGAGAGGCGGTAGCTGTGCCCGCGGGGGCGTGGGTACGCGTGGCCTCCTCCGCAGGCGTGGTGCCTGGCGAGGCGGGTGTGTTCACGCTGGCGGGCCCGCCGGTTTCAGGCCGAGAGACCTGGATCGAAGGCCCAAGCACGGGCCACGCGGGCGTGGTCGTTCGGGGCTCGGGCTCGGGCGGACGCTTTGGCGCGATCGACGCGCGGGACGTGGAGTCCGCCGATGCGATGATCCTGGACTGGCCACATGGGCCGACCGACCTGCCGTCGTGCGATCTGCTGCTCTCGGACGTGCTGTTCGCGCTGCTGGACCCGCCTGAGGCCCTGCGGGAGCGGCTGGCCCGCCTGGAACCGTCCGACCTGCGTCAGGTCGAGGGCATCGCGCTGGTCGCCTCTGTCGCGGCTCCGGCCGTGCGGCGGCTCGCGGCTGGTGAATCCGCTGAGGGTGTGGCAGCGGGCCTGTGGGAGCAAGGCGATGCCTTCGCCCACGCCTGGCTTGGGGGTCGCGGCCTGCTCGTGACCGCCGCGCTCGCGGAGCAGCACGGCACGCTCGGCGGGCTCGTCAGCGCATTCGTCCGGGCGCAGCCCCGCACCGCGAGATCCCCGGCGCCGATGGGATCGTTCGGCGCCCCTGTCGCGATTGTCGGGATCGGGTGTCGGCTCCCGGGCGCGAACAGCGCCACGCAGCTCTGGGAGCGTTTGATCGCAGGCTATAGCGGCATCGTGGAGGTTCCCGCCAATCGCTGGGATCCCACGTTGTATTGGAGCGAAGACCACGGCGCGCCCGACAAGACCTATTCGAAGATCGGCGGGTTTCTCACCGACTTTCGGTTCAACCCGCGCCGCTTCCGCATCCCCCCCTCGACCGTCCCGCTGATCGACCCGGTCCAACAGATCGCACTCGAAGCCTCCGCGGATGCGTTGGAAGACGCCGGATATGGCCCGGATCGCGCGTTCGACCGGGAGCGGGTGGCGGTCATCCTCGGCCAGTCGATGGGCGGGGAGATCACCGACCAGTACGCGGTCCGCGTGTTCTTGCCGATGCTGGAGCGTGCGCTCTCGGCGGTGCCGGCGTTCACCGCGTTGCCTGCCGAACTGCAGGCGGAGATCCTCGCGGCGTTTGAACGGCAGGTGAAGTCTACGCTGCCGATCATCAACGAAGACTCGATGCCCGGGGAGCTGGCCAATGTGGTCGCCGGACGGGTCACGAACGCGCTCAACTTGGGCGGGCCCAACTTTACGACAGACGCGGCGTGCGCCGGCTCGATGGCTGCGATCCAGGCCGCGGTCAAGGGCCTGCAAGACGGCGACTTTGACATGGCGCTCACCGGCGGGTCGGATCGGTCCATGGGCCCGCCGACCTACGTGAAGTTCTCGAAGATCGGTGCTTTGTCCGCGGATGGTTCACGCCCCTTCGCCGAAGGGGCCAACGGGTTCGTGATGGGCGAGGGCTGCGGCGTACTGGTGCTCAAGCGCCTGGACGATGCGGAGCGCGATGGCGACCGCATCTACGCGGTGATTCGGGGCATCGGCGCGAGCTCGGACGGCAAGGGCAAGGGCATCACGGCGCCGAACCCCGAGGGGCAACGTCGCGCGTTGAAGCGGGCTTACGAGAATGCCGGGGTCGATCCCGGGACGGTGGATCTGTTTGAGTGTCACGGCACCTCGACGCACGTTGGAGACAAGGTCGAGGTCGAGGCCCTGGGCGAGCTGGTCGCCGGCCGCCGGTCCAGCCCGGCGCGTATCGGGTCGATCAAGTCCAACATCGGGCACCTGAAGGCCGCGGCGGGCTCGGCCGCGACGATCAAGGCCGCGCTCGCGGTGTTCCATCGCACGTTGCCGCCGTCGATCAACTGCGTGACCCCTCGGTCCGACGTCGATTTTGCCCGTGGGCCGCTCCAGGTGCAGACCCTGGCCGAGCCCTGGACCTCCGACGTCCGCCGGGTCGGCGTGAGCGCTTTCGGCTTTGGCGGCACCAATTTCCACCTTGTGCTTGAGGGTTACACCCCCGGCCAGCCCCGCGTCGCCCCGCCCCCGGCCCCACCCTCCCCCAGCCCCTCGTCCTTGCCTCGCACCGCCCCCGGCGTGTCGATCGCCCCGTACTTTGCGATTCCCGCCCCCACCCCCGAGATCAGCGCGGACCGCGGCATCCCTGTGCCCGCCGGCATCTGGGCGCTCTCCGCCGACACCCCCGAAGAGCTGATCGCCCGCTGCCGGGCGCTCAAGCGCGGCCAGCCCCAGGCCTATGAGCCCAACGCCCCCCTGCGGGTCGCGGCCGCCGCGGAGTCGGAGGAGGAGCGTGCCCAGCAGCTCGACAAGGTGATCCAGACCGTCCAGAAAGGCAAGGGCTACGACCTGCTCCGCCAGCGTGGCATCCACCTGGAAGACGTGCCCTGTGATGGGCAGCTCGCCTTCGTTTTCACCGGCCAGGGCTCCCAGTACATCGACATGGGCCTCGACCTCGCGGCCCATTTCCCCATCGTCGCGCAGACCTTCGCTGAGGCCGACGCTGTGATGACCCCCTACCTGGGGCGTCCGCTCACCGAGATCATCCGGCGCGACCCGCGGTTCACTGAAGAGGAGCAGTTCGACCGGCTCCGCCAGACCGAGATCAGCCAGCCGGCGACGCTGACCGTGGACGTCGCGATCCTCCGCCTCCTTGCCGGCTTCGGGGTCCGCCCGGACGTGGTCGCGGGCCACAGCTTGGGCGAGTATGGCGCTGCCGTCGCCGCGGGGATGTTGACCTTCTCGGACGCCCTGGTCGCCGTCTCCGCGCGGGGCCGCGAGATGGCCGCGGTCAAGCTCCCAGACTTCGGCAAGATGGCGGGCGTGGCGACGAACGTGGACACCGTGGAGGCCGTGCTCGCCGAGATTCCCGGCTACGTCGTGGCCGCGAACAAGAACTGTCCCACTCAGACGGTGATCGCCGGCGAGAGCGAGGCTGTCGAAGCCGCGATCGAGGCGTTCCGAAGCCGAGGGGTGACCGTTCACCCGTTGCCGGTGAGCCACGCCTTCCACTCCCGGATCGTCGCCCCGGCGTCCGAGCCGCTCCGGCGGGTATTGTCTGGGTTGGACCTGCGAGAGCCGCGCCGGCGCATCACGACGAACGTGAACAGCCGGTACTACCCCACGGGGGTTGGCGCGCGGGACGCCGCGATCGACATCCTGGCGCGGCAGGTCGCGAGCCCCGTCGAGTGGATCGCGCAGGTCGAGCGCATGTACGCGGACGGCGCGCGGGTGTTCGTGGAGTGCGGACCGAAGCGCGCGCTGGCCGGGTTCATCGTCAATATTTTGAAGCACCGGCCCCACCGCGCGCTGTACACCAACCAGCCGAAGCGCGGCGGCGTGCTGTCGTTCCTCGACGCGCTGGCGTCGTTGTTCGCCCTGGGCTTCCCGGTGGACGGCGAGGTGGCCCCGGGGGTCTGGGCAGACGCCGGCCTGTTCGACACCGGCGGACCGCGCCGATCCACCACGACAGCGCTTCAAGGCCGGACGCAGGCCATCGCCGCCGCGCAGGCGGCCGGCGGGGAGACCCACGGCGCTCCGGCGATCGAACGCGACATCCTGAAGATCGTCGCCGCCAAGACCGGCTGGCCGGTGGAGTCCCTGGACGTCAACTTTGACCTGGAGGCGGATCTCGGCATTGACACTGTCAAGTTGGCGGACATCGTCGCGAGCGTGCGAGAGCACTTCCGGCTCGAGCACGACCCGAACTTCCGCTTGGGCGACCACCGGACCCTGCGAGCGCTGATCGACTACGCTGGCCGCCGCGTGGGCTCGACCCGCCCCGGCGGGGTGCCCGCCCGCCGGCCGGCCGCGGTCGCCCCGAGCGGCGCGTTCGATGGCGAGAGCGGTGCCGACACCGTCTCCCGCTTCCTTGCGGAGGTGGCCCAGAAGGACCTTGGCGGCCTCGACGCCCCCGCGTTCGCCCAGGCGATGCTGCCCGCGATCCAGGCGCTGCTCGCCGCGTCCTGGCAGGCTTTTCAGACCAGCGCGCCGGGGGTTCCGGCACCGACGGCGTCTGCCCCGATCGCCTTCGCCCGGGCCGCCGCCAGTCCGGCTGCCACGCTCGCCCCGGCGCAAGCCCCCTCCCCCGCCGCCCCGACCGCATCCCCCGCCCCGGTCACCCCGGCTCCTGCGATCCAGGCGCCCGGCACCTCGCCGGGCCCCGGCTACATCGCCCCTGTCTCGATCGTCTGCTCCGGCGCCTCTCTGGGCCTGCCCGCAGGTGCGTCGGTGTTCGCGGACGACAACATCCAGCGGATGTTGAAAGGCGAGAACCGCATCGTCCCGTTGAGCCTGGCCACGCGCGAGGCGATGGTCCAGAAGGGCATTCGCCGCTTGGTGAAGAACCCGAAGACCGGCGAGGGCGAGTTCGTGCTCGCCGACTCGCCCTTGAGCGTCATCCAACTGGCGGGGGTGAAGGCGCACTTTGACCTGGAGGCGGACTATGGGGTGGACGGCGCGGTGGTGCGCACGCTGGACATCACCACGCAGTTGGCGTTCGCCGCGGGCTTGGAAGCGTTGCGCGACGCGGGCATCCCGCTGGTGCGCAGCTACCGGGAGACCTCGAACGGCAAGCGGGTGGCGACCGGCTGGGTGCTGCCCCCGAGCATGCGCGACGACACGGGGATCGTGTTCGCATCGGCGTTCCCGGGCTACGACCAGATGGTCGCCCACTTCGAAGCGAACGGCAAGACCACCGAGCCCGACGGCACGCAGGCGTTCGACCGCCGGTTCTTGTTCCAGGTCCTGGCGATGGGCCACAGCCAGTTCGCCCAGTTCATCGGGGCACGTGGCCCGAACACGCAGGTGAACGCCGCGTGCGCGAGCACCACGCAGGGCATCGGCATCGGCGAGGACTGGATCCGGCTGGGTCGCTGCAAGCGGGTCATCGTGATCGGGTCGGACGATGTGACGAACGACCGCCTGATGCCCTGGATCGGCGCGGGGTTCCTCGCGGCGGGCGCGGCCACGGTCGAGCCGGTGGTCGAGAAGGCGGCGCTGCCTTTCGACCGGCGCCGGCACGGCATGATCCTGGGCATGGGTGCGGTCGGCTTGGTGCTCGAACGCACCGAAGACGTCGCGGCGCGCGGCATGGTGGGGGTCGCCGAGCTGATCGGCACGCACTTCACGAACAGCGCGTTCCACGGCACGCGGCTCGACGCGGACCACATCACCCGCGAGGTCAAGCGCTTCATGGCCGAGGTGTTGGAGCGTACGGGCGAGACGGCTGAGGCGTTCGCGAGCCGGTGTGTGTTCCTCTCGCACGAGACGTACACCCCCGCCCGAGGTGGCTCGGCCGCTGCGGAGATGGCCAGCTTGCCAGCGGCCTTCGGCCCGGCGGCGTCCAAGATCGTGATCGCGAACACCAAGGGGTTCACCGGCCATCCGATGGGCGCCGGGATCGAGGACACTGTCGCGGTCAAGGCGTTGCAGTACCGGCTGGTCCCGCACATCGCCAACTTGAAGGAGCCCGACAGCGATCTCGGCGAGCTGTGCCTGTCGACCGGGGGCAGCTACCCGATCGACTACGCGCTCCGCCTCGCCGCCGGGTTCGGCAGCCAGCTCGCCCTCGCGGCGTGGAAGCGCGCCGCGGTCGGCGACGCGCGCATCACGGACCCCGCGGCGTACAAGCGCTGGCTCTCCGCTGAGGGCGTCGGTGGCACCGTCGTCGCGTTCCGGCAGCTCCGCGGCACGGGCCGGGACGACCCCCGAAGCAGCCGACCCCCCGTCGCAGCCGCAGCCGCCTTGGCCGCGATCCCCGCCCTCCCGCCACCTGTTGCGACCCCGCCGGCCCCGGTCGCGGCGCAGCCGGCCGCCTCCCCCCGCACGACCGCCGCGCCGATCGTCGCGGCGTCCCGGACCCCCGAGATCGCCGCAGCGTCGAGCACCGACGCGATGCTGAAGGATCTCCTCGAGGTCGTTGGCCGGCGCACGGGCTACGAGCCCGCCGAGCTCGATCCCACCTACGAGTTGGAGGCCGATCTCGGCGTGGACACGGTCAAGCAGGCCGAGATCTTCGGCGAGATGCGGGACCGCCACGGTATCGCCCGCGACGACGGCTTCAAGCTCTCCGAGTACCCGACCATCGAGAAGCTGGCGCAGTACCTGGCGAGCCGCGTCGCAACGGTCCCGCCGCCGGGGCCCAACGAAGGGGGCAAGCCCATCCCCAGCGTGCCCTCCGGCATCAAGACGGTCACGCCGAGCCTGCCGCCCGGCATCGCGGTGCTGCCCGTGGAAGACGTCCCCGCGCCGCCCGAGCCGCCTGCCTCGGCGGTCCCGCTGGCGCCCGGGGAGACCGTGCTGGACGTGCTCCTCGCGGTCGTGGCCCGCCGCACAGGCTACGACGTCGGCGAGCTCGACCCGACCTTTGAGCTCGAAGGCGACCTGGGGATCGACACCGTGAAGCAGGCCGAGATCTTCGGCGAGGTGCGCGACCGCTTTGGGATCGGGCGCGACGACGGGTTCAAGCTCGCCGACTACCCGACGATCGCGCGGCTCGCAGCGTGGATGGAGTCCAAGGCCACCGTTTCCCGCGCCTCAGGTGCGCCCGACGTACGCCCGACGCTGACGCACGCCGAACCCGCGGCCGTCCAGGGTTCAACGGGCCGCGTGAACACCCTCACGCCCGGGGACGCCGATCGCACCCCGCCCGCCGATCCCTCGCCGCCGGAGGCGGGCTCCGAGCCGGCGCCGGCTCCCAAGGAAGCGGGAGCGCCCGCGGTCGAGGCGACACGCGCGCCGATGGGCCACTCCCCCTTCGATCTCCCGCTGGAGCCCGAGGTCTTCGAGCCCCTGGAGTTCTCCGACGCCTCCGAGCCTGTGGACTTCTCCGAGGTCGAGCCGCAGCCTCCCAAGCCGTACATTGACACCGTTGACACACCCGAGTTCTCCGGTGAGGAGCCCCCGCCCCCGGTCACAGCGCTCGTCCCTCCGTCCGACGACGACGACGAGAACCCCTTCGCGCCCCCGCCCGAGCTCGCGCCGGTGATCGAGGCCCTGCCCGCGGAGGAAGGCCCGGATGAGCCCACCTCTTCGAGCTCGCCCGGCTTCTCGGTGTCCGCGACCTCGTCGAAGTTCTCGCACAGCCTGCCCTCGCGCCGGATCGAAGAGATCCCCGACCTGGCGCTGCTCGGACTGCCGGCGATCGTGATGGTCCCTCAGGACGCCGCGACCCGGCGGGATCCCAGGAACCTCGCCGCGCTTCCCACCCGACGCGCCTCGGCCGCGTCGCTGCCCCCCTCGCCGCTGAGCGCGTTGTTCGCCGAGACAACGCCGTTTGGGTTGCCTGCGAGCTTCCGTGTCCGTCGTCCGTTCCGCATCGCCCGGGTCCCGATGGGCACCCCCGCGGTGGTCGGACGCAACGTCGAGGTGCTCGGCGAAGGCTGGCTCGCGGTGGCTCTCCGCATGGAGGTTGACCGGCGAGGCGGCGTGAGCGAGCTGCCCGCAGGTGTCGTGCCGGACGCGATCATCGACGCCGGGGCCTCGCCCTTGGAGGCGTTCCAGCGCGCTCGTGCCCTCGCCGCGACCCCGCCGAAGCAGTGGCTGTGCGTGTTGCAGTCCTCGTCGCACTCCGCGGCGCAGGCGCCAACGCCAGCGTCCGCGTTGCGCCAGGTGCGGGACCAGGGTGCGCGCGCCGGGATCGCCAAGGCGCTGGGCCGGGAGTGGGCCGGCTGCGAGGGCCGCGTGGTCCGCCTGGATCCCGCGCTCACGCCCGAGTTGGCCGCGAGGGCCGCGCTGGAGGAGCTCGCGGAGGTGGACGGGGCGCTGGAGACCTGGCGCACGGTCGATGGGCGCGAGGTCGCGATCCTGGACACCGAGGCCTGGCCGCAGGGCCGGGGCCGGATCCCGATCGACCCGGTCGTGATCTTGACGGGTGGAACGCGCGGAATCACCGCCCGCGTCGCGAGCGCCATCGCGACCCGAGGGCCGTGTACGTTGGTGCTCGTCGCCCGCTCGAAGCCGGGCGCCCACGCGCTCGATGAGGGCATTGAGAAGGCTCGGATCCGCGAGGAGCTGACTGCAGGTGGCCGCCGCGCCACCCCCCGACAGATCGACGATGCGCTGCGCCCCCTGCGCGTCGCCGAAGAGGCCCGCCGCACCGTCGGCGGCCTCAAGCTGGCCGGCGCCAAGGTCGATGTCCGCGTGACCGATCTCGCGGACCCCGAGGCCGTCAAGAAGCTCGTGGCCGACGTGCTCGCGACGTACAAGCGCATCGACATCTGCGTTCATGGCGCGGGCGTCGAGGAGTCGCGCACGATCGCCGACAAGGACGACGCAGCCTTCAAGCGGGTGTTCGACGGCAAGGCCGAAGGCGGTCTGGTGCTGGCCACCGAGCTGCCTGCGACGACGTTCTTCCTGTCGATGGGGTCTGTCGCCGGTCGGTTCGGCAACCCCGGGCAAGTGGACTACTCCGCCGCCAACGAGGCGCTCGCACAGGTCTGCATGAAGCGCCCGGACTCCCTGCACGTCTGCTGGACGGCCTGGGGCGATGTGGGCATGGCGGTGCGCGGTGGGATGCAGACGCTGCTCACGGATCGCGGTGTGGAGCTGCTCCCCGCCGGTCCCGGGGCTCGGCTCACGGTCGGGTTCCTCGACGCAGGCGTGATCGGCGAGGTCCTCGTGGCCGGCAAGCTCGGCGGGTTCCCCATGCCCGCGCTCCACCCGCTGTGCGACACCGTCTCCTGGGACGGCGACGCTGTCGTTGTGACCCGGTCCATGTCGCAGGCCAGCGAGCCCTGGATGGCCGACCACGCGATCGATGGCGTCTGGGTCCTGCCCGGCGTGATCGGGCTCGAGCTGATGGCCGCCGCCGCGCTGTTGGCCTGCCCCCACGGCCGGTACATGGGTGCCGAGGAGGTGAAGTTCGCAGCACCGCTCAAGCTGCACCGCGAGGAGCCTGTCACCGTCGAGATCCGCGCGACCCCACAGGGCGATGGCATCGTGCACTGCACGCTTCAATCCACCCGAGTCGCCAAGACCGGGCGCGTGCTGACCACCTCGCATTTTGAGGCCAAGGTCCACCTGGACGAGATGCCGTTGATGCCGACGCTGCCGTCTACGTTCCTGCCCGACGAGCCGATCTCGTCGCGCGAGATCTACCGCCGGTTCTTCCACGGCCAGTCGTTCCAGGTGCTCCGGGGTGTGGAGGCCGTCGCCCTTCAAGGGCTGTTCGCGGAGGCGAGGGTCGAGCACGCGACGATCGCCGAGGGGCTGCTCACCGATCCCCTGGTGCTGGAAGCCGCCTTCCAGGCGGCGGGCCTGCACCGCATGGCGATCCACGGGGTCATGGCGTTGCCGTCGGCGATCGACGTGCTGGAGCGTGTCTCCCCGGTGATCGAAGGCGACACGCTGAACGTGATGGTGCAGCTCCGCAAGGGCTCAGACGGCGCCGACCTTTACGACATCGACGTAGACGGCTCCAGCGGGCGCGTGCTGCGCGTGCGAGGGTTCCGCCTGATCGACCGGGGGCCGCTGCCTCCCAACGAGCGCCTGCCCGTGCCGGAGGGCGGCTGGGCGTCGGTCGCATCTGCGAGCGTGGCCGACGCGTCCGAGTTGCCGCACCGGGACATCAAGGCGATGACGGCGCGCGGCACCCCGAAGCGGCAAGCCGACCGCCTGGCCGGACAGGTGGCAGCGCGTCGGGCGGTCGCCGCGTTGACCACGGGGGAGTTCCAGGTGCAACGGTTGCCGACGGGGGCGCCGAGCGTGGAGGCCGAGGAGGAGGTGTTCGTGAGCATCACGCACCGCGAAGGCCAGGCCTGGGCTGTGGCCAGCCACCGGCCCGTGGGCGTAGATGTGGAGCAGATCGTAGCCCGGTCCGAGGCCTTCGCCGCGGACTGGTTCCGGCCAGAGGAGGCCCTGCTCACGGACGAGGACCAGACCATCGGCTGGGCCATCAAAGAGGCCGTGCTCAAGCACCTGGGCGTGGGGATGGCGGAGTCGCCGCGGGATGTGGTGGTGACCCGGGGGGAGGGTTGGGAGGCCCGGCTCGTCGGGGCCCTGGCGGGGCGGTTCGGGGATCGGGGCTTTGCCGCGAGCGTGCGGAGGACCGGGGATCTGATCGGGGTGGTGGTGGTTCGCGCGGGGGAGTTGAAGCGGCGGGTGGCGTAGGTGGCGGTGCGGGAGAAGGGAAGAACGCGTGGGCCTCCCCGCAAATGTTGAGAGAAACAGTGTTCGTTCGCTCCGGGGTATTCCCCTTCTCCCTCCGGGAGAAGGTGGCGCCGTACGCGGCGCCGGATGAGGGCTCCCCGCGGATGTTGAACAGCCCTCATCCACCCGCGCGTACGCGGGCACCTTCTCCCGTCGGGCGGGAGAAGGGAAGAACGTGTCGGCTTCCCCACAGATGTTGACCGAACCGGCCCCCACCCCGGGGCCCGCCGAACGCGACGGAATCCTCCTTCCCGCCCTCGTCCTGCTCGCGATCACCGGGGTGTACGCGGCCTCGCTGGGGGGCGGCTGGGTCTGGGACGATCGCACGCTCGTGGCGGGCAACGCCTCGCTCGGGGATCCGCTGCGGCTCTTGGTGAGCGACCCCTGGGGCCCGGCCGGCCCGCGGGTCTCGGACACCTACCGACCGCTGATCATGCTCACGCACGCGCTCTGCCAGGGGATCGCGCCGGGCCCGGTGAGCGAGCGGGTGTTCAACCTGGGGCTGCACCTCTTGTGTGTGGCGGGGATCGCGAAGGTGGCGCGGGGGCTGGGGGCGGGGGCGGGGGCGGCGTGGGGCTTGGCGCTGATGTTCGGCGTTCACAGCGGCACGTCGGAGCCGGTGGCGTGGATCAGCGGCCGCCACGATCTGGTCCCGGCCGCGCTCACGATCTGGGCGTGGGTGGCGCTTGTGGGGGGGCGGGGAAACGTGGCGGGGATGCTGCTGGCGCTCACACCGTTCTGCAAGGAGCCCTACATGCTGGCGCCGGCGATGGTGGTGTTGTGGGGGTGGGGCGGGGGG
>CANKNP010000146.1 GCA_947483545.1 Deltaproteobacteria bacterium | reverse complement strand
GCGTCGGGCTGATGACCCTGTGGGCGCTTGAGGACCGCGCGCCCTCACGGAACCGGACGCTCACGATGCTCGAAGCGCAGACCGTGAGCCACGACCTCTCGATGGCGAGCGTGTCGCGGAACGGCCTTCAGGCGCGCGTCACCGGGTTCGTCGGCGACCTTCGTGCGCCCTTGCCCTTCGAAGGCTCGTTTGATCTCATCACGGGTTCACCCCCGTACTTTCCACTTGGAACCGGCAAAGTATCTCCGCACCCGCAGAAGGCGGCGTGCCGGATGGAGCTGAGGGGCACGATCGCGGACTACGCGATGGCCGCCCGTGGGGTGGTGGGGGACGGCTGGTTTGTGGCCTGCTTTCCGGCGAGGGATCCTCGGGGTGAGCGCGCGTTCGCGCCCGCCGGCCTCACCGTCCACACAACCTGCGATGTCACCTTTCGCGAGGGAATGGGGCCGATGATCCGGCTTTATGCCGTGCGCGCGCTCCCCGGACCAACGATCAACCTTCCCGGCCTCACCATACGCCAGGCCGACGGGCGTTGGACGCCAGACTACCTGCGCGTGCGGGCGGAGATGGGGAGCCCGATGGATCCGCTGCCGTGATGCTCTCCCTCCGCGCGCGGGTGCTGCTGGCTTTGGGCGTGGTTGTCGGTGCGTTCTCCTTCGCTTTGGCGGTGAATGCGGTCGAACTGGCGAGGATTGGCGTCTCGCTGACCCTCGTGAACGAGGTCTATCTGCCGCTCGCCAGCGTAAGCTCTCGCATGGGCGCGACGGTCGAGCGGGGGGACCTCGCCCCGCTGCTTGAAGAGGCGCGGGGGACCCTCAGTCGGGCGCGGACCGAAGATGCGGAGGAGCGTGCCGCGATCAACGCTGCGGATCGTCAGGTCGACGAGGTAGAGAGCGCCTGGCGCGGCGCGGGCCCCCGGGATGTCGTGCGCGACGAGATCCTTCAGCTGGCCGTGCTCGTGGACAGCCGGATCACCGCCGTTTCCGACAAGACGGCCCGGGCGCAATCTGGGGCCGTGCGGACCGCCGTGGGCAGCGGTCTGGTGGCCGTCGCCGTCGCCATCGGCGTGCTCGTCGCCGCGCGCAGAGCCCTCGGGCCCGTAGAACAGTTGACGGACGCCGTGCGCCAGCTGGCCGAGGGCAAGCCGTTGCCGCCGCTGGAGGTCGGTGGGGGCGACGAGATCGCGAGCCTGGCCCGGGCGGTCAGCACCATGGCGCAGGCGGTGGCGGAGCGGGACGCGGAGCGGGACCGGAGAGTTCGATCGGAGCGCCTGGCGCTCGTCGGGCAGATGCTCGCCCAGGTCACCCATGAGGTGCGCAACCCGCTCAACGCGCTCTCGTTGAATGTGGAGCTCCTGGCAGACGATTTGCGGGCCAGCGCCTTTGTCGGTCAAGAGGCGGCGCTCGCGCTTGCGACCGGGCTGAACGGCGAGATTCGCCGGTTGGAGGCGGTGACTGAGCGATATCTGGATCTGGCGCGACGACCCGCGCTTGTCCTGGCGTTGGAGGATCCGGTCGCGCTCGCGAGCTCCGTGGTGGCGGGAGAGACGGCCGCCTTGCAGCGCCAGGGCGTCGCCGTGGAGGTGACGGTAGACGGGAGCCCGCCGCCGGTCGAGATCGACGGGGGGGTGGTCCGCCGGGCGTTGTTGAACCTGCTTCAGAACGCGGCGCAAGCAGGGGCGAAGAAGATCACCCTTCACGTCAGCGGGCTCGATGGTGTGCGCTTCCGAGTCGAGGACGACGGGCTGGGCGTGCCCGAAGCGGTGCGCACGCAGATCTTTGAGCCGTTTTTTACGACCCGCGCGGTGGGGACGGGCCTCGGGCTGGCCGTGGCCCGCCAGAGCATTGAGGACGCAGGCGGCACGCTCCACTACCGCCCGGGCGAGCCCGGCTCGGTGTTCGAGATCGTGCTCAGTCCTCTACGACGCGGACCGTGATCACCGTGATGTTGTCCTCACCGCCCCCCTTGAGGGCGGCCTGCACCAAGGACTCGGCCAGATCGTTCGGATGGGCGTTCGAGCAGATCTCTGCGATCTCCGGATCGTCCAACGGGTCCGTGAGACCGTCGCTACACAGAACGAACAGGTCGCCCGCCAGGATGGGGCGCGTAGCCGTGTCCGGCTCGACGGGACCGTGGTACCCGACGGACTGGGTCAGGTAGTTTCGGTGGGGGACCTGACGGGCCATCTCCGGGGTGAGGCGCCCGGCGTCGATCTCCTGCTGCACAACGGTGTGATCGCGGGTCAGGCGGTAGATCACGCCATCGCGGACGAGGTAGATCCGCGAGTCGCCGACGTGGGCGATGTGGGCGGAATCGGCTTCGATGAGCAAAACACAGAGCGTCGTGCCCATCCCCGAATAGGCAGGATGAAGCTGAGCCTCTCGCCGAATCTTGGCGCTCGCCTGGTTCATGGCGTACCGGAGCCGCTCCCGCAAAACGTCGGCGGGGTCTTGCACATCGCGCTCCAGCCTCGTCTCCTCGGGGTCGAGCGAGCCTTGCAGCAGCTCGCGCACCGTGTCAACCGCGATCTTGGACGCGATCTCCCCGGCGGCGTGGCCCCCCATACCATCCGCTACGACGAACAGCCCGCCATCTTCCTCGACAAAAAAGCTGTCCTCGTTGTTCTCCCGCACTGGCCCTGGGTCGGTCCAGGCGAACGCTTCGAGTTTCATCAAACAGCTCCGGGGGTCTGGAAGTTCGCCGTGCGGCGACGGGGCGATGCGAGTATAGATCGTAACGGGAAGGCAACCGCCCGGTGAGTGAATCAGCCCTGAAACCCTCAACGCTGATGGATCCGGGCCCAGGGAGCACGGTGGCGGGGTGGGAAATCGTGAAGCTGCTCGGGCGTGGGGGCATGGCAACGGTCTACGAGGCGCGATGGCCGGAGGGCGGTCTGCGGCGGGCCCTGAAGCTCATGAACACCAGCGGGAGCGCCGACGAGGTGGAGCGCCGGTTCCGAAGGGAGTTTCGGGCCCTGTCGAAGCTTCACCACCCCAACATCACGGCCGTTTATGACTGGGGGTGGTGGACGGGGGGGGCGGGCCCGGTCGGAACGCCGATCGCACCTTCAGACACCGCGAAAAGCGAGGGCCGTCCGTACTTCGTGATGGAGTTGGTCGATGGCGTGGACCTGCGCGCGGCCGTCGAGGCCTGGCAGGAGCAGCCCGCCCAGGAACGGTTCGCCCAAGCGCGGAACGTGCTGGTCCAGGTCGCGCGCGCGCTCGAGTATGTCCACCTCCGGGGGCTCGTTCACCGCGATGTCACGCCGGCGAACGTGATGCTTTTGCCGGACGGCTCGGTCAAGCTCATGGACTTCGGTGTCGTCAAGGAGTCAGGCGTCACGGAATTCACCGCCCACGGCGAGGTGCTTGGCACCGTGGCCTACATCGCCCCAGAGCAGATCAACGGCGATCGCATCGACGCCCGGACAGACCTATACTCCTTGGGCGCGGTGCTTTATTTGATGCTCACGGGGCGCCGACCCTTCAACGCCCGCACCCTGGCTGGGTACCTCGACAAGCACTTGCACCGGCCCCCGCGCCCGCCCCGGGAGCTCGCCCCTGCCGTCCCGCCTGAGCTCGAGGACATCTGCCTTCGCCTGCTGCAGAAGGAGCCTAGTGACCGCTTCGCGAGCGCCACCCACCTGCTCCACGTGCTTGAGGGGGCAGACGCAGGTTCGCTGCGTTTCGACGACGGTTCCTGGCCGCCCGTGCTGGTGTCCAGGGCGGAGGAGTCCGCAGCGTTGGCTTCGGCGATCGGCGGGCTGCGAGAGGGCAAAGGTGCTGTGGTGCTGATCGAGGGTGCGGCCGGGCTCGGAAAGTCTCGGATGGCCCGCACCGCTCGAGACCTCGCACGCGGCGCGGGGGTGCCGCCGCTTCGGATTCGGGCGACCGGCGCGGGCGGCCCGCTCGCCGCGTTTCGGAGCCTCGTGGACACGTTGAAGGCCGAGACGGTCCAGGTCCCGCGCGCATTGCAGCAGCTCTACGGCCTGGAGGGCGACGACAAGCTCGAGCGCTATGGCGTCTACGCGGCGTTCCGAGAGATGCTGAGCAATTCTCCCCCACGCCTCATCATTATCGAGGATGCCCATGAGGCGGATGATGTTGGCGTCGAGCTGATCGAGTACTTGATCCGGAACACCCTGAGCCTTGCCTCGGAGCGCATCGTCTGGGTCATCACCCGCACGCCGGGCATCTCAGACGCGAGGTTTGAAGGTCTCATCTCCGGCGCGACGACGGGGGTCGTGCCCGTCCTCGTGCCGTTGCGGCCGTTGACCCCTGCCGCGGTGGAGGAGCTTGTCCTGGCGTTGCTCCCCGATGACGGCCCCGCCCGCCTGCTCGCGCGTCGTCTCCACAAGGAGGGAGAAGGGAACCCGGCGTTCATCACAGAGATGATCCGAGGGCTCGTGGAGCAGGGCACGATTCGCCCGGAGGACGGCCGGGCGCGCCTGACGCTCGATGAGCCTCAGCTACTGAGGATCGCGCTCCCCATCCCCCGTTCCGTGCGCGAGGGCCTGATCAGCCGCATCGAGGCGCTCTCGGCGAACGGGCGCGAGATTGCCCACGTCCTGGCGGTGGGCAGCCAGGAGATGACGCTGCCGTTGCTGTCGGCCGCGTCGCTGCTCGACGAGGCGGACATCTTGACCGCCGTGGACGAATTGATCGACGCCGGGCTGGTGCGGGAGCGCCGGGTGGAGGGAGAGGAGCACATCGACCTGTCCCAGGCCCGAGTGCGTGATCTGCTCCAGGCCGAGGTCCCTGTCCGGGCGCGCACCCGATACCATCGCCTGATCGGCGAGGCGTTGGAGCGGACGTTCCGAAGGCGCGCGAACCTGGTCGTCGAGGCGTTGGCGTGGCACTTCGAGCAAGGAGAAGTCCCAGGGAAGGCCTACAGTTATCTCCTGCGCGCAGGCCAACGGCTGCTCGGCCGGTCGTTCGTCGCCGAGGCCTTGGGCTACCTGGACCGCGCCCTCGCCATCGAGCCGGACGCGCGCGAGTACATCACGCTCGACGATGCGGACCGGCTCCTCGCGGAGACGCTGTTGCAGCGGGCGGAGGCCCTGGAGCACCTGGGCCGGTGGGCGGAGGTCGGAAAAGCCCTGGAGCAAGCCATCGAGCTCGGCCGGGAGATCGCCGATGAGCGCTTACTCGCGCGCGTGCACACGGCGCTCGGCAAGCAGGCTCGCCATGAAGGCGACATCGACGGCGCCGAAGCGTCCCACCGGGAGGCGTTGCGCCTCGCCGACCGGGTCAGCGATGCCGCGCTGCGCGTCATGCCGCTTCACGGTCTCGGCGGGGTTCACTGGCTCCGGGGGGACCTTGAAGGTGCCCGTCGTTACTGGGTCGAAGCCCTCGCCGTGGGCGAGAGCACGCGGGACGAGCGCAGCCTTGGCTGGGGGTACAACGGCCTCGGGCTCGTCGCGCTCTGCAAGGGCCAGGCGGGCGAGGCCCGTCGGCACTTTGAGCAATCGGCCGAGGTTTTCGAGCGCGTCGGGCTGCTCGGCCCGCTGTCGCTGGCCCGCGTCAACCTGGTCGAGATTCATCACTTCACGGGCAACCTGCGGCGTGGCCTGGAGCTCGCGGAAAAGACCTGCCAGCTCGCCCGGGAGACCCACCACCCGCTGGGGATGACCCGCGGCCGGCACCACAAGTCCCTGCTGCTCGTCGATCTGGGCCGCTACGAGGAGGCGTTGGTCGAGGCCGAGGCGGCGATGGACATCGCGCGTTCGCTCGAGGACAAGGACCAAGAGCTGACCGTCGGGATCGCGCTGGTCCGCGTGGGCTGGGCGATGGGCGATATCGGCGTCGCTCGGCGCTGGTTGGATGTGATCGCGCCGCTTGTACCGCGCCACGACTCCGAGGGGTTCGCCCCGCTTGTGCTCGCTTGGCGTGCCCGGGTCGCCGCCCAAGAAGGGGACAAGGAGGGCGCCCGGAGCCTCATCCAGACGGCGCTCGACCACCCTGGCACGCGCTGGCCCTACCAGGAGTGTCGCCTGGATCTCTCGCTCGCGCGGGTCTACGCCGACCTGGGCGACCACGGGGAGGCCACGCGCCGTGGTGAGTCCGCGATCCGGCGCGCCGATGCCGCGGGCTTCCGCTACTACAGCCTCAAAGGCCACTGCATCGCCGCCGAGCACTCCTCCGACGAGGCCGCCGTCGCCCGCCATCGCCGGGTGGCCGACGCGCTAGCCCGCTCGCTCGCAGCGAACCTGGCCCGCGAGGACGGGGAGCGGTTCCTCGACCTTGCCTGGCTGCAGCCGATTCACCGCTAGCAGCACCGAGCGCGCTCCCCGCGCTCGCTTCGGCAATTCTGACTCTCCGGTTGAAATTGCCTGACCTTGCTGGCATGGGACCGCGTTGGGCGCCGACTTTTCTCGTCCCCCGCCCGCGCAGCCCGTTCGGAGCGGGCCCAGCCTTTGCGAACTGGACCGGAAGGCAATAGGATGCTGTTGAAAGGTATCGTTCAGCGCCTTGAATCCGGGATTTTCCCGGGCAACTTTTCGTGGAGGTATGCCCCTTGGGCTTGGAGCTGAAGCAATCCCTCAAGCTCTCGCAGTCGCTGGTGCTCACCCAGCAGCTCCAGCAGGCGATCAAGCTCCTGCAGCTCAACCATCTGGAGCTTGTGGAGCAGGTGCAGCAAGAGCTCCTGGAGAACCCCACCCTCGAGGAGATCCCGGGTACATCGGCGGAAGTTGTCAGCGACGCGCAACGTTCGCTGGAGAGCCAGACGCAGGCTGTTGTCGCGGATGCTTCGGAGCAGAACAACGGACAGGGCGAGGACATCGATTGGCAGCAGGTCGCCGCGCACCTCGCGGATGATCGGCCGGCCGGTGATCGCGGGTCCTCCGGCATGGACGAGCTTCCCCCGATCGAGACCAACCTCGTGGGCGCCGGTTCCCTGGCGGACCACCTCGAATGGCAGCTGCGGATGACGAGCTGCACCGACGGCGAGCAGGCGGCGGCCCACCTGATCATCCAGAACCTGGACGATCGGGGTTGGCTCGTGGGCACCCTCGAGGATCTGATCCGCGAGCACACGCTCGACCCCGAGGATGCCGAAGGCGCCTTGGAGATCGTGCAGCACCTCGACCCGCTGGGCTGCGGTGCCCGCTCACTCCAGGAGTGCCTGTCCATTCAGGTCCGCACGCTCTACCCTGAGGACCCGTACTTCCCCCGCCTCGTGGAAAACCACCTTACGGACATCGAAAAGCGCGCCTACCCGGCGATCGCCCGGGCGCTCGACATCGATGTGGAGGACGTGCTTGAGTATCACCGGATGCTCAAGCACCTGGAGCCCTGGCCCGGACGCGCCCACACAGCGCCCGACCCGCAGTACATCTCGCCTGATGTCTACGTCGTCAAACAGGGCGGTGAATGGGTCGTATCCCAGAATGAAGACGGCCTGCCGAAGCTGCGCTTGTCGAACCACTACCGGCGCGTGCTCCTTGGCAAGGACAACACCCGCGAGGAGCGGGACTACATCAAAGAGCGTCTTGCAAGCGCAAAGTTCTTGATCGAGTCGATCTACAAGCGCCAGAGCACGATCGGCAAGGTGATGAAGTGCATCTTGGAACGTCAGGCGGAGTTTTTCGACAAGGGCGGTGATTACCTCAAGCCCATGGTCTTACGCGATGTGGCGGACGAGATTGGCGTCCACGAGAGCACGGTCTCCCGGGCGACGTCGAACAAATACGTGCACTGTCCCCAGGGAACCTTGGAGATCAAGTACTTCTTCAACAACGGGGTCAACGCCGTCTCCGGCGAGCAGGTGGCCGCCGAGTCGGTGAAGCGCAGGATCAAGAAGCTCATCGCCGCGGAGGATCCGAACGCCCCGGTCTCCGACGACGGCATCGTCAAGCTCTTACAGGCCGATAACGTGGACATCGCGCGCCGCACCGTCGCGAAGTACAGAGAGGCCATGGGCATCCTCCCCTCTTCCAAGCGCAGGAACGTTTGCTGATTTACCCGCCCAATCCTGGGCATTTGCCGGGTGTATAGCCCGTAGGAGTGATCATGGAGCTGGAGTTTACCTTCCGGAACATCGAGTCCACCGAGGCCATCCGCGCCTGGGCGCTCAAGCGTTTTGCGAAGGTTGAAAAGCACCTTCGAGAGCCCTCCGCTGCCCACGTCACGCTCACCGTGGACAAGCACCGCCACCGCGCGGATCTCACCGTCCACGCCGCCGGCGAGGTCCTGCACGCCACCGACGAGACGGACGACATGTACGCCACGCTCGACGGCGTGATGGTCAAGCTGGAGCACGCGGCGCAGAAGCAGAAAGAGAAGGCCCAGCGGCGGATCAGCCCGGAGAGGTAGTCCTCGGCCTTGGGCTGCTATGGGCTAACCGAGCGTCTCCGTGGGGGGCGATCCGCGGAGCGAGCAGCGACACGCGAGCCAGCGAGCGTGTTTAGCTGCTTCCGCGCCGTACAACGCGCAAGTTGCAGGGGCCCCCGGCACGCGTACTCGCGTGGCGGGGCGTGGTCTGCCGCTGCGAATCCGGCGGGAAGGCGGGAGGTTCACCCCGCCCGGTTCAGCAGCCGGAGCCGGGGAACAGGGTGGCGGCGGCGTCGTCGCAATCGAGGTCCGGCGACGTCGTGGGCGAGTAGGCGCCGGGGAGCCACCAGAGCCCGTAGCCGTCCAGATCCAGGTCGAACCCTGCGGCGTTGGCGCCCCCGAGGGGGCCGATGTCCGACCGCGTGCCGTTGGGGTTCAAGATCGTGGGGTCGCCGGCTGCGACGAGCGGGGAGGCGGCGTCAAGGCGAAAGCCGGCGGCGCCCTCAGCGGCGGGGTCGAACCACATCGGGTCGACCGAGACGTTGCCGTCCGATCCGCTCGGGAAGGTGCCCCCGTCGATGTCGTCGGGGACGTTGCCGTAAAGATCGGAGTGCGACCAGGTCACCTCGCCGTCGTAGATTTTCACTCCGCCGCCGTCGTACTCGCCCGCCTCGTTGCCGTCCGCATCGTCGCAGTCGTCGCCATTGGCGACCCAGCCAGCCGATGCAGTGCAGGCGCTGCCTTGCGACGCTTGTTCACCGTAGCCATCGCCATCGTCGTCCGCATGCCAGAGGGAGCTCTCCCGTTCGCTGCCGTCGCAGTCGTTGTCGATACCGTCATCGCAGAGCTCCTCCGCTTCCGGGTGAACGTCCGCGCGCCAGTCGTCACAGTCGCCGGAGGCCGCGACGTACCCCTCGGGTTGGGCGATCGCGAGGGCAAGCGGCAGCGTCCCGTACCCGTCCCCGTCGTCGTCCCGGTACCACCTTGGCAGGGGTTGGGGGCGGAGGAGCGTGGGCGCGACGACCTCGACGGGAGCTTCGGGTGCTTCACCGGGCGGCACCGCCGGCGAGGGGAGCGGGGTCGCGCAGGCGAGCAGGGCGAGGAGCATCGGGTGCAGAATACAGGACTTTCGGTGGGGCGTCCTCGGCGTGACGTCGCAGGCGGAATCGCCCAGGCGAAGGCGCGAAGGGGAGGGGGAGGGTGCTGCGCCGCGCGGCGGAGGAAAATGCCGGGTGTACCACGGAGACACGGAGGCACGGAGGGGAATTGCCCATGCAAAGGCGCAAAGGCGCGAAGGGGAGGGGGAGCGGGTGCTTCTTGGCGGCTTTGCGCCTTTGCGTGGACCTTCCTCCGGGGACGCGTTCTACGCCAGAGGAGGACGCAGGAACCCCATCACCCGCTCAAACTCCCTCGCCAGGTCCACCACAAGCAAATCGGGCTTGCAGGCCTCAAGCTCCCCAGGCTCGGCAAACCCCGTGCCCACCGCGATCACCTCTCCGTCGCCGGCCCGCGCGCAGGCCACATCCGCGGGGGTGTCGCCGATCACGATGAAGCGGGTGGGGCTCAGACCCCGGGTGATGGCCCGCCGCCGGGCGATGGGCAAGAGGTGGTTCCGATCCACGGCGTCGTCGGCGTAGGCGCCCCAGTCGAACGTACTGTGCAGGTCGGCAGCGGCAAGTTTGAGCGCGGCGCCCGCCTCCCAGTTCCCCGTGAGCAGCGCGACGTGCGCGTGGCCTTGGAGCGCGCCGAGCACCTCAAAAACGCCAGGGCAAACCGTGGTGCGGGATCGGTCGCCCAGGCGCTCCGCGAGCCTGGCGAGGTACACCGCCTGGACGGCAGGGATGTCCACCGTCGCGGCGAATTTCTCGCCGACGTCCTGACAGATCTTGCCGTCGGTGGAACCCCCGATGTGAACGCCCTCGGTCGCGTTCGCCCAGCCGTGGACCTTCCGAAACGCATCGTCCAGGGCCTCGCGGCCCGCTCCCCTGGTCTTGAGCAGCGTGCCGTCGATGTCGAAGAGGACGAGGGGCTTCATCGGGCCGGGATAATACCCGAGCGCCCATCGCGCGATTCGGCACGGTGTACTCGTGTACAATCGCAGCATGTTCCTGGCCCTCTGTGCCTGCGTCGTCGCGCCTCCCGCTGGGGCCCCGGCGGACTCCGACCTCCCCGAGACAGACAGCGTCGGCCCGGTCGACACGGCGGCCACAGATTCCGAAGAGACCGATTCCGTGGAGCCCGTCGACACCGCGCCAGACTCCGACTCCGCGCTCGACACGGGGGAGTGTGAGGAGCCTTACTTCATGGACAGCGGTGACCTGATCGACACGGCTGGGGAGCTGGACGAAGCGATCTGCTCGGCCGAAGCCGACCTCGACCTTTGGGAGTGTGCGCTGACCAACCCGGGCCCCGTCGACCTCGGCACGATGGAGGACATCCGTCACGCCGCGTGGGCGCTCCACTACCTTGTCTACGACCTCACCGAAGCCTTCGATGGGGACTGGGTTTGCGCAGCCCATGAGACCGACGGCGACTCTGACACCTGGGAGGGGCCCTGCGTCGACGACTGCGGAAACGCCTGGGAGGGGGCCGTCTCGCGGTCGATGGACCACAACGACACCGTGGCCACGTGGGAGTTTCAGCATGTGGTCACCACTACCGCTGGTGGCGGGGTCTACGCCTGGGACGGCGAAATGGTCTACACACTCACCGCGGAAGGCGCCGCCAGCGAGAGCGCGCTCGGGTTCAGCATCGCGGGCAGTCCGGACCCGCTGCTGGCGGACGGGGACTACACGATCGTTGGCCTGCTGGGGTCGAACAACGGCTACGAGTACTTCCGACTCGCGCTCGCCCAGGACGGCGAAGACTGGTGCCTACAGGGGTATCTGTCGTGGTGGAGCTACAGCGACGACTGTCACAACCGAGATGGCTGGTGGTGGGTAGACGGCGTTCGCAGCGCGACGCTCACGGAGACCGCCGGCTACGCCGACAACTGCGACTGCGGGTGCTGGGACCCGAGCGACGGGGATCCGATGGCGTTCTGCCGCTGATCCTGCAACGGCAGGCCGGCCGGCAGGTCGGGCGCCCCGGGAGAGAATTCACCACGGAGGCGCGGAGAACACAGAGATGTCGTGCGCACCTACGACCGCTGGTGCTCCGATCTCAGCCTTTTTCCTCGCCTTTCTCCGTGCCTCAGTGTCTCCGTGGTGATCCACTTCTTGAGGCTCTCCGGGCCGAGCCAGGGATCGGCCCGGATCACCGCGTCCAAACCGCCCATTCCTCGTAGGTTGCCGACGACACCGGGTTCAAGCTGGCGCGTACGACGTACCCGTCCGGGGCGATCGCCAGCTTGCCGTCGCCCACCACGCTGGCGAACAGCATGTCGGTGGTGGCGCCGGCTTCGAGGAGCCGGACCTCGTCGCCGGTGGTCTCGACGTACAGGTCGCCCTGGTAGTCGATGACGATGTCCAGCACCGTGTTCGCGAAGGTGTACACCTCGGTGCTCGCGCCCG
>CANKNP010000145.1 GCA_947483545.1 Deltaproteobacteria bacterium | reverse complement strand
TGAACGTTCCTGATCAGCGTCCGGTGGTCCAGCTCGTCAGCATGGCGGCGCTGCCGGCCGGGGGCTGCCAGGTGCTCGTGAAGCTCGCGAGGGCGCCGCGCGAGCACGAGCCCTGAAACGTGACAAGACCGGCCCGCATATCCCACACCCAGGTAGCGCTCCCGATCTTGTCGCGGCTACCACCGCCACGCACCTCGCAGCTCGATGCGCTCAGCTTACACGCCAGGTCGTAGCTCTGCCCCTCGGCTTGAAAACTCGCCCAGATCGTAACGTTCTGGTCCGAGATGCCTTTGGACCCGCTGGTTGCTTCGAAGGCGCGCTCGGCCGCGAAGAGGAGAGGGACGAGGAACATAGGGACCCGATGCTGGGCCCACGATAGCACGAGTTTGATGTATGAACTCCGTGAAGTGCGCCGGACTCCCTCGGGACGACGGACACCGGCACGGCGAAAAAGCGTGACCTCCACGCTTCGTGGGCCCGACCTGCCTTAGGCGCTGGCCTTGGTCGCCTCTGCCGGATAGCGGCCGCAGCTTGGAGTTTTGGATGGACCACCCTTCACGTACGACCCGACGTCGGCCCCCCAAGGGCCCCGAGACCCCGGTTGAGCCCGCGGCTCCAGCGGTCGACCCGCCCCCGGTGGTCCGGGTGGTACCGCAGGCCCCGACCCCCGCGGTAACGCCGGTCGCTCCACGCGATCTCACCGATTTCGATGGCCTCAGCGCGATCGCCACGATGGACCGCGACGAGGCACGCCGGATGATGGAGGCCTTCTCGGGCGGTCCCCGTCCGACCGTCCTGAGGCGTGGGGACCGCGTCGTCGGGCGCATCACAAGAATGGGTTCAACCGTCGCTTTCGTGCACGTGGGCACGAAGGCCGACGCCACCCTCGATCGCGTGGAGCTGGGGCCCGAAGTTGGCGTAGGTGACGAAATCACGGCCTATATTGTCAACAATCCGTCGGAGGGTGAGGTTCGACTGACGACCACGCCTTCGGGGGACATGGCGATCGAGATGCTCGAGGCCGCGCGGGCCGCGGGGGACAGCGTTGACGGGCGGGTCACCAAGAGGAACGACCACGGCTACGAGGTGCAGCTTGGGCAGGGGGTCCGCGCCTTCTGCCCCAACTCGCACATCGACCGTCAGCCGATCGTCGATCCTGATGCCTATGTTGGTCAGAACCTTGCTTTCCGCGTGCTGGAGGTGCGAGGCCGCGAGGCGATCGTCAGCCACCGGGTGATCGTCGACGAGGCCGCCGAAGCGGATCGGGGCCACCAGCTGTCGCTCCTGGTGAAGGACGACGTGTACCCCGGCGTGGTGACGTCGCTGCGCGAGTTCGGGGCCTTCGTTCGGCTCCCCACGGGGGTCGAGGGCCTCGTTCCCCTCGCCAACCTCGCGCGCCAGAGGGTGAGCCATCCCAAAGAGGTGCTGCAGGAAGGGCAGGAGGTGAACGTCCGCATCATGTCGGTCGACCTGGAGCGCGGTCGCCTCGGCCTGTCGATCCGGCACACCGTTCAGCCGGGCGAGGCCGCGCCAGCTGCGCCAACCCCGCGTACGGGCGGCCAGGGTGGCCCGACGCGCGCCCCCGAGCCCACGTTCGGTGTTCTCGCGGGTCTGCTCTCCACCTGGAAGGGCCGCCGGTAAGTGCGTGCGGGGGAAGCCCTGAGGCGACGGTTCGGGCGGATCGCTGCGCGACCACGGAGGCGACCAGCCCCGGGTGAGGTCGTGTAGGTGCGCGCGCGGCGGCTCTGGTTCGGTCTAGGGATCGGCGTGTTGCTCCTTGCAGGCCTGGGGCGCGCGCTTCAGCGGGGGGACTGGGCGCCGGCCATCCCGCTTCCGTCGCCGACCGGCGCCGCGGGAGCGTCCGAGGTCGTGCGCCAGCGGGTAGAGGCGGTCACGCCTGAGCTGGGCGTGTGCCTTCAGCGCGGCGGGGTGATTCGCCTCGATTTTGCTCCAGGCGGCCTGGAGACGGTCGCGATCTTGGAGCCTCTCCCCCATGATCGAGCCGAGTTGGACTGCGTCGCGCGCGCGGTAGGGGATGACTGGCCCGACGTCGGCACCCGTGCGAGCCTCCGCGTGGTGGTCCGGCCCCCCTGAGCCGCGGGTGACGCGACAGCGCCGCGCCGAGGCACTACGTAGGCAGCAGCAGCGGAGCGCGCCTGGGTCGGGCCTCTTTGTTCTGGGAACGCGCCCTTCTCCGGGTCAAGGAGGGGATCACCCTCGCCGAGCCCCTACGGGTGTTGGCGCGGGATCGCCCAACCTTGACGGTGTGGCTCCGATATCGGGCGGCGCTCGCTGAGGGGCTGGGCACCGAGGCCGCGGAGGCGTACACCCGCCTGGTGGTCACGACCGTCGAGCGGGATCCGCGCCTGGCGCGAACCCTGGCCCTCGGCCTGCCCGATCAGCTCGCGCGCGTGTCGCCGGGCGGTCGGGCCGCGTACTTTCGGGTCCTCCACCAGGTCGCGGCGACCGAGGTCACCGCCCTGCCCCTGGTCTCCCGCGCTCTACCGGAGCTCGTGGGACAGCTCGACGACCATGCGCTCTCGGCCTTTGTTGCCGAAGGGCTGGCGCTCTTCCGGCGCTCCCCCGCGCGGGCGGAGAGCTTCTTGCGCCAGGAATCCCGACTCGGCGCGCACGCGGCGCGGGAGCTACAGCGCGGTGTTGGGTTGACGGATGTGAGCGCTGCGCTCACCCACTACGCGCGCGCCCATTGCGGCGAAGACGTGCAGATCCGCTCCGGCAGCGGGTTGAGCTACACGGACGGTCACCACCTCTACCTGCCTGACCGGATCGACACGTTCGGCGACGATCGGGACTTCCTGCTCTACCGGGTCAAGACGGCTCTGTGCGCCGGCTACCTTGAGTTTGGTACCTTTGACCTTGAGCTTGAGCGGCTGGAGGGCGTCTGGCCAAGCCGTGAGGTCGACGAGGGCGAGCTCGAGCGCTTCTGGCGTGCCTTCCCCAACCGTCTCCTTGCACAAGAGCTGTTCCAGGTGCTGGAGGACCGGCGCGTGATGAGCCGGATTCGTACGGAGTATCCCGGGGTAGGCCGAGACGTTGATCGCCTCGGCCCGAGCTTGTGGGGCAGACGGGACGCCCCGACCGCGCCGGCCGCCAAGGTCGTTGAGGCGCTGGTGCGTTGTTCCGCGGGACTCCCGCCCCTCGACCTGGACGAGGCCGAGGAGCGGGCGTTGGCGCCGTTCATCAACGCCCTGCCGCACATGGACGATGCGGCGGCGAGCGTGCACGACTGCGCGCGTGTGGTGCGCGAAGCCTACGCGGCGGTAGCCGGGCTGATGCGCTCCGCCGAGCCCGGTCGGGCTCCCACCCCCGACGCTGCGGCCCGCGGACCGGCGCCGACGCTCGGGCCGTCACGGGTCGGGCCCACCGGCCTTCGACCTGAGGCCGCGCGGCCCGAGGACCGGGCGTTGGAGGCGGATGCGCGCCGGATACTCGAACAGATGCGAGCCGCGGGGGAGCCGGGCGAGGTCGCCGACGCCCGGCGGACCGCGCGAGGTCGCAACGCGGAAGATTCGGATTATCGCCGTATGGAGGCGATGATGGAGCACGCGCCCCAGGGCGGTGCGGTCGTCCCGGACTCGGGGGTGGGCGATGAGGCCTCCCGCGCGCCAGGCCCGGCCCAGGCGCCAGACCCGGACGCGGACGCGCTGGGCCGGCCCGTGCGGTACCGGGAGTGGGACTCGGGCATCGACGACTACAAGCCCGCCTGGGTACAGGTGTTTGAACACCGCCTCAAGCCGGGATCGCGCGCGCGTGTGGACGAGGTGCTCGCGCGGGAACACAGCCAGATTCAGCTGTTGCGGAGGCGTTTTGAGGCCTTACGGCCGCAGGCCCTACAGCGTGTGAGGGGGCTGACCGACGGCTCGGATCTGGACCTCGAGCGGGCGATCGAGGAAGAGGTGGCCGCCCGGGTGGGGCAGGAGCGAAGCGACAGGATCTACGCGCGTGATGAGCGGGCGCGGCGCGACGTCGCGGTCGCGTTCCTGCTGGACATGTCCAGCTCGACCAACGAGTCCGCGGACGGGAGCGCCCGCCGCATCATCGATGTCGAACGTGACGCCCTCATTGTGGTAGCGGAGGCCCTCCACGCCTTGGGGGACCCCTTCGCAATCTACGGATTCTCCGGCTACGGCCGTGAACACGTCGCGTTCTACATCGCCAAGGACTTCGCCGACCCCTACGACGGCGCGTGCCGAGAGCGGGTCGCGAGGATCAACTTCAAGATGGAGAACCGCGACGGCGCCGCCATCCGGCACTGCACCCAGAAGCTGATGCAGCATCCGGCGCGGGCGCGACTCCTGCTGCTCCTGTCGGACGGTAAGCCGTTGGACTGCGGCTGTGACCACTACTATGACAGGTACGCCCAGGAAGATACGCGCGCCGCGCTCGCCGAGGCCCGCCGCCTGGGCGTCCACCCCTTCTGCGTCACCGTCGACCCGAGCGGCGGCCAGTACCTCGCGCGGATGTACGGGGACGTCGCCTATGCCGTGATCGACCGGGTGGACAAGCTGCCCGGTCGGTTGCTCAAGATCTATAAGAAGCTGGCGTTATAGGTCATGATCCTATCATGACGCCTGGCCCGCCCGAGCAGCCTTCGCGACGGATTCACTTCCTTATGATCGTTCGGAGCGCGAGCGGAGACTAATAGACAGGTACGGTCTCCGCCGCTGGTTCGAAACCTCCGATGTCCCCTGCGGCGGGGACCGAACCTGTCCCTTCTCCGGGGCCTCCGTCCAGATCGAGGTTGAATCCAGGGAGATCGCGGCCCGCCTCCGACGCGGGGCCGCGGCGCAGATCGTAGATCCGGAGCTCTCCGTCGAGGTTCAGGGGCTGACCGACACGCGCTGCGATCCAGCCCTCGAATTGTGGGTGCATGGCTTGGGGGACCGCGCCGAGATCAAGCATCAAGAAGGAGAATCCCGCGAGGTTTGCACGGTGGAAGGCGTCGGGGTCGCGCGCTGTCCACACCGCCTCCGCGGCGCTCACGTCCACCGGGAGCTGGAGCGCTCCGCTGAGCGCCGCGACCGTCGCCGCGCGTGCCGTCGCGCCTGATTCAGTAGGATCGATGCTTTTTCCCGCCTCGGCCACCTGCCACCACACCCGGGCGCGGCTCAGCCGGCCCTGGAGGAAGGGGGCTTCGGGAGAGGGTAAGACGAGCACGGGCCCCGACTCCAAGCCGGCGAGCACCGCGAGGCCGCTGGAGAGGGGGAGCGCGGTGATGGGTGCTGCCAACCTCGGGTTTTCGAGTGCAGGACCGAGGAGCAGGACCGGGGCGAGCCACCAGGCAGTGCTGAAGAGGCGGGCAAGCCCAACGCCACCAGCGACCACCACGAGACCGCACCAGGTCAGCGAGCTCACTCCGTCAGGACGGCCAGGCAGCGCGTCCAGCTGCACAGCTGAGAGCAGACCGCGGAGCTGGGCCACCGACCCCGGATCTACCTCAGCTTCTCCCGGAAACGGCTGCCAGCCGAAGAGCAGCGTGATCGCGGCCAGTGCCGCCAGGCCCGCCGCAGCCCAGCGGCGCGCGCCACGGAGGGCGACGAACAGCCCGAGCAGGGCGAGCGGACCGGCGTGAAGGCGTTGGAGCGGCACGAGGATGGCGCCAAACCACGGACGCGTCGGGGGCGGCCGGGTGAGCGCGGGCGCGTCGAGATCGGCGGTCGGGCCGGGTCCAGGGGGCGCGGGAGCCGCCGTGGCTGGCGGTGGGGCTCCCCCGGGCACGCCAGGTGGCGGCGGCTCGCCAGACGGCATGGGCGGCATCGTAGGCGGCGACGGCGGGATGGTGCCCGGGAGGAGGCCGAGGCCCGGGTCCGCGCCCGGCAGGCCCCAGCGGCGCTGGTCGCTCACGGGCCAGGCTTCGGCCTCCGCGGGAGGCATCGGAAACACGGCGCCTTCGCGCCCGAGGTAGGCGACCGCCGAGACCTCCGCCGCGGTCTGCGCGCGTAACGCGCCCGGCGCGGCAGACGGCGGGACCAGTACGGCCAACGCCGGTATCGCGGCGATGAGCCAGCCCGGCTCGCGACGGATCACGCCGGCGACTCCCAGCAGGACCGCAGCCGGCCAGCTCCACAAACCGGCGATCCATGCCCAGCGCGGCGCGGCGAATCCAAGGGCCAGGGCGCCCACCCCCAGTGCGGCGAGGTCCGCGTCGGGTACGGCGCGGAGCACCACCGGTGACACCTGGACCGAGAGCCCCGCGAGCAAGGGACCAAGCGGCGAAGCTTCCGGTAGGAGCACCCGATATAGCCGGTACGGACCGTAGCCCGCGAGCCACATCGCCCCGAGCACGACGAGCCCCAAGGCCAGGGCGCCATCGGCGGGGAGAAGGGCCTGGATCAAGGCGGGAAAAGGTGCGGCCGGCCACCATGGCGTCGGCACGCCGCCGGTGTCGGACGTGAGGAAAGGCGCGTCGAGGAGCCACCACCGCCGCACGATTGCGGCCGCATAGAGCTCCCCGTAGAGGGCTTCGGTCTCGCGTCCCGGAGCCCGAAAAGGCCCGAGCGCTCTGCCTAACATCCAGAGCGGCATCAGGAGGTAGAGCGCGGCTGCGCCCAGCTCACGTAGGCGCCCGACGACCGCGGCCCACACGGTCAAGGCGCGCCGGTGGCGGAAGCGGTGCACGGTCCCGCCCCGCAGTAGTGGGTGACCCAGCCTTCGGCGCCCGATTCGAAAAAGCCCGCGGTCTGCGCTTTGGTGCCCTCCCACATGCGCGGCAGGTCGTGGGCGCCGGTGTTGGAGGCCGGGCGGTTCACCGGGTCCGGCGCGCCGAGCTCGGGATCGAACTGGACCCACACGGGGCCTTGGCTCGGGAGCGTCACGGTGTCGATGAGCGCCGGCAACTGCACCTCAGGCGTCGCAAGGGGCGCGCCAACGCCGCGCATCAACAGCTCGGTGGTGATATTGGGGACCTGGTTGTCGCCAATCGCCTCCTGCCAGACAAAGCTCCGGCCCTGCAGATCCTCGACGTAGGAGGCGGGATCAACGGCATCCCAGTACAGCTGGGAAGCGGCGTAGAGGAGCTGTCGGTCCCACGCCGAGGGGAGCGTCATCGCCACCCTCGCCTCGAAAGCGGGCCAATTGGAGCTTCGTTCCAGCATCGTTGACCACGCCGCTCCGCCGACGTGCATGACTGCATACTCCACCGTATCCTGGAGAGCGAGCGTGACCGATCCCTCGATAGCCCCGAGAGAAATACCGTAATAGTAGATGCGACTGGTATCGGCGCCTGCTCCGATGGCTGGATCGTCCAGGAGCCCGCCGTCCGCGACGAGGTGGATGAGGCCCAGGGTGTTGAGCACCCCCTGACGCATACGGTCAGTGAGCTCATGGAAGCGGCCGAAGTCGCCTGCGACCTCCACCGCCGACAACAAGTCGTCGGTCGTCAGGCCGCGCCACGTCGTCGCTACGACCACGGCGCCCAGACGGTTGGCGACGTCGATGACGCCGCTCTCGTCGGTGTCGCTCTCCCAGTAACGGCGCGGATCGGCGAGGATTCCATGCCCGAACACGAGGACCGGCGCGTCCTGCCTTCCGCGGGCGCTCTCGGGCACATACACCCACAGTTCGGCCTCGGCCGAGCCCTGCGGCTCGGGCACACCATCCAACTCCTCGGATTGATCGTCGATCAGCCACGAGTCGGTGGTGTAGGTCCCCAACAGGCGCCGCCAGAGGCCGTCGGGCAGGACGTCAGGGTTCTCGTCGACGTCATCGATGTCCGTGAAGGTCCAGGGGCCCGCGGGACCCTGCGCCGCGACCATCTCGCGAAGCGGCGCCGTGCCATCCCCGATGGGGAAGTCCCACGCAAGGACGACATCCTGGACGCCAATCGTGCTGAGCGAGCGCGAAAGCTCGGCCCAGTGCGGATCGCGGGCCTGCGCCTCGGCCCATGCGAGGACCGTGAGTGGGCTCCCGTCGGCCAGGAGAACAGCAGGGGTCAGCACCACGGCGACCCGGTGCCCAGGCGTCATCGGCGCGACGGGACGTATGATCAACGCCTGTTTTTCGCCGGCAGCGAGCTCCGGCCAGGCGTCGAGTTCGGCCATACAGGGCACCTGCGAGCCGGTGTCGAGGTCCCAGATCTGGACGGCGCCGTCGACGCCGAGTCGAAGCTGGTCGTTGAGCGAGGCTGGGTCGAGCGCGACGCCCAGGTCGATCACCGAGCTCTGAACGGTGGAAAATCCGCTTCTCCAGCCAAGCCGAGCTACGTCGAAGGGGGTACCGCCTTCGGGGACCGGCAGCAGGCCCTCGGGGATGCTGATGCGCCCTTCGGACATCAACCCGGCCTGGGGAAAAGGATTGAGCAAACCCTGATTCAACAGGCCGTCCGCGGCGGACGCGGCTGGCTTTCCCACCTCTCCGGTGCACGCCAGCCAGAGGAGCAGGCTCATGACTTGGCCTGGGCGCCGAGCCGGAACCGTTCGAGGACGGTGGCGCCGCCTCCTTGTTCGTGGGCCCAGGCCACCGCGCGTAGCTCCGGCGCGTCGTCCGTCGGCCAGCCGGTCTGTTGACCACGTTCCAGGCGGAGGACCTTCCGGCTCACCGGGGAAATCCGGACCCGCCCCAGCACGTCGTCCATCCGGGTGCGCACCGCTGCGGGGTCCTGTTGGAGCTCCCCCTCCCGGAGCGCGTGGTCGATCATCGCGATCCGGTGGGAGTTGACGCTGACCAGATCGATCACGTCCTTCACCGTCAGGAAGAAAAATATAGTCCGAAATAGCTTCTTCACCGGCCACCACAGCACGGCGACCAGGCAGCCCAGCAGCACGCTACCCCGGTCCTCCACCAGAGTATCCAGCGCGTCCTTGGTGACCTCGAACGTGTGCACCAGCGCGAGCCGCTGAATCGCCTTTCGTAAAATCTGGCGTTCAACATAGCCGTCGAGGTAGGGCACTGGGATGAGCGCGGTGAGCCCCGACAGGATCACCAGCCGTGCGACCTCCTGGTTCATCGCTTGGTCACCGGGATGGAGCAGACGTTTTGGGCCATATGCCGCGCCCGTAACGCGACGACGCCACGCTGGCGCCCTCGTCTGACACGGCGGTGCTCGCCAGCAGGAGTCGGGCGCCGATCTCGGCGTTGGAGGTGGAGAGTGTCCACCACGCGCCCTCCTTTCGCTTGAGCTGGATCCACACGCCGCCGGTGGCGTCTTGGGCGGCGAGGGTGAGCACCAGAGAGGGCGGATCCCGGTCGAGCTCGGCGCCGAGCGCCTCAAGCGATGTCGCCGTCCCGCCTTTCCAGCGTTCGCCACCGATCAACACACCGCGCCGGGTACGAAAGGGCCCGCCCACCAGAGGATCGGCGTCGGTGGCTACGCTGCTGCGGCCGACCCCCACTACGGCTGGCGGGATCAGGAGGACGCTGGCGCCCGCGAGCAGCGGCGATAGTGAATCGAAGGCCAGATCGAGTGATTGAAGGCCCAGATCGGGCACGCCGTCGAGCACTCCGCGGGCGGCCACCAGGTGGGCGAGGGGGTCGAGCGCGGCGTCCGGGTGTCGGCGCAGCCAGGCGTCCACCATGGGGTCGTCGGGGTCGAGGCGGTCTCCGGTCTCCTGGTTCCACGTGGCGATTTGGTCGGCGTTCGCCCGTTGGCGGCGCTGCGCGTCTGAGGGCTCCGGGCCGAAGCAGCCGGCGAGCGCCAGGAGGACGAGGTACGAGCCCGCGCGGAGCAGCATAGGCGCGTCTAACCGTCGGGGGAGGGGAGCTGGGCCGGTCGACCCCGAGGCCGAGCGGACGGCGCTGACGCGGTCGGATAAGGCCCCGGCATGTACCTGCTCCTGTTGCTGTTGGCGTGCTTCGGGCCCAAGACTGATCCGGACGACGAGGACGAATCGGAGGAGGAGGAGTCCGAGACGGACGACACCTTCACCTGCGACGTGCCAGAGCTCAAGGTCAACGGGGAGGACCCTCCCGCGGTGGGGGACGAGTGGACGGTGTTCTTGTGGTGCGGCGACACGCTCATGACCGGAGCGATGGTCCTGTCCTTCACCCCGCCCGAGCTCGCGGAAGTCACCGATAACGTTGCGCTTTTCGTGGAGCCGGGCGACGGGGTGATGAAGCTCCAGGTCGGCCGCTATTGGCAGGAGCGTGACGTCAGCGTTGGGGCCCAGCCCTGAGCCGTTTGGCTCAGAGGGTCATGACGGCATCAGGCTTTCCACGGGTTGAACCATCGCTGCGTGCGAACAGGCCTGCGGAGAGCCGCCGGACCGGGATGCCGTCCGCACCGCCTCAGGGCCGGATCGCCCAGGCGAAGTCGTTGACGAGGCTGTCCACCACGCCCAGGCTCTCGCCCAGCTCCCCGTCTGGCAGCGAGGCCTCCAACGCGTAGATCACCGCGTCGTTTGCCAGGTACCAGCCGAGGATCCGCGGGCCGTCTTCGCGGGCGGGCCGGCAGGTCGCCACCACGGTCGCCCCGACCGCGGCGGGCAGGGTGTAGTGGCCCCGATCCTGGAATGCCCAGTCACAACCTTCACGGGGGCGCGGTCCGAGGGCGCCGTCGCGCCAGGTCCAGACCTCGAAGCCGAGCTCGCTCTCCGGGTCCTCCAGGCGTACGCGGAGCGCCCCGCCCCGCTGCCCCAGGGTCACGATCCAGCTCGCCGGCGCGGACAGCGTGAACGGGAACTCGAAGTCTGAATAGACACCGTCTCGCAGCTCTCCGGAGGGTGGCGGTGGCGGCGGCGGGAGGGGCGGGAGGTCCAGCGGCGGCGGCGCCGGCCGGGTGCAGGCCGCGAGCAGGAGCACGATAGCCCCCGGTGCTCGAAGGTGACCGGGCCTCACGCTCGGCTACGCCGGAGCGCATCCAGGTGGGCTGGCCCACCCCAAAGACCAAGAAAAACCTCACGTTCGACGGCAGCGCCGCCCTCGCGCGCCGCAGCCTGCACCAGGCGACGCGCGCCCACGACCGCAGCTTCTGGCAAGGCGATCAGCTCTGCCGCGCGCGCTCTTGCCCGAAGCCAGGGATCGTCCACCACTTCGTCGATGAGGCCCCGGCGTGCTGCCTCGGTGGCGTCGAGTATCTTCGCTTCGGTCAGGAGTTTGAGCGCCGCACGCGGCCCGACCCGCGCCACGAGGCGGCGTCCGCCGCCGAACCCCGGCGAAACGCCAAGTCGAGCTTGCACAAATCCGATGCGCGCCCGGGGCGAGCCGTAGACCTCGTCGCACGCGGTCAGGAGCTCGGCTCCCCCACCCAACGCCGGGCCGTCAACCACGCCGAGCACCATCATGTCGCCTTGAACCAGCCGCTCAGTGGTGGCGGTCATGAAGTCCACCAGCGCGCCAGCGAGCTCGGGAAGGGCGAGGTGGCTCCGGAGCGCGTTGAGGTTGCCACCCGAGCAGAAGGCCCCCGCGGTACCGCCGACCAGCACCACGCGACAACGACCGGTCAAATCGGCGATTCGGTCGGCCAACGCCACCATCATGTGGGGGTGCAAGGCGTTGCGTGTAGGAGGGTCGTCGATGAGCAGCTCCGCAACCGGGCCGTCAAAACGGAGGTGGATCTTGCCCTCATACGGAGGCAAGCTGGCCGCCCAGCTCCGGAGATCGCTCACGTGGCCTCCGCACGGGCACCGCGCCAGAGCACATGCAGGGCCTCCGGACGTAAAAGCCCAGAACGTAGCTCGGCCTTTTCGGGGCGGTCCGCGAGCCAGCGCTCTGCCTCCGCCCGAGTGCGCGCGGCTACGCGATCGAGCCAGCTTGAGACCCGGCCATCCGCCTGGCGCCGCTCCCAGTTCTCCCGGCCCAAACCCTGGATCCAGGCGCGATGGTCGATCAGCGCCGCCTCCAC